>CALGPA010000063.1 GCA_937960795.1 uncultured bacterium | reverse complement strand
CCCCGAAATCACCCCACAAAACTGCTGCGCAATTTTGCGGGGACCCCGAATCGCTGCGCTAGGTGTTCCGGAATGACTAATGTGATGCTGGTGTTGAGGGTAGAAACTTGCGCAAAACTCCTGCACTCCAGCACTCCAGCACTTTGGAACTTCAGCACTCCAAAACCAAATCATAAGAATCCGTCAAATCAGTTAAATCTGCGTTCTATATTCATTGATCTACAGCGCCAAAAGCGACACGATTATTCTGAATTTTCAATTAGATTAACCGCGAAGTGACCGCCAACTAAGAACTAAGAACTAAGAACTCTCTAAGTCCTTATTTTCTCACCGCTTGCACGCTCGACCGGTGAGCGACCGGTGAGGGAGGCGTGAGGAGCCCATATATTGCAAGCATTTACGAGCCCGAAAAATCGAGGATTTTGCCAATATGCTTGTGGCTTGTTATATGAAAATTCAAGAATCCTCTTGACAAATATCTAGGCCTAGAATTTAAGGAAAAGACCACGTGGAGGATTAGTCCTAATTGGTAAGGCAGCGGTCTTGAAAACCGCCGGGTTCTGCCCATGGGGGTTCGAGTCCCTCATCCTCCGCCATCATATAGTTGTGATTTATTTTAGTGCCTGGAGAGGTGACCGAGCTGGCTTAAGGTGCACGCCTGCTAAGCGTGTGTAGGTCAAAAGCCTACCGAGGGTTCGAATCCCTCCCTCTCCGCCACTTATCTTATAGTGTTGGGCAGTCGCCAAGCGGTAAGGCAGCAGGTTTTGGTCCTGCCATACGGGGGTTCGAATCCTCCCTGCCCAGCCATGATACTTTTGATGGGATGTCGTCTAATGGTAGGACAGCGGACTCTGGATCCGTACGTGAGGGTTCAAATCCTTCCATCCCAGCCAATCAATTGCCCGGCTAGACCGGGTTTTTTTATAGGAAAAATTTGGGGTGATCCTGCATTAAGCAAGATCACCCCTTTGTTATTTAACGCTGGTTTATTGGTTTTTACATGCCTCAAAGAGCTCTTTGGCGGCGTCGCCTGCGGCATCCGCAAAGTCTTCGTTTTGGGAGGCGAAGATGATGCCTCGAGAGCTATTGATCAAGATGCGGGGCTCTTGTGGGCTATGGGTCGCATGCTCAAGTACAGCCTTGAGATCTCCTCCCTGAGCGCCCACTCCGGGGATCAGGAAGAGCCTTTCCGGCATCGCTTCGCGCATCATCTTCAGGTCGTTAACCTGAGTGGCTCCGACCACTGCGCCAAAGCGCTCAATCGGATAATCTGCCAGCCAAGCGGGCACAGCGTCTTTGAGATGATGGCGGTGGAAGAAGTCGTCGGCTGAGGGGTTTGACGTGAGCGCCAGAGCAAAGCCAAAGCTGTTTTCAATCTCCAAAAGCGGTTTTACGACATCAGCGCCCATGAGGGGATTGATGGTGATCGCGTCCACTTTCAGTTCTTTGAAGAAAGCGCTTACATAATTTGCCATAGTCGAGCCGATATCGCCAACCTTGCAATCCAAGATCACGGGGATTTCCTGTGGAATGCTTACAATGCTGTCGTAGAGGGCGGTCAAGCCCCGAAGGCCATCTGCCAGATAAAATGCCAGATTCGGTTTGTATGCCGTGGCATAGTCCTGAGTCTTCAGAATGATGGCTTCATTGAAGTCCCGGATGGGATTTGCGGAGCTCATAACGCATTTTGGCAGGCGATCAAGCTGGGAATCCAGCCCGATGCAGACATGGCTGCCGAGTTTCTTGACACGATCTTGATATTTAAGCCAAAACGATTTTGACACTGTCTTCTCCATCAATATCTTCGAGGGCTACTTTGATGATTTCTTCTTTTGAGGTGGGCACGTTTTTGCCCACATAATCTGCTTTGATGGGCAATTCGCGATGTCCGCGATCGATCAGGACTGCCAGTTGGATGTGTTTTGGGCGTCCAAAATCCATGAGGGCATCGATGGCAGCACGCACTGTTCTGCCGGTGAAGAGCACATCGTCTACCAGGACCACGATCGCGTCTTCGATCTCAAAATCCAATTGCGATCCCTTGATCACGGGTTGGTGAGCAATGGTGGATAGATCGTCCCGGTACAAAGTGATATCCAAGATACCAACCGGGATTTCCTGATTTGAGATCAATCTCAAATAATCCGAGAGGCGATTCGCAATCGGCACACCACGGGAGCGGATGCCGACCAAGCGGATCTTCTCCAAGCCACGGTTTTGTTCGATAATCTCGTGTGCCATACGCTGAAGGCTGCGCTCCATCTGAGCGCTGTCCATGATCTGACTTTTTGTCTTCATAAATCTCTCCTTAGTCTGCTTTGACTATTGCCAAGGTGTCGCCTTTGCTGACGTTTGCGCCGGATGAAAGCGGAGTCGCGGATACTGTTCCGTCCACCGGGGAGGGGATGTTGTTATACATCTTCATAGCTTCGAGCACGAGTAGGGTCTCGCCGCGCTTGATCTTTTCGCCCACTTGCTTTTCATATTTGATCAGCATTCCGGGCATGGGAGCGGCGATCTTTTCACCATCCGCAGTTGCCGGAGCGGCAGCAGGAGCAGGGGCTTTAGCAGGAGCCGGACTTGCGGCTTGTGGAGCCGGAGCTGGTGCAGGGGCAGCATCTGCGGGTCTTGGAGCGGGGGCAGCCGGACGACTGGAGACTATCCGGGGACTTCCACCTTTTTCGGCAACTTCCACCTTGAAATAGCTTCCGTCGATAAAGACGTCAAATTCTCTGGCATCTTCCGGTTTTGCGGGCGCTTCAGGCTTTTCAACTAGTTTGCCGGCGAGGGCTTTTTTGATCAGCTCATCCTGTGCTTTCACCTCTTCCATGGAAGTGGCTTTCATCTCTTCCGGCATGGGGTCCATGCCATATTTGATGCGCAGGAATTTCTTGCCGGTCACGTTGTATAGCGCTACGATCAATTGGTCATCAAGATCTCGGGCGAGTCCTTCGGTCTCTTTCTTGACGTCTTCCAAAGCAGGAGGGATCACGTCTCCGGGGCGCACTGTGATGGGAGTCTCGCCTTTGGGATACCCCTTAAGCGCTCTGGCTTGCAGTTCTTTGTCCATGGGCAAAGTGGTCTTGCCATAGAGACCATAGCAGAGGTCTTTGACCTGCTCGGTGATGCGGGCATATTCACCGGGTTTTTCATCGAAGAGGGCGTTGTTTACGCTTTGGATGCCCACGATCTGACTTGTGGGAGTCACCAGCGGGATCTGACCCAGGTCTTTGCGGACTTTGGGGATTTCCTCAAAAACATCGTCCAGCTTGTCTAGGGCGTCCATTTGCTTGAGCTGATTGACCAAGTTTGAGAGCATCCCGCCCGGGGTTTGGTGGATGATGACGTCTGTGTCGATGATTGAGTATTTTGTGCTGTTTGCAAATTGCAGGTATTTTGGGATGTCCTTTTCCATCTCTTTGCCGATCTTATTGAGCAGATTGATGTCCATTCCGGTGTCGCGGTTTGTTCCCAAAAGTGAGATGATCAGGGGTTCGACTCCGGGATGGGAGGTGCGATATGCATAAGGTCCCATGCAGGTGTCGATGATATCCACTCCGGCTTCGATGGCTTTGAACAAGGAGAGATCTCCCATTCCTGAGGTGAAGTGAGTGTGGAGGTGGATCGGAGCTTTGACATTTGCTTTGAGGGCTTGCACAAGGTTGAAGGCATCATACGGAGCGATCAGCCCTGCCATATCCTTTATGCAGATGCTGTCGGCACCCATATTTTCGAGTTGTTTGGCTTTTTGGACGTAATAGTCGACGTTGTAGATGTCTCCGCCCATTCTTTGCTCAGTGAGCGAATAGCAGATGCTGCCTTGGAAGTGTTTTTTGTTCTTTTGCACGATCTTCACGGCGGTTTCAAAATTGCGGAAGTCATTGAGGGCATCAAAGATCCGGAAGATATCTATGCCGTTGTCGCAGGCGCGCTGCACAAAGGCTTCCACCACGTCGTCGGCGTAGTTTTGATATCCCACTAGGTTTTGCCCTCTGAGGAGCATGGAGAAGGGGGTCTTTTTGATGTGTTTTTTCAGAGTGCGGATGCGCTCCCAAGGGTCTTCTCCGAGAAAGCGGTGCATGGCGTCAAAAGTGGCTCCGCCCCATACTTCCATGGAGTAGTAGCCTACTTGGTCCATAAGCTCCGCTACATGCAAGAGATCTTCGGTCCTGCCTCTGGTGGCAAAGAGCGATTGATGTCCATCGCGAAAACTGAGGTCTTGTATCTTGATTGGATTTGCGGCTTTGGGTCTGTCATCCGCATATTGCATCTTGGTCATTTCGAGGATGCCGTGCTTATCCATTGTTTCTCCTTTTATCTGCTTCTTTTTATTATTCTTCTTTGACAAATGTCGCGGTATTGCATGGTTGAGCTGCGGCCATATGCCGCCCATGGATGGGAGGGATTCCCGGGGATGGGGGCTTGATAGCCGGGTGCACTATTCTCTGAGGAGATCAGCGCCAAAACAGCTGAGATAGCGGCAAGTTCACGTTTGTCTTTGTGCATATTCTTCTATCCTTAGGCTGGGATGTTGCCGTGTTTTTTGGGTGGCAAGCTTTCGCTCTTGGTGCTCAGGATTTCCAGAGCATCCACCAGGCGTTTTCTGGTCTCAGACGGCAAAATCACTGCGTCCACATAGCCCCGTGATGCTGCCACGTAGGGGTTGTTGAAGCGCTCTTCATAATCTGCGATCAGCTCATTACGCTTTGTGGCTTGGTCTTCTGCTGCGGCGATTTCCTTGCGGAAGATGATGTTTGCCGCTCCCTGCGCGCCCATCACGGCGATCTCGGCAGATGGCCAAGCAAAGACCATGTCCGCGCCCAAGTGACGTGAACTCATGGCGATATAGCTGCCGCCGTAGTCCTTGCGGGTGACCACTGTCAGTTTTGGCACGGTGGCTTCCGAATAGCACCACAAAAGTTTGGCGCCATGACGGATGATTCCGCTGTGCTCCTGATGTGTGCCGGGTAGATATCCCGGGACGTCTACGAACGTGATCAGCGGGATATTGAAGGAATCGCAAAAGCGGATGAAGCGAGTCGCTTTGTCTGATGCGTCGATGTCCAGACATCCTGCGAGCACCATGGGCTGGTTTGCCACGATGCCGACGCTGCGGCCATTTAGGCGGGCAAAGCCCACGATGATGTTCTGAGCATAAAAGAGATGGGGCTCAAAAAAGATGCCGTTATCCACTACGCGCTTGATCACATCGCGCATGTCATAGCTCATGCGGGGGTTATCCGGAATCATGGTGTTTAGCTCTTGGCATTCACGCCAAGGATCGTCGTTGCACTCAGTGCGGGGTGGATCTTCCATGTTGTTTGCCGGCAAAAACGAAAGCAGCATCTTGATCTGCTCGATGGCGTCTTGATCGCTCTCGCAGGCAAAATGGGCATTTCCGCTTTTGCTGTTGTGTGTCATGGCTCCACCAAGCTCTTCTTGGTTGGTCACTTCACCGGTGACGGCTTTGATCACGTCCGGTCCGGTGATAAACATAAAACTGGTATTTTTGACCATGAAGACAAAGTCCGTCATGGCGGGTGAATATACAGCGCCTCCGGCGCAAGGACCCATGATCGCGGTGAGCTGAGGGATCACGCCGCTGGCACGGGAGTTCCTGAAAAAGATGTCTCCATATCCCTTTAGGGCGTCGACACCTTCTTGGATGCGGGCTCCACCGGAGTCGTTTATCCCCACGCAAGGGACTCCGCTCTTCAGAGCCATGTCCATCACTTTGCAGATCTTGGCAGCATGCATCTCTCCCAAAGAGCCTCCGCGGGCAGTGAAATCCTGCGAAAAGGCAAAGACAGGACGTCCATTTACCAAGCCGTGACCGGTGATAACCCCATCCGAAGGGATGTCGATATCTTGCATGCCAAAATTGTCACAACGATGCTTAACAAACATGTCCAGCTCACGAAAGCTGCCCGGATCAAACAAGAGATCCAAGCGTTCGCGGGCGGTGAGTTTTCCGGCAGATTTTTGTTTGGCGATCGCTTTGTCGCCACCCATCTGCGTAATCTTCTTTTCTCGTTCCAGAAGGCTTTGGATATTTTCCTGTGTAGTGTGCATTTATACCTCGTTTTTTGTTCTTTTAAATCATTAAAGTCTGTTTAGCGACATAGCCGGGAAAGGCATGGCTCTGTCAATGAAAATCGTTCCAAACTTAGCTATTTAGTGGTTTATCAAAGCCGACGATATGCGGATTCAAACTCAAGCAGCCTATGCTCGGCATCGGGTCTTGGAAGATTTAATGGGCCCCTGCAGCTGATCTTGTGATCTTGGACACAAACAAGCTGCTGCCTGAGCCGCTGAGATGGAAGAAAATCCACTCTCCGAGTGCCACGTTTGCCCGATTATCTCTTGACAAGTTGCCGGCTCAAGCTGATGTAGCAAGATATATAAAGGAGTATCTTATGAAAACACAGCTGATAGCACTTTTTATCTTGTTTGCATTGAGCGCTACATCCTGCATCATCATCGAAGAAGAAATGCCACAGCATAATGCAGAAATCCGCATCACGGAAGCGTTCTCATATGGAAGCCTGATATTATCGACGGGAACAGCAAGCTTGGATCTTCGCGGAGTTGCCTCGGATATGGTGGATCTCCTGATCACATACAAAGAACATGAGCCTTCCGATGCCGTATTATCACTCACACGAAGAGGGATCGAGACCGAGACTAAGTCCGGCAAGAACGTGCTCATCACATCCATAAGCGGAACCGTCCCGGAAAATCTGGATATCTTTGTGAATACAGGGACAGGCGCGGTCAATCTCAAATCAATCTACCATAGTGCCACGATTGAAGTTAAAAGCGGGACAGGAGCGGTGGACATGTCTGATATTCAGTCAGTGAAGCGTGTGAAGGTAAACTCAGGCACGGGACGATTCCGGCTCGAAGAAGCAGATATCGATGAGCTGCTTGTTACGACCGGCACCGGAAGCGTCACCTTAATCGGCAGTAAGATCGACTATGCCTCCATCGACACAGGAACGGGAAGTATCCGCTTGGAAAAAACCGCCATTGCAGAGCAAGAGCTACATACTCAAACGGGAAGGATCATCCGGGATAAAGCCTTTTAGCTGATGGCATAAAAGAGTTAGACACTTGCCCAATGCAAACAAAGATGCGGCCGGAGCACAAAAAAAGCGCATCCTGATCGCTCAGAATACGCTTGAAAATGGGGTGGATGATGGGACTCGAACCCACAACGCCCGGAACCACAATCCGGTGCTCTGCCATTGAACTACACCCACCACAGATCTATATGGGGATATCTTTGTATTAGCTGGCACGCCAGAAGGGATTCGAACCCCTGACCCGCAGCTTAGAAGGCTGCTGCTCTATCCTGCTGAGCTACTGGCGCAGTCAATATATAGTGGTAGCGGCGCAGGGATTTGAACCCCGGACCTGCGGATTATGATTCCGACGCTCTAACCAGGCTGAGCTACACCGCCACACTATAAAAAAAACGAGGGTCTCTCGCTTGTCTTGTATAAAGTTTGGTAGCGAGGGGAGGATTCGAACCTCCGACCTTCGGGTTATGAGCCCGACGAGCTACCAGCTGCTCCACCTCGCGTCATTGTTCTACCAAGATTATTCAGCCGAACAATCTGTCAAGAAAAATCTTTGGCAATCCGCTGATGAAGAGGCCTCATGCCGCTGATTTACATGCTTTTACCCGGTGGCTCCCCGAGTCTGATCATCAAGCGTCAAAGCAAGTCACTTCAGATAAACCGCCGTAAAACTGATCTGGATTGACCCCGCAGAATCCGGTAAAACCCCGAGTCTCTCGCAGAACAGAGCCAATCTCCAAAGATAAGCTCAGCTGGAGATCACTTTTTTGTTGACATATTGAGGACTATAGATGTGATGGAATAACAGGTGGAAAAGTATTAATATGGAAATCATAAGAACCAATGGCCTCATCAAAGATTACCTTCTAGGCAAGGTAAAAGTGCGAGCTCTAGCCGGGATCGATATCGGTGTCGACAAGGGTGAGTTTGTCGCCATCATGGGTCCTTCTGGATCAGGGAAAAGCACCTTGATGCACATTATCGGCTGCCTTGATAGCCCCAGCATGGGCGAATACTATCTCGATGGCGACTTGGTGAGCAAGCTGCCAAAGCGAGCTCTATCCGGAATCCGCAATCGAAAAATTGGCTTTGTGTTTCAATCATTCAACCTGCTCCCACATTTGAATATCCTCAAGAACGTCGAGCTTCCTCTCATGTATTCCGGTCTGGGTGCAGCAGCTCGCAAGAGTCAGGCCATGAAGATCTTGGATAGCGTGGGGCTCTCTGATCGCTTGAAACACAGGCCAAATGAGCTTTCGGGAGGGCAAAGGCAACGAGTGGCAATCGCTCGTGCCATCGTGAACTCCCCCTCCATTCTCCTCGCTGATGAGCCCACAGGCAATTTGGATAGCCAAGCCGGCGGAGACATCCTGGAGATCTTTTCTGATCTTCACAAAGCCGGGAACACAGTGATAATGGTCACCCATGATTCCCAAGTGGCAGACCGAGCAGATAGAATCATCAAGATTCAGGACGGCATGATCGCAGATGGCAATCTCTCTGACTGAATCCCTGCAAATCGGCATCAGCGACATCTTGATGCGCAAGGTGCGCAGCTTGGTGACCGTGCTCGGAATTGTCCTTGGAGTGATGTGCATCATGGTGGTCTTGGCGATCATCAGCGGGATGAATGAAAGCACCATGGAGTGGATGACGCAGCGTGGTGGCTTGAACAAAATAGAGATTCAGCAAAACTGGAACTATGATTTTCGCCAAGGCGGGACAGCTACCCTAAGTCTCAGTGAGTTGAACATTCTGCGGGGGCAGATTCCCGAAGCCAAGGCGATCAATCCATCAGTCTCGCTTTATTCCGCAGCTTTGCAATATCGTGGCTTTACCTATTCCGGAGAAGTCATCGGAGCTTTGCCGGATATGCAGATTGTGGAGGATTGGCGTCCAACGCGGGGTCGTTTCTTTGGTGAGATTGATCTGCGGGAAAACTCAAACGTGATCGTTCTCGGCTCTTCTGTCGCCCGTGATCTCTTCAAGGGACAGGATCCCATTGGTCGCAAGATCCAGGTCAATGATCATATCATGGAAGTCATTGGCATCATGGACACGAAGTTTTGGGAGAATCCCGGCGGAGGCGCTTGGGGCGGCAATCACCTAGAATACATGAATCGCCAAGCTTTCATCCCTTTATCCACGATGATGAACAAGCTCAGTGCCGGCAGTGAGATCAGCTCGATTCAGATCACCGCCGCAAGCCCGGAGGAAGCGCTGAGTCTCCAGCAGAAGGTCAATATGCTGCTGCTCAGGATCAAGAATGGCCGCGCAGTCTTTCGGGTGGACTCAGCGCAGCAGATGATGATGCAGATGGAGCAAAACAGCCAGATCTTCAGCATGATCTTCATCATGATCGGCATGATCTCTCTGACTGTGGGCGGGATTGTGATCATGAACATCATGCTGGCGTCGATCAAAGAGCGCACCCGTGAGATAGGCGTACGCTTGGCAGTTGGCGCCAGGCGCGTAGATATTTTCGTCCAGTTTTTGGTGCAGACCATCTTGATCACTGTATTGGGCGGGATCTTTGGCATCATTTTGGGATTCTCGATTCTTGACCTAGTGAGCGGTTATCTGGAGATGAAGCTTTTGGCTGAGCCCAAGATGATAGTCATATCGTTGCTCATCTCAGCCGGAGTCGGTTTGGTTTTTGGGATAGTCCCAGCGGTCAAGGCGAGCAAGCTTGATCCGGTCGTGGCGCTAAGGGAGGACTAGGATGGGCAGGAGAAAGGACAATCTGTTTTCAGGGATTCGCAAGATTCTATATCCATACACAAGGGCGCTGACGCTCTGGATGTATCGCCTTTGGCTGCATGTCGCCATGGCGAGTCGTCGTAAGATAGTTCTGCGCCGGATCGGCACCTTCTTTCGCCTCTGGGTAAGCAGGATCATCAAGGAGAAAGTTCCTCGTGAATCGGGCAGCCTGGCATATGTGACGATCCTGGGTTTCATTCCCTTTATCACGTTTATCTTGATGCTGGCTCCGGATCTCCCATTCCTCAATCTCAAAGAGAAGATCGCAGATGTAGTCGCGCAGAACTTTATCCCCGGCTCCGCAGAAGCCGTGATGGAGATGATCAACGAGATGATCGCACGCCGGATGGGGCTGAACATCATGGTCTTCGTCATCCTTCTCATATCCTCATATCTGCTTTTTAACAATATCCGCTCCACCTTTGACAGGATTCTCAGCACTCACGCCCCCGGCGGCACGGATCTGCTCAGCCAGTTTGTGAAGTTCTTTGGCACCTTGGTGTTTGGTCTATTCATCATCGTATTGCTCTTTTCCAGCTCATCGATGCCGATCATATCTCGTCTCTTGAAGCTGCGCTTCTTCATCTGGATTGGCTACATAGTTCCTTTTTTGTTACAGTTTTTTGCCCTCTTTTTTCTTTATATGCTCATGCCCTCGATCAAGGTCAAGCGCAAAAGCCTCATCCAAGGAGCGTTTTGGACCACCCTCCTTTGGGTCTTGATCAAGAGTGGCTTTGATTATTACATATACAATCTCACCAGCTTTCAAGCTGTATATGGCGTGATCGCGGCTTTGCCCATATTCCTCTTTTGGATATATGTCAATTGGATCATCATTCTCAGCGGGATTGTCCTAGTCAGCGTGATCGACAAGGGTGTACGCGAAGAAGTGATCCAAAAAACGCCCAAACGTGTGGTGAGATTGACCATGGAAATGTATAGCGACGACAAATTGAATCGCCGCCTTGAAACCTTTATAGAAAAGAAAGATATTACAGATTTAGTCGAGCAAATCGACGAGGACGGACAAGCATGAAAAAATACGCACTAATCAGCGTATCAGACAAGACAGCCATCGAGACTATGGCAATGGAATTGGAGAATCTAGGATATACTATTCTTTCCACATCAAACACCGCAAAGCACCTAAGGCAATTTTGCTCTTCCTTGATAGAAGTCAGTGATTACACCGGCTTCCCCGAGATTCTTGATGGACGGGTCAAGACCTTGCATCCCAAGATTCACGGAGCCATCTTGGCTGATCGGAGCAAGGATGAGCATGTGCGTAGCCTGCAGGAGCATGAGATTGGGCAGATCGATATCGTCATCGTAAACCTATATCCCTTTGCTCAGGTGCGCGCTCGGGAAGACAGCAGTCACCAAGAGATTATTGAAAACATCGACATTGGTGGCCCCTGCCTGATCCGCGCTGCTGCCAAAAACTACCGAAACGTGACTGTCTTGATTGATCCGCGAGACTACGTTCCCACGCTCGAACACCTCAAGCAGGACACCCAGATCCCGGAGTGTTGGAGCAGCTATCTGGCGCAAAAGGCTTTTGCCATGGTGTCTCACTACGACGCCAACATCGCAGACTATCTGGAAGAGTTTCGCAGTGAAAGCACCGACATTCGAGATATGCCGCCGCACATCGATATCCAAGCAAACATGCATCAGCCCTTGCGTTATGGCGAAAACCCTCACCAGAAAGCAGCTTTTTACACAAACCGCACCGACGGCTGGGAAGTGCTGCATGGCAAAGAACTATCCTTTAACAACATCATGGATATCGACAGCTCCCTTCGCGCCATCCGCCTATTTAGCGAACCCACTGTGATCATCGTAAAACATTGCAATCCTTGTGGAATCGGCAGCGGTAGCAAGCTCTCTGAGGCATATCGCAAAGCTTTTGCGACGGATACCGTAGCGCCCTTTGGCGGGATAGTGGTGGTAAATCGGAGTCTGGATCTGGAGACCGCCGTGATGATCAATCGCATCTTCACCGAGATCATCATCGCTCCCGGCTATGACGAGGGTGTCTTGGACGTTCTCATGAAAAAGAAGAGCCGCAGATTGATCTCATATCATCCAAACTTCCTGATCCGCGAATCCAATCCGCGTGAGATCAAGACCATGCTCTGGGGATATCTCGCCCAAGATTGGGATCAGGTGTCCGAAAGCATCGAAGATTGGCAGGTCGTGACCCACAAACAGCCCTCGCAAGAAGAATTTGCCGCCATGATCTATGGCTGGAAAGCCGTGTCTCTTCTAAAGTCAAATGCTATCGCTTTGGCATATTCAGATCGTGTGTTGGGCCTGGGCATCGGGCAGACCAGTCGGATCGACAGCACCTCCATCGCGATCTGGAAAGCAAAGAAATTCAAACACGATCTTTCTCATGCCGTCTGCGCTTCCGATGGGTTTTTCCCATATCGCGACAGTATCGATGAGATCTACCAAGCCGGCATCAAAGCCGTGATCCAGCCCGGTGGCTCAAAAGGAGATGCCGAGTGCATCCAAGCCTGTGATGAGCTTGATATGGCGATGGTTTTCACCGGATATCGTCACTTTAAACACTAAAATGTTTGACAGAATACGCCCTACGAAAAGATTGGCAATTGCCCTTGCGGAGATGTGTCCGAGTTGGCTGAAGGAGCACGATTGGAAATCGTGTAAACGTGTGAGCGTTTCTAGGGTTCGAATCCCTACATCTCCGCCATTTTTCTATCATGAATTTTGGCAGTTTCCTTACCCGGGGCGTCTGAAACGTTTTTCCCAAATCACAGACGTAAGCTGCTCGCTTGCGTTTCCACATTTTTCTACTCATTTTTCACACTTTAAAAGGAGGCTCAAATGAGCACCAAAAAAATCGTTTTAATCATTCTAATCGTACTGATAGTCTTGACCGGCTTGTCATACTGGATGGGAAGGCAGATGAGCAAATTCGCGTTTAGCGCGGCTCCTTCCACCATCGTCAGTGATGATAGCTGGCTCAGCCTCAATCCCGGTGCATATATCCCGGAATACAACGAGATGCTGCCCCTCAACTTCATGAGCAATAAAGATATCAACAGCATGCAAAACATGAGCATGAAGATCCGTCGCGCCAAGCATGATCGACGCATCAGCGGATTAATCATCGAACCCTTTGGCGCGTCACTATCTTTGGCAAGCTTGCATGAGCTGGGTGTCGCCATCCAGGACTTTAAATCCAGCGGTAAACCGGTGATAGCATTTGGCGACATGCTGACCCAAGGGGACTATCTTCTTGCCAGCTATGCCGATGAGATATATATGGAGCCCTCTGCTTCAGCAGGGCTCATCCTCACGGGTAGCTCGGCAAACACTCTTTTCTACAAAGAACTCTTCGATAAGATAGGCGTCAAAATGCATATCATCCAAGCGGGCGAATTCAAAGGCGCCGGCGAACCCTATAGCCAAACTTCCTTTTCTGAAGGAACACGCCGCAACATCGAAGATATGCTATTGGATCGATTCAATCTCATCATCGATGGCATTGCAGAACGCAGAGATCTCACTCACGATGACGTCAAAGCGGTTTACAACAACCGTCGGGACTTCATTCTCTCAGCTGCTCAGGCGCAAGAGCTTCGCTTGATCGACCACGCCAAGAGCAAGAAGCAGATGCAAGCCGAGCAAGGTATCGACCCCGAAAAGGTCGTCGGCATCAGCTCCTATTCTCCGCGTCAGTTACCGGTTCGTGGCGACAAAGTAGCAGTGCTCTTTTTGGAAGGAAATATCACCCCGATGAGCGGGGGCTTCAACCAATCCATCATTTCTCACAGTAAAGTGAGACGAGCAATCAAAGATATCAAGGACGATTCATCCATCAAAGCAGTCGTGATTCGCATAAACAGCCCCGGTGGCAGTGCTTTGGAAAGTGAGCTGATCTACCAAGAGCTGCTGGATCTCAAAAACGAAAAGCCGATCTTGATCTCCATGGGCGGCGTAGCAGCATCCGGCGGTTATTACATAGCCTGCGCGGCAGATCAGATCATAGCCGATCCCGGAACCATTACCGGCTCCATCGGCGTGATCATGATGCTCCCCGAAGCCACTGAATTGGGTCGTAAGCTGGGTCTAAGGTCCCAGACCGTCGGCTATGGCAAGTTCTCTTCTGCGATTAGTCCCTTTGAGCCATACTCCAATGATCTCTTAGCCTCGCTCAAAAGAAACTCCATCGGGACCTACGATGAATTCAAATCCCGGGTGATGACCGCTCGTCAGATCAGTCCCGACAAGATAAACAGCATCGCTGAAGGACGCATCTATAGCGCAAAAGACGCCATGGCACTGAACTTGGTTGATGATTTGGGCTATCTCGATGATGCCATCGCGATCGCCGCTGAAATGGCTGATATCGCCCAATATCAGGTGCAATATCTTCCTCGCAAAATCAGCTTCTTTGAGGCCATAAAAGACATGGATTTTATGGGCATGCAGATGAGAAATCTCATGGGAAACAGATGGTGGGATATTGAAGCAAAGATCGCCCAAAAGCTGGAAAGCATCCCCATGAATGAATGGCTCTATCTCATGCCATACTCGGTGGATTGATATGCGAAAAAGCAATGTAAATACAGAGATCATCGTAAACGTCCACCCACTTGAAAAAAGGGTGGCAGTCCTGGAAGACAACCGCCTGGTAGAGCTCTTTGTAGAGCGCAAAGACCACCAAAATCCGGTCGGCAATATCTACAAAGGCATCGTCAAAGACGTACTTCCCGGCATGGGCGCAGCCTTCATCGAGATCGGATTGGAACGCACCGCCTTTTTGCACTATAGTGACATCGTGCTCGACTTCCTAGATAGCTTTGAAGATGACAAACCGCGCAAACGCTTCAACCCTTCTGATAGCTCTCAGATCAACAAACTGCTCAAACCCGGCCAAGAGATCATTGTCCAAGTGCACAAAGGACCCATCGGCTCAAAAGGTGCTCGCCTCACCGGACAAATCTCCATTCCCGGCAAATACTTGGTTCTATTTCCAAACAAAAGCAAGATCGCCATCTCCCGCAAAATCTATTCCCAAGGAGAGCGCAGCCGCATCCGCAATATCCTCAGCGAAGTTAAAGACCCCAGCTACGGACTCATCGTCCGCACCGAAGCTGATGGAGCCGATGAAGACGATATGCGCAACGAATACAAGGCGCTCACAAAGACCTGGCGCCTCATCGAAAAACAGCTGAAATATGCCAAAGCGCCGGTCTGCGTATTCGAAGAAAATGCCCTTGAAAACTACCTGATCCGCGATCTCTTCGGAGAACACGTGGATCGCCTCGTCATCGACGACAAGGCCTTCCACAAAAGTATCATCAGCCAATTGGAGGATATCTCCGCGGATCTCATCCCATCGGTGGAGCTCTATAAAGAAGATTCCCCGATCTTTGATGCATGGTCGATCGAGAAAAAGATAGAAACCATCTTCCACAGCAGGATCTATCTACCCTCAGGCGGGAATATCAAAATCGAGCAAACCGAAGCCCTCGTCGCCATCGATATCAATACCGGCAGCTTCACCGGCAAAAGTCACTATGAAGAGACAGTCCGCAAGACAAACATCGAAGCCGCTGCCGAATCCGCCCGCCAGATCAGACTCAGAGATCTCTCCGGAGTGATCGTGATCGACTTCATAGATATGGCAGACGAAAAGGCAAAAAATGAGGTGCTGGATACCCTACGAAAAGGGCTAAAACGCGATCGCGCCAGAAACAAGGTCTATCCCTTCACCGATCTCGGGATGGTCGAAGTCACCAGAAAACGCATGCGCGCGACCATCATGGCAAACTTCTCCGAGCCTTGCCCATTCTGCAATGGGAGCGGACGAATCGTCAGCAAAGATGCCGTCACTATGCGCATCTACCGCTGGCTCGTCAGAAGTGAATATTTCATCAAAAACAAACGCCTGCGCATTTCGGTGAATCCGGATCTGCTCAATCACATCAAGATCCACAACGAGGAATTTATCAGCTACAAAGATCAGATCGATTTTGCGGAAGACGCCACCATCCGCGTCGATCAATTTAAGGTCTATAGCCTGCCAGGCAATGAAGATGTGACCTCAAAATATTCCTAGTAGGAAATCTTAGATAAGACAATATGCCCGGTCATGCGATCGGGCTTTTTTTGTGATCTTGCATCTCCTTCTCTGCTAATTTTCCTTAAAAACAGGCTCGTAAGTGCTTGCAAAATAGGGCGCGCTCATGCCTCCCTCACCCCTTGCTCACCGGTCGAGCGTGCAAGCGGTGAGAAAATAAGGACTTAGGCGATTTACGGCTACGCCGCAAATCGAATGTTCAATGTACGATTTACGATGGACAATTAGGGTGTAATTGCACAAATCGGATTGAGAATTGAGAATGGATACTCAAGGGGTCGTTACGCAAATCGAATGTACAATGTACGATTTACGATGTAGAATTAGGGTGTCGCTGCGCACGTATCTGCCTTATTACTACCAACCCAAAACCAGTCACTCCGTTTCCTCACTTCCAGCCATACATTAGTCATTCCGGAACGCGAAGCGAAGCGATTCGGGGTCCCCGCAAAATTGCGCAGCAGTTATGTGGGGCTAAGAAGTGTATCCGGAATCCATCTAATATCTTCGTTTTGCCGGTGGCTAAAGCCCACCGGAAATCATCTCAATTCCAAAACTTGAGATGCTGAATACACGGCAGCTAAAGCAGCCGCCTATCATCTTTGCTGCGTCCATGTCAAGAGGAGGAGCGGTTTTTAACCGCTCAATGTCTCAGGCGCAATTACCTGCGTTTAACTAAAACCATTCTTTCAGAGTGGAAGCGACATCTTGTCGCTTTATCGTCCCGGCGGGACGGGAGATTTGCCCTTGACCGGGAGTCTGGAACCCACCCCTAGGTCTATAGTATGAATTGCCAGCGCTAATCCTTTTCTGAGCTTGATCGTGGCAAGATCTTCGGTGAGCACGTTGCTGATCCCGCGGCTTTGATGCTTTGCAATCACAAGATCTTTGAGTGAGTATTGCAGGTTTTCCGAATCTTCCAATTGAATCTCTTCACTATACGCGATTAGTGAGAGCAGGTCACCCTTTTTGCCGTTGATATGCGTCTGAGGGTCGAGGAAAAAGATCTTCTGCGTGCCGGTGTAGATCGTAGCGGAGATGGCTTTTTGGTGCAGCTCTATGAGGTTTTGGATGATTGCTGCGCTGTGGTCAAAGCGGCCTTGCATATCGTTACAAATCACGATCGAGCCATATCCTTCTTGAGCGCACCAAGCTAGAGCCAGCTCGGTATCTGTTTCGTTTTTTTCACTTTGAAATCTCAGCTTGGGAATGTCATGATAAAGCGGTAAAAGATCCATGTCAATAGAGTCAAAGTCTCCGATGATGATCTTGGGAGTCAGCCCGAGATTATGAACTATTCTTAGTCCGCCATCGACTGCGATGATGTCTTTTGCAAAGCCTAAAAGGCCTGAGGATAAGAGCTTGGGAGCGTGAGTCGTGATCAGATATGCCGTAGCATCATTTTTTGGCATGTTCTTCGACCCGGTTTAGGAAGTTTGCCGGATTGAGCTTTCGGGAGTTGTAGATCACTTCATAGTGCAGATGTGGTCCGGTGGAGAGTCCGGTGCTACCCATTTTCCCGATGATCTGCCCCTTAGTGACCTTGTCACCTTTTTTGATATCGAAGGATTGCAGATGGGCATATAGGGTTTTGTAGCCATTGCCATGATCGATCACGATATGGCGGCCATAGCCGCGGGTGTAGATGGTTTTGCTCACAGTTCCGGCAGCAGTGGCGTAGATGGGAGTTCCGCGGATGTTTGAGATGTCTATTCCATGGTGAAACTCCAAGTTTTTGGTGATCGGGTGGATCCGTGATCCCCATGAATCCGAGAGCCTGCCAAAGGTCGGATAGATGCTGGGGATATCTCCCAAGAAGTCTTCTTCATCGAGCTGTGGGATTAGGGGACTGGCAAATTTTGGTTCAACAAAGGAAAGAATCTGATAGAGCTTTTCCTCGGTGCTTTCCATCTCCAGCTTCAGTTCCGGATCGCGTGAGTAGCCCACAAAGTCTGCAGCTCCACCGCTGTAGTAGGGATAGTCACGTTGGTCTTTTTTGGTGAGCCCCAGCGAGTCAAGCATATTGTAAATGGAATCTACCGTGGTGGAATACTGCTCCACCTTTGCCCTCAGAAGCTCGTTTTCTTCTTCAAGCAATTGTAGCCGTTGGATCTCATTTCTGCCGCCTAAGATGCTGCCCAGAAATGCGGTCACGACTAAAAGTGCCAGCAAAACGATGACTTTACTGAGATTTGATACACTGCTTTTCTCTTTGTATTCTCCCAGACCCAGCTTGTCCAAGTAGGGCTTTGTATTTAATTCTTTCTTATTATTCATAGCTTTATAATTACTATGCAATTATTATGCCAGAACATGAGATATCCGATAAACAAGATAAATCTGTGCAATCAACCACAGCAGGATGACAGCATCCCAAAATCCGAAAGCATGACGATATAGGCTGCTAGTCTTACCCTTGCTGCGAAAGCCACGCAATTCCAGGGCAATGGACTGTCTGCCGCTTTGCAGGATGAGCTCGGCAATGGTCGCCAATGCCAGGATTCGGTATACCGTGAGTTTTTGGCGAAAGCCGATCTTCTTCAGGCTGAGGCCACGCTCTTTGAGCTCAGTGCTCTCTTCTTTGAAGCGAGCGGCAAATCTTGGGATGAGCTGAGCCATATATGAGATCATAAAGCTGATCTCTTCGGGCAGTCTGATGCTGGAAAAGGCGGAGCGGTAGAGGCAAAAATCCAGCTTACTCAGGCTGGAAGCGCTTAGGAAGATTATCATGATGCGCAGTGAGATCTGGGCGGCATAATATAGGCTTGCTCTTGGGATCTTCAGAAAAGCAAAGAGCGTGAGGGTATCCGCGCTTCGGCGAAAGATGAGCTGGATGATGAATATCGACAGCAGGAGCCAGGCTATCTTTTTGAGGCTAAGGAGTCTTTTGGCAATCTGGACAGTCCCTTCTCGGAAGTCGATAAGCAGTGCCAAGAACAAGACCCACAAAAGCTGCAGCGGATGGCTCAAAGCTATTGCGAGACTACTGTATCCCACGCACAATAGGATGTATGAAAGCGGATGCAAAAGGCGCTTCATGGCTTGCTCCTGTCACCAAGCAGGATCTGAGCGTCAAAATCCATCTCAGGGATTTGGTGGCTGACCAAGATCAGTCCCTTTTGCTTTGCCAGGCGAGATGTGAAGATCTCTTGTCGGCGCTTGTCCAAGGCGGGATATGGTTCGTCGAGCACCAAGAAATCGGCATCGTGACTTAGGGCTATAGCGAGCAGATACGCTTGTTTTGTCCCCGCAGAAAGCTCATAAAGAGGGATCTGCCAAAATTCCGGGGCAAAGTCTGCCACCAGTGCATCGCGTCTCAATCTCTCTGTATCCAAGCCTGCCATCTCCCAAAGCATCAGATCCTGCTCAAGATTGATTCCCAAGATCCTGCGATCAGCTTTTTGGGGCAGGTAGAAGTAATTGCGTCTGCTCATGCGCCTGATCTGCCCGCCATCGGGCTGCAATCTTCCGCAAAGAAGCTTGAGCAGGGTGCTCTTTCCGGAGCCATTTTCACCAAGAATGAGCATTTTGTCTTCCGGCTGCAGCTTGAAGGAAAGACCCCTTAGCAGCAGCGGCTTCCCGGGGTAGCCAAATCTGAGACGATGCACCTCAAACACTTGATAGCCTTATCTCTTTGTCTGCCAGAGCGATGATCTCTTCATTGTGAGTGGCTATGAAGCTGATGACTCCTCTTTGGCGGAGCTCTCTAAGCCAATCTGTAAGTATGGACATGGAGCCATGGGAGAGTCCTGTCTCAGGTTCATCCAACAGCAGGATCGGGTTTTGCAGGCTTTCACAGATGGCAAAGATGAGCAGCCTTTGCTCGCCGCCGCTCAGCTTTTGCGGGCATTCAAAGATCAAGGGATCCAGCCCAAAGCGCTTCAGAGAGGCATCTATCCTGCTGCGGATAATGCTCGGCTGCATACCCCGATTTTCCAAAGCAAAGGCCAGCTCCAATTCGCAGCTTGGGAAGAAGAGCTGCATGCTCGCATCACAAAGTGCCACGCTCATATGTTGGTAAGTCTCACACAGCGGGACTTTCTTAAGATCAATATCCCCAAAGCTGATCTCACCCGAGAGATCGGCAGGAATGCTCTGAGGGATGATCCCGCATAGGCTGTGAATCACGCAGCTTTTGCCGCTGGCGTTGGCTCCTGTGATGACGGTGAGGGTGCCTGGATCTGCCTCAAAGGATAGCCCCTTGAGGACGGGCGTCTCAAGATCGGGAAAGATGAGGCGGAGATCTTTAACTCTGAGTTTAGGGGACAAGCTGAAAGTCTCGGATGCCGTCAAAGATCATGGGCTCTCCGATGGCGTCGCCAAAATGCTCAGTTTCTGATCTATCCGGGTAGTTTAGGATCACTTGAGTCGAAGGACCCAGCTTCCACTGAAGACTTTTGGCGATCGGAATGATCCCGGCGATGTAGCGTAGATCGATCAGGGCAAGGTCATCACACTGAAGATAGACGATGTTTTTCATCCACATCCCACCCGGGATCTGCGGGCTTTTGAGGTTGAAGCTGCCTTCGGGGCTAAGCTCCAAGACAGCGCCGGCGAGCTGAGAGGGATAGCTCAGGTTTTGGATCAAGCCATCCTTGCTGTAGAGAACTATGTCCTTGATGGGCTTATCGCTCAGATCATCCAAAAAGTCGTCGAAGCGATAGCCTTGCATCCGCACAAAAGGTTTGGGATCCTTGAGCAGCTCTTGCTCGGCAAAGAAGCTGCGCATCGCAAAGAATCTGCCAGGGATGGGGATTTCTTTGTGGTTTTCGAGATGCACTTCGACCAAGTCGCGCACCCAGAATTGACTGCGCAGATGCGGAAAGATCAGTCTCAATTGCTCATTGGGGAAGACAGTGCCTTCCTCACTATGTGCCAGCCAAGCCGTGAGCGTATCCCACTCGGCATGATTGAAGACTACTTCGTAGCGATCCGAAGACACAAAACGGATGCGATGAAAATCGCCCAGTCTCTGTTCCTTGAGCCAGGTATCAAAGCGGATGCCTTTCCAGGTGGTGAGGACGATCTCTCTGTCCACTTCCCTTTCGGTGACAAAATCTCTGCCCTGTATGCGGAAAAAGCTGTCGTAGGGATATCTGTGATAGATCCCTTCATTGTCCACGACCACGAGCGCTGCTGCCTGCAAAGACAGACAGATAATCACGATGCTAAGTATATATTTCATATTATCCTCATTTTCTTAAGACTGCTATGGATTGCAAAGCTCAGATAGCCACCCACGATGCCGGATCCGATCGACAAAGAGGCAATCCCGATCATGATCAAAGGGGGATGGCGAAAGATCAGCGCGGCAGACATCAAGGCTCCGCTCACATTTGCCAGAGAGCACAGAAGCAGGTGGGCTGCAAGGCCTTTTCTCTGCCGAATCAGGCCATATATAAGATCCGCCACCAAGCCCGGAACGGTGTAAGTGATAAGAGACACTGCTCCTTGATTGCCGGCGATCCCAAAGATCAAAACACCCAGCCCTTGCAAGATGCCAAACACTGTGCCGGTCGTGGCTTTGTCCACTATCACGACGGCGAGCACCAGCCAGAGCATATAAAATCCTCCGGCAAAAGAGCCTCCGGGTATGCCCAGGGGAGTCGAGATCATCTTCACCATCGGTCCCACGATCGGCTTGATGGCTATCCCGATGGCGGCAAAAGCCGCGATCAAGATCAGGTCGCGAACGCTAAAACGCTTTAGCATCAGCAGATCCTTTGACAGCTGCCATCTTCCGGATCCAAGAGGATCAGCTCGATGCCGGCTTCACCCATAAGCTGCAGCGCTAATTCATCCGGATAGCTATGGGCGATATACACCCGTTTGATCTCCGCATTGATAATCATCCTGGCACAGATGCTGCAAGGCTGATGCGTGCAATATAGCTCGGCACCGCGTGTGCTGCTGCCGTTGATCGCCGCTTGGATGATGGCGTTTTGCTCGGCGTGAACCCCTCGGCAGAGCTCGTGTTTTTCGCCTGATGGGACATTCTTGGCTTCTCTTAAACAGCCCACTTCGCTGCAATGAGGACTGCTTTTAGGGCTGCCATTGTAGCCCGTGGCGATGATCTGATTGTCACGCACCAAAGCCGCACCGACCGCTCTGCGCAGACAGGTGCTCCGGGTGGCAGCAAGTAGTGCCATTTGCATGAAGTATTCTTGCCAGGATGGACGTTGTGTCATCATATCTACCTTTGTTTATCATCTTTCTAGCTTAGGATACAAGATCGGCATGGAAGCTTCTTTGAACATTGTAAGCTGGCTGCCGCATTGTGTTCGCCGAGTAAAAGCCAAGTTCGGGCTTGACAGATTTCTGTCAAGAAAGAAGAGAGTAATATCAAAAGCAAAAGGAAGGAAAGCTCGTGAAAATACCCGGTTCAAAATCCGTCTTGCAAAGATTCATGCTCGCCATGGCATACGCCAGAAGCGATATGCGATTTGAGAACTACAATCCTTGCAGTGATGTGATGGAGCTGGAAGAAGCGCTTAGGACATTCGGCTATGAGGTCTCAGGCTTGGGCGAGCTAAGATCCTTCCACTTCTCTGTGTCGTCAAATCAGCAGAGCAAGCATAGCTATCAGTTCCATTACAATGCCACCGGTTTTCGGCTCTGGCTCAGCTTTCTGGCGGCACAAGCGGGTCTGAGATCTCGCGTCTGGATATCGGATATCCTTCTGCAGCGGGGCTATGCTCCTCTGACGCAGGCCTTGCAAGCAATGGGCGCAAAGATAGAGCTAAATGGTAATTTGCTTCAGATCCAAGGAGCCGAGCTCACGGGAGGGCAGCATCATCTGGCGGGAGATATCAGCAGCCAATATGCCAGCTCACTCATCCTTGCGTCCCCAGCCATGCAGCAGGATCTCAGCCTGGAGCTGAGCCCGTTTCAGGTCTCGCAGAGCTACATCCACCTCACCATCAGGATCATGGAGCTTTTGGGCGCGCAGACCCAAAGAGAGGGCAACTCACTGATGATCAAAGCTACCTCCATGAAGATCCCGTCCAGCTATGCTGTGGATTCTGATCTGTCAACGGTTGCCTACTACGCCATCCTAGCGGTTTTAGAAGGCGAAATGCTGCAGATCCCCATTCATAGAACTCTGAGCTTGGAGCAACCGGATATCAGGATCTACGATTACCTGCGTCAAATGGGGGTTGGCGTGCGACGCAGCAAGAGCTATATCAAAATCCTCCCGGCGAAGCTCAAAGGCACTGTCCTGGATCTGCGAGATTGTCCGGATCTGATGCCGGTGCTCAGCATCCTGGCGCTGTTTTGTGAGGATACTCTCACCCTGAAAAACATTGGTAGATTGCGCTACAAAGAGAGCGATCGCATCTCGGGAATCACCAAGGCTTTTGATCTGATCGGCGCGGATTACCTCTTTGATGGTGACTCACTGACGATAGAGCCATTTACCGGGCAGATATCTGAGCTTGAGCTGGATAGTCAGAATGACCACCGCATGGTGATGGCATTCACGCTTCTGAGATCACGCTTTACGGGAGTCACGATTAACGACACAAGTCCCCTTTACAAGTCCTTCCCATACGACTACGCGGATCTTTGCAGCCTCCATCCCACTGATATCTGAGCCGCCGAGCAAGTGATATCTCCCTTATTAAATAAGATTTACCTTGACACTTGAGCACAGTACCTTATACTAAAACAAATCTTAAAAAGCAGGTTCACTATGGCCGATAAACTTTATGCCGAAAGCATCAGGATCATCCAGATGAAGAAGAACGAGCTGGCTGAGCGCATTTTCCAGCTGCAGATGCAGCGCAATCTGCGCCTTGACGAGGGCTATACTCCATATCAAAAGAGCAAATGCCTGCAGGATGCCCTATACAATTTGGAGTATATAGCTGAGAGTCTTTCCATGGATTCCGATGAGATCTGGATTAACTATCTCAACTGGCTCAAGACACTGCTCATCACCCTGGGGGTAAAGGCTTCGGACATAGCGGAACATATGCTGATCATATCAGAAGTCCTAGAGGAATATCTCTCAGAGCATGATCTTGACAAGATTCGTAAGCTTATCGAGATTGCGGTCAAGATCTTCTACAATCAAGATGTAGAGCTCAGACAAAGCTTGGATAAGGGAAATCCACGATACACAGAGGCCAAGCGCTACATGAACCTGCTGCTTTCCTCACGACGCAATGATGCCATCCAATACATGATGTCGCTTGCGTCCGACAAACACGCGATCAGGGATATCTATCTGAACATCCTCCAGCCGGTGCAGCGAGAGATCGGCTTTTTGTGGCATACTCACAAGATCTCTGTGGCGCAAGAACACTATTGCACCGGAGTGACGCAGCTTCTGGTCGCCCAATTTTACCCCTTGATATTTGACGCAACTGACAAAGATCTGAAGTTGGTCGGCACTTGTGTGAGCGGAGAGCTTCATGAGATCGGGCTCAGAATGGTCTCCGACATTATGGAGATAGATGGCTGGGACACAGTATATTTGGGAGCAAACATGCCAAATGGTGGGATATTGGAGACCATTGCCAGAGAGAGGGCGGACTTGGTGGCGATCTCGGTCACCTTCCCGCTCAACCTTCACAAAGCCGAAGATCTGATAGCTAAGATTAGGGCTAATTCGGACACAGCCAAGACCAAGATCATGGTGGGCGGATATCCTTTCTTGACTGATGCCGGATTGTGGAAGAAGATCGGAGCGGATGCCTACGCAATCGATGCTTCCATGGCAGATTCAGTAGCCAGAAAATTGGTGAAGGGGTTTTGAGATGAAACACAGATCCCTAATCATAAGTGCTGATGAACTAGATACAATCGAGGAGATCATACTTAAGGCTCTTGACGAAAAGCAGTTGCAACCGGGAGTGGATTTTCATATCCGCCAAAATGAACCAATGACAGAGGAAGAGTTAATAAAGCCCAAGAGTGAAGATAGATTCTATTTCGATGAGTTGACTCGGCTGAACAACGAGTTTGTCCGCAGCCAACGTGATCTGGCGAAAGCTAATGCGGAGCTTCAAAAGCTCATCGAGATTCGCAATCGCTTCGTCGGCATGGCTGCCCACGATCTGCGCAATCCCATCGGCATCATCCGTAGCTTCAGCGAAGTAATGAAGACAGACAGCAAGCTAGATCAGGATTCTCATGAGATCGCGGGGATCATCCATTCCACTGCTATCTATATGCAAAAATTGGTAGATAGCATTTTGGATCTTTCCGCTATGCAGAGTGGGAAAGTCGTCTTAAGTCTTGCAGATACTGACCTGAAGCAGATCTTCGATCAGGCGATCTCCCAAACCCGAATTTTAGCAAATCAGCACGATATAAAGATAAGATTCATTGCCGATCATGAAGAGATGATCGCCCATGTAGACAGCATCAAGATCCGGCAAGTGGTCAATAACCTTCTGAACAATTCGATAAAATATAGTCCTGAAGGCAGCACCATCACCTGCTCCGCCGTCATCGACAATGGCTACTGCCGGTTTTGCGTTCAAGACGAAGGTCCCGGCGTTCCTGCGAACTCCTATTCTTCGATCTTTGAGCCGTTTAAAAGGCTTTCAAATAGTGAAGGCAGACATAAATCCGTGGGACTGGGACTATCAATCTGCAAAAACATCATAGATGCCCACAGTGGAAAGATTTGGGTCAGCGGTGAAGAAGGGATGGGGGCGAATTTCTGCTTTGCCATCAAGCTCAAACAAAGCGGATAGGACTCGCTTCAGTGACGATAAATCAGCGTAAGTTTTTCCTGATCAAGTCCATTAAAGGCTGGTGATCAAAGCTTTTTTCCATCAAGCCGACCACACCCAGTGTGTCGAGATCTTTGCCGTCTGCCTCGCGAACCATCCCGGACAGCAGGATGGCAGGTTGGTCAAAACCGGCATCACGGATGATCTTAAGAGCATCTCTGCCCTGCATCTCTCCCAGATTCACATCGATGATGAGGATGTCATAATCATTGTTTTTCAAAAGGAGCAGCCCCGAGCTCAGATCCTCAGAACAATCAGCCGAAAAGCCGTGTTTAATGCAAGATCTCTGCAGGATCTTGGAGATCTGGACGTCATCATCCATAATCAGCAATCTGCCTGTGCGATCCTTGCCCGAAAGGATGTCCTCGATCACCGGGGCGATTTCCTTAGCGCTAAAGGGTTTTTGGATGAGAGGACTGCTATCTTCCCAAACGCCGTGCTTGGCGATGATGTCGTCAGCAAAGCCTGACATAAAGAGTATCTTAATCCCGGGTGAGATCCTGCTCACCTCATCAGCAAGCTGTTTGCCGTCCATCTCAGGCATCACCACATCGGTGATGAGAAGATCCGGAGTCTCGCCCTTTTTGATCTTTTGCAACGCTTGCTTGGGCTCGATAAAGGTCCGGACTTTGTAGCCCAGATTTGTCAACATCCGATTGAGCAGCTGACATAAAGCGGCTTCGTTTTCCACGACCATGATATAAGGCTTGTCTGTTTCTTGGACATTCAGGGATATCTTGGGTTTGCTATGGGTCTCGGTACACACGGGGATCAAGATGTTTATCCGAGTGCCCCGCCCAAGCTCGCTATAGAGATTGATGTGTCCGTCAAATTGCTTCACCACTCCCCATGAAGTGGAGAGTCCAAGCCCCTTGGCATCTGTCTTGGTAGTAAAGAATGGCTCAAATACCTTTTCTTGCAGAGCTTTTTCGATTCCTATACCTGTGTCAGCGACGCTGATCTGCACATATTCTCCGGTCTGGATGCCGCCATGACGATGGGAATAGCCGTCTTCCACCTTCAGGTTTTGAGTGCTGATCGCGATCTCACCACCGGTCGGCATGGCTTCGCGAGCATTAAGGATGAGATTGATCAGCATCTGCTCCAACTGCCCCGGATCTGCTTTGACGTTTTTGAGATCTTCTGCCAAGAAAAGCCGGATCTTGGTATCTTCACCTGCCAGCCTAATGATGATGTCTTGAAGATTTCTTATGATGCTGTTGCAGTCAAGCAGATGATTGTGGATCAATTGCTTGCGGCTGAATGCGAGAAGCTGGCGGGTCAGATTTGCCGCCTTCATCCCCGCGGTCACAATCTCTTGAGCCGGCTCATATAGAGGATCTTCTTCCGATAGCTCATCCAGAAAGTCTTCCGAATATCCCAAAATGACGGTGAGGAGATTGTTAAAATCGTGGGCGATCCCTCCAGCTAATTTGCCGATGGCATCCATCTTTTGGCTGGAAAGCAGCTGTTCTCTGAGGCTCTTGCTCTCAGTGATGTCCAGATTTGTTCCCTCCATGATGGTCCTGCCCTCAGAATCTGTGGAGAGGCGGACATACATGGACACCCAAAACTTCTCTTTGTTCTTCTTATACAGCTCGCATTCAAAGTTCTCCACCTCTCCCTTTTGGAAGAGCAGGTCTTTAAGAAGCAGGCGCTGAGCAGGATCCACATAGAGATCTTTAATGTCTTTTACTTCGCTGAGCATAGCTTCGGGAGATGAATAGCCAAACATGTGCGCAAAAGCTTTGTTTACTTTGAGATAGTGGTCATCCATAGTGGATTGGAAGACTCCGACTACGGCGTTTTCAAAGAGCAGGCGATAGCTTTCTTCGCTTCGTTTAAGATCCAGCACGGCGCATTTTTGAGTCGTGATATCCGTCATAATGCCCACTGAGCCGATAATCTCCCCGCTTTGATCGTGGATGGGTGCGCCATTGATTCTGAGCCAGATGATCCTGCCGTCTGCGGTTTTTCCGCGCAGTTCATATTGATCTGAGATCCCCTTTGTTCTTTCCCTGTTTTTGTTGATAAGAAACTCATGATCATCTTCCGTGAGCAGGAGCTCATAGCCTTTTTGACCGATAGCGTCTTCTTTCTTGATGCCAAACAGCTCGCAGCAATAGGGGTTGATATAGAGGATATTGTCATCATTATCGACCATTATCACACCCTCACGCATAGTGCTTAAGAGCAGCTGCTGAAGCTCTTCCCGTTCTTTGAGAGAGATCTCTGCAGTTTTACGTTTGTGGATGCTGTGGGCGATCGCGACGACCGAGCATAGCTTGCCATCTTCATCCAAGATCGGGGAGAGATTAGCTGTATGCCAGCGATATTGACCGTCAGCATGTTTGATCCGATATTCAAAATCAGTCTTTACTTCTTTGCTGGATATGGCTTCCCTAAGCAGCGCAATCGCGCGCGGAGCATCATCAGGATGAAAAAGGCGTGTGAAGAAGTCATCCACCATGACGCTTTGAGGAGTGTAGCCCAATTGCCGGATCCAGTTTTTTGTGGTGTATATGATCTTTCCGTTTTTGTCATATTCCGCGATGGTATCGCTGGCATTTTCGACATAGGATCGATATCTGTCCCGTTCTGACTCAAGACATTGATTGTCATTGACCAGGTCCTGAATCATGGTTTCCACCGCCGTAAGCTCATCTCTAAGATGAGGGTTATCTTGCAGGATTCGGGTCAAACGAGCCGTGAGCTCTGTCGTCAGCATTGGCACTCCTTGCTATATCTTAATTGTATTGATAAAGCGGAATACCGCCATCGGTGTCAAAGGCTTTTTTACGGGATCCCTCAAGCTCGGCTCTGGTCAGGTTTTAGCAAAACCCAGCATATCTATGGCAGACAGTCCGATAGCCATCTTTTGGCTGTTGAATATCATCCACTAGCCGCCTGTCAAACCATGTTTTTGGCTAGATATTGAGCAGGATCAGGCTGAGAACCAGAAGGGCCCAGAGCAGATAGTCCTTGCCGGAGGCTTGCTTTTTCCAGATAAAGATGTCGCAGATAATACTCATCACCACGATCGCGACAGCCAAAAGCGGATAGGCGATCGCTGCGGGTATGCTATCTAAAGCTTTGAGGAAAAACACAGTGGAATATCTGTTTGGGATGCCCAAAGCAAAGCCATAGAGGATGTAGCGGGGCTGAAACTTAAGCTTTGAGATCAATATCGATGCCAGAGTATACACAAAGGCAGAGCTGAAGATCAGATAGACAAAGAGGGCTTCATTGCCGCTGCCAAGCTCTTTGAAGATCTTCATGCTGGCGTCATTGAGTCCTGAGATCGCAAAGAGTGCAATGATCCACAGCATATTGTGCAAGGCCTTGGGATCTGCCTTGAGACTAAAGGCAAGGATGCCGAGAATGATCCCGATCAGATTTAGGAGTCCCAAGCTCTCGCCGAAAAAGATCAGAGCGATCAAGATCGGCACTATCATGGCGATGCGCATGGCTCCCACAGACAGGGATAGGCCATTGGCAAGGATGCACTTTTGATAGACCCAAAAGTTTAGCAAAAAGACTGCTCCGATGAGGATGCCAAAGATGATGTCAAAGCTCGAAAATACGCCAGGTGCGATGCTCATACCAAAAGCAGAACTGAGGCTCGCCACAAAATAGTTTCCCAAAAAGATGGGCAACATGCTCATCGTGCCTTTTCTGCCGACCACCATCAGGAAGTTGGCTATCAAGACCGAGCACAAAACGCTCAAAAAAAGATATATCATGCTATTTGCTAACTGTTTCCAAGTCATCCCCGGGCTTTAGCAGACGCCAGACTTCGGGAAGCAATTCATAGATAACGCAGTCTTCATCCAGAGGATCTTGCCAATAGTCATAGATAAAGGGCGCAAAATCGGCAAGCTGTTTTTTTAATGGCGGCGCAGAGACCGTCTTTGCTACGCAAGCTATTCTCAGATATCCGTTTGCTCCTTCATCTTTGAGTGGCAGCATGATCTCGACATGGGGGTTTATTGCCAATTGCCCAACCTTGGCGTCTTTTTTCCCCGTCGCCAAAAAGAGGCGCTGCTCAAAACAGATGAGAGTCATCGGGCGCAGCATGGGCTTCATCCCGTCCACTGTTGCCACCGAGACGGCTTGGGTGCCAAAGAGATATTCCCAGTTACTCATCAATCCGCCTCACGGGGGATGAAGAATCTGTCAAAGCGCTTCACCAGATAGAGCCGGATCGCCAGATAATCCGTCAGGCAGACTCCCGAAAAGATGGCGATCATGATCATCATCTGATATTTGATTGCGACCAATGGGCTGGCTCCACCCAAAATCTGCCCCGTCATCATCCCGGGAAGACTCACCACTCCCATGGAGGCGACACTGAGCAGCTGCGGCAAAAGCGAAGCATGCATGGCTTTGCGGAATGTGGGTAGCGCCGCTTCCCAGAGATTTGCCCCTAGGCTGATGCGTGTGTAATACGCTCGCCAATTGTCACTCAAACCATTCTCAAAGCGCTCCAACGCCAAGGCGCAGCTATTCATGCTGTTGCCTAGCACCATGCCATAGATCGGGATTGCATACATCGGTGCAAAAAGCGGATCCGGCTTGATGATCATGATCAAAATCCACGGCATGATGATCAGGCTGGTGGAAAAAAGTGCCACCGTGAGAATTGGTAAAAGGATCTTGCGCTGAAATTCGAGCCGCCCCTTCAGGGTGAAGATGGCATTTGTGATCATTACCAGCATCCACAAAAGAGTCAGCCAACCGCTTTCCTGATTGAAAAGAAACTGGAGCCAGACCCCCATCAAGCTGAGTTGCAATATCATCCTAGCAAAAGAGATAAAAAGCTGTTTGGAGAGCTTTAGCTTAAGATGCGAAAAGATCAAGAGCGGATAGAGCAACAAGAGCAGGGCTAGTGCGAGACCGAGATAGCTGATATCCATTAGTTCTGTTCCTTATTGTCGATTACTCTGTCGCCTTCCAATCTCCACGATCTGCTCCAATGCTTTTGCCATAGCGGATCGTGGGAGATAGCGATCACTGTGCCGGGGAAATTGTCAAAGATGCATTTGGAGATAATCCCTGAGGTCTCTTGGTCCAAAGCCGAACTGATCTCATCCAATAGCAAGATCTGTGGTCTCAAAAGTAGCGCGCGAATGAGAGCAACGCGCTGCTTTTCCCCACCTGAGAGCAGATCAGCCTTCTTGTCGAGATATTTGATGGGCAATTGAAAGCTCTCAAAAAGAGAGGCAGTTCTTATGTCTCGATCTTCATGGTCATAGGCTTTTATCGCAGCGTAACTTAGGGGCTCATCAAGCACATCCTGCACCGTTCCTTCTCCCAGAAAAGGCTCTTGCATCACCATGCAGATCCGAGTCCTGAGAAGCTGCGGCGGATAGGCTTGAAGGGGAATGCCCTCAAAAAGGATCTCGCCATCATAGCTTTGATTCATCAGATTAAATGTATTTAACAGCGAACTTTTGCCGCCTCCAGTGGGACCGATGATGATGATCCTTTCATCGCTTTGGACGCGAAGCGACAGATCCCGCATCAGCGTCAGATCCTTGTGATACAATCTCTTGATGTTTACAGAAAGCAGATTCGGCATTGTCTCTCCTATGATAAAATGAAAATGAGTCTCATAACTATAAATCAAGATCCTGCTCTGCCTTTTTTGTCAAGCCAATACTTGGCATGACAATTACCCCATTGAAGGCTCTCGCCTGGTTCGGATCGCCAATATCGACCTGTGATACTACTTCACCAGCATCATCTTATGCGTGCGCTTCTGTTTGCCGCTTTCTATCCTGGCAAAATAGATTCCGGAACTCACCGTCCGGCCACTATGGTCTGTGCCATCCCACACAAAATTGTGGTTTCCGGCATTGAGGATGCCACTAAATAGCTCGTTTCCTTCCTTCTTGGTCATAAACTCTTCTATCTTTGTCACTGATATTTGGCTTGCCTCTACCTCTATATGCTTCACATTTTGGTCACAAATCGGCTCTTTCCCCAGATATAGTCCTCCGCCTTCATGGTGGAGGATTATCGACAGCAGTTATGTAGAAGACCCTGATCTGATGCTTGAAAAAAAGCTCAAAACTTTTCATAGCATAGAGATCAAATACAATTTGAACAACCAGTAGAGTCCCAAATGTTGGCGTAAATTCCAACTCATTGTTTCTCAGGTATTATGATGACATTTTTGCTGCCTCGTTTCTTACGCTCCATATAAGTTCAAGCTACTTTTCGCTTTGTTTATCATCTTTGTTTCCACGTCAAGAACTACTTTAAAAGTGACCTCATTGCGACGGGTTGAAGCTCTGCGGAGGAGGTTTAGCCGACTTAAGCAGGGCTTCAGCCCATTGGAAACAGTTCACTACGACATGTTCTGTTTCCAATAGCTTATCTTATCTGACAGTCGAAAAAGTGGGCGAAACACCCAAAAATCAGTTTTGATAGCTGGGTTGACAAGGGATGTAAAGATACGCCTTGAACCACTGCGACAGCAGGACAGGGAGGGTGGTTTCCTAAGTCTTAAGAAAGATCTCAGGGAAGGCATCCTCGCTTATCACCGGGTCCCGGCAAGGATTGTCTCACAGCTTATCCCAGGACAGCTTGGTGGCGATAACCGCAGTGATATGGATATGTTCTACTACCAGTTCAATGACCTCTCCAATCGATCAGCCCATTACTGGCAGGGACTGGCAGAGCACACAGCACTGAGAATACGTGAGTTCGGAAGACTACAAGGCTACAAGAAAGCCAAAGCCAGATACTCGTCATTCCGGACTTGATCCGGAATCCATTTATTAACATCCTGGATGACCGCACCAGTGACATCTGCAGGGCTCTAGCGGCTCAGGACAGGATATATCCCCTAAACGATGCCCATAAATAGCCGTCATTCCGGATTTAGTCCGGAACCTAGGCACTGGACACCAAGTCCAACAACCTCGATGATGCCCGGGAATACATTAAGGCACTTGCTCCCTGGATCAAAGACGATCAGATCGAGTATGGCTCAGAGATGAATCCGGTAGGTGTATCCGGAGCGCATACTCCGTTTCCGCCATTTCACTGGAAGTGTAGGACGAC
>CALGPA010000062.1 GCA_937960795.1 uncultured bacterium | reverse complement strand
GATGCGTTGCAAGTATAGGCCTGTAATCAAAGATCCATGCCCACATTACCGTTTCCACACTGACCACACGCCCACAATAGTCATCCCCCCCCCCACGACCAGCCCAGATTAGTCATTCCGGAAAGTCGAACGGAGTGAGGCTTATCCGGAATCTAGTCAATCACGCGACAAGATGTCGCGTCTACTATAGGCGGCACAAGATGTCGCGTCTACTATAGGCGGCACAAGATGTCGCGTCTACTATGGGCGACTAAAAGCCACCCCTACATTACAAAAAACCGCCCGATGCGAAGACCGGGCGGGTGCTATATTTTGGCGAGTAATTGATTATTTCATGAGCACAGCTTTGCTGCTGAAGCTCTGACTGCCTGCCTGCATCCGGATATAATAGATGCCGGAGCCCACGAGATTGCCATTGTCATCGACGCCGTTCCAGACTTGAGAGTGCTGTCCGGCTTCTTTCTGACCGACCTTGATGTGGCGAATCATCTGCCCACGGCTGTTGAAGATGCGGAATTCCACATCACGAGCTTCTGAGAGGCTATAGGCGATGTTTGTGCTGGGATTGAAGGGATTCGGGTATGCACCCTGAAGAGCGGTGACGATCTCGACTCCGGGAACCTCACCATCTGAGCCATCATGAGCATAGATAAGCTCGACAGGACCAAAGAAGGCCTCAGTGCCATCATAATCCACAGACTGCAACCAGTAATAATAGCTGCCCGTCTCAAAAAGACTGCTGTCTTCAAACTTGTAGGTCTGAGTCTGACTGCTATTTACGGCTTCGATCAAGCCGCTCACGGTTAGCTCGGGAGCTTCGGCGCTGTCGCCACGCAGGATATAATATCCCAAAACTCCGGATTCACTTTCGGTGATCCAAGTGAGCATTGCAGAATTTGTGGATGTCAAGACCGCTGTGAAGGAACTCAGCTCGACCGGCAGAGTGGGATCCAAATCACTGAGCACGATATGGATAATCGGACCGCTTTTGGTAAATCCTTCGATGCTTATGGTATATACTCCATCTACAGAATCATCCGCTAGATGCCAAACGCCGGCATCATAATATGCGCAATATGCTGCATCACTTTCGACTTGGATAGTCCAAGGACCAAAGCCCAGCAATTCAAATGACAAAACGACAGCATCTCCTGATGCCAAATCAGCATTGTTCCATGCCGGAGGAGCTTCACTGGAAGCGTTTGCACTGCCTTGTGTGAAGGTGATGCTGCCGCCTTGGATTGGAACTTCCGTTCCTTCGGGGTAGTCGTCTTGTATTACGTTTGATACAACGACATTGCTGATTCCAATCTGCTTGCTTGCGCCGCTACCTTCCCCCCGTTCTGAAGACCAGGAGATAACAAAGACCTGTCCGTTGGCGATGTCCAAGTCTTCAAGGCTCACACTGAGGTCTTGATCTACTCCATTCTGAGTGGAATACTGCAAGTCATCAATCACAACGCCATCAAGCTTGACAGTCCATATTGGGCTTCTGCCCTCGCTTGCGCGCTCAACTTTGCCTGTATAGTCGATTTGCAGAGAAGATATCGTAGATCCAGTTTCATTTATCAAGCTTAGCTCAGCAGTAAATACACCTGTTCTGCTGGTATGCTGAAAACCAAGTACATTTGCATTTCCACGAAGACCTGCGCTGTCTCCAGACCCCCAAACACCTCCATAGCTTGTATTGCTGACCTCCCAGCCCTGCGGGAGACTTTCATAACTAACAAATTCTGAGAAGTCTTCGGTGTAAGCCTCGTCAGTGAGACTTGGAGGAGGAAGAAGCACTTCCCCACTGAGGCTCACGGCTTGGTCTGCGGCAGCATCGGTGCTGATGCTGATGTCTTCATTATACTCACCGACTGCCAAGCCGGCTTTGAGGCGAACATATATCGTGGTTTCTGCCACGGTGCCGTCTATGGAAGTAAGCGTAATCTCGTTTGTATATCCGGAGTCTGCAGACTCAGAGATCTCATAGTTTGTGGGGGCAGATATGGTAACATTTCCCTCAAGATCTACGCCACTCACAGTGAAGCTTTGTTCATCCGATGGGCCCGCATTATGAATGTAGGAGAAATCTGCAAGAGCTTCAATGATAGTCACTACAGGTTCTGCAAGGTAAACTGAGATATTATCCACTTTCCATGAGGATGGGCTGTTACCGGCATAATACTTGAAAGCAAGATATACCTGCTCGCCTTCGATATCGGAAATGTCGAGTACTCCGGAGAAAGCGGAAAGCTCAGTGCTGCCAACTGATCCTGAGGTAGCCTGAGCAAATTCAATCTCTGTCCAAGTGGATCCGGTGGGATCTCCCAAACCCGGGTAATCCGCCGAATAGAAAAGCTTCAAATAGTTATCATCATCTATTGCGCCAAATTGTACATAGGTGTCAAAGCTCATGCGTTCATTTGCGTAAGAGTCAAAAGCTATGCCTGGAAGCACCAGCCAGTGCTCTTCCGGAAAACTGCCGTTGTGTCCATTGGCAGCGGCTGAGCTTGAGCTAATGTACCAAGGCTTGATTCCTGAAACAGCATATGTGTAGGTGTCTCCCCAGCCCGAACCAAAATCTTCGGCATATGGGATGGTGGTGGTGGCAGGCTCAAGTTTGGTAAATGTAGCTTCAGCGACAGTGCTGGGATCATGATCCGGAGCGTAGGTAATCGCTTTGATAGTTGTGGTAGCAGTTAACACGATATCTTCTGTGTATTCAGTGCTATTATAGTCTGGTATGTTACCATCTAAGGTATAGTAAATCGTCGCATCTTCGGTTGTGGAACTTAGTGTTACGTTTACGCTATTGATGAAATCACCACCATTGGGGTCAAATGTGGGGGTGACTGCGATTGGATCGCCGCCAGCGGAATAGCCGGTCCAAGTAATATCATCGATAATCACCTGGTTACTGGTTATATTGGCAATCTTGATAATCACCTCACCAGGTATGTTGATATTGTTTACTTCAAACACATGTTCGTCAAAATCATTAAATGCTAGGTTAGTACCTTTTGAGACGTTATTGATAAACAGCTCAACCTGTCTGTTCCCGCTACCAGTGAAGCCTTTATATAGCTTAACACTAAAATTTCCTATTCCTCCACTAACTGGGCTGGATGTAATGCTGCTGTTATCGCTATACCGTCTTAACATGAGTGCAGGAAGAGCAATACCCGAGTTATTGGTATCATAATTGCCGTCCCTAGAATGGATGTAACTCCAAGTAATGCCATCATTACCCTCGAAAGATCCATCAGCGTATGATCCTGTCGCATTTGAGTTGGAGAAGTCTTCAAAACCTTGCCCCCATGCCATGCCGATCATCAGCAGGCTGAGCATAAATACGAAAAGTAATTTCTTCATAATTCCTCCTATGAATCATGTTATTGTCTATTTATGAAAATTAATGTCATATACCATTGTGAATTATCAGATAAATCTGGCAAGTTATTTTTTCTTAACCGAGTCTAGGTGCCTGGTTTAGATCGCAGTTCTTAGTTGGGCTGCGCAGGAGTGAAGTCCTATAGCCGTGGGCGCCAGCCTGAGGACTTTGGCTCAGGCCGGAGGCTTAGTTTTATGAGCAGTCCCTCCCCCGGATATGGGAAATTCCCCAATCCATGGGAGGACATGAGAGGGAGATTCTGCGTGATCAATCGCAGGTTCTCGGGGCTCACGCTCCGAGCTATATGCTGAAGCTCTCTGGGCTTGTAGACGGTGTATACATAAGGCATAACCAGTAACGTCATATCTGATCTGTGTAGATTTGTGTCTACCTGAGGATAGATTATGGATTCCGGATAAGCCTCACTCCGTTCGACTTTCCGGAATGACTAATGTGGGCTGGTGTTGGGGGGGGATGACTATTTTGGGGCTGGTGTTGGGGGGGGATGACTATTTTGGGGCTGGTGTTGGGGGGGAATGACTAATGTGGGCGTATGGTCAGTGTGGAGACGGTAATGTGGGCATGGATCTTTGATTACAGGCCTATACTTGCAACGCATCACCTAAGGCCTATGCTTGCAACGCATCACCTAAGGCCTATACTTGCAACGCATCCCCTAAGATAGTCATTCCGGAATTCGGGG
>CALGPA010000061.1 GCA_937960795.1 uncultured bacterium | reverse complement strand
GCATGATATACACGATAATCACCCTGAGCCTTCTGATGATGCTCAGCGCATGCGGAAGAAAGACGGAAGAAGCCCGCAGCATGGAAAAAATTCACAGCGAACTGGGAGTTCCGGTGCGAACAATTCGCGCTGAGAAGAGCACTTTTGAGCAAAACTTACGCTACAACGCGATGCTCTCCGGCAGCCAAGAAAGCACTGGTCAAGCCATGCTCAGCGACGTGGTAGCAAAGATCCACTTCAAGGTGGGAGACCGGGTGGAGCAAGGTGACATAGTGGTCAGCTTTCCCACCGACAATCCAGCTGCCCAATATTTTCAAGCACGCAGTGCTTTTGAGAGCATTGAAGCTGTCTACAACAGAATGCAGCGTTTGTACGAAGAAAACGCCATTTCTTTGCAGGATTTTGAGAATGTGCGCACTCAATATGAGGTAGCCAAAGCCAATCTGGATTCCAGTAAACAGATGATCTTTGTGAGCTCTCCGATTAGCGGAGTGATCACAGACATCAAAGTCAGTGAATCAGAGCGAGTCTTCCCCGGCAAAGATCTCTTTACCGTGACCTCAGAAGGTGGCTATCGCGCCAGCTTGATGGTTCCCGAGACCGAGATCAGCAAGTTCCGCAAGGGCTCCAAAGTCCTTGCTACATGGGAAGGAAGAAGCATTGCCGGCAGGGTCACCTCGATCGCTATGGCCATGGATCCAGCTACTAAAGCATTTCGCGTGGAAACCGAATTTTCAGGGAAATCAGGTATTCCCTATGGTGTGACAGCTGAGATATTCGTTGAGATCCTACGCAAAGATGATGTCTTCGTGGTGGATCGTCATATCCTCGTTCGCGAAAATGGCGACAGCTATCTTTGGATAGCCGAAAATGATCGGGCTACGAGAAGAAAGATCGAGCTCGGAGTGAATAACCACTTGCAATATGAAGTGCTCGATGGTCTTCAGGAAGGAGATATGATCATTTCTGAAGGCGTAAAATCCCTCATCGAGGGCAGTAAGATCCGAATCATAGAAGGGAGTTGAGCATGTTTTTGGCAAAGCTATCCATAGACCGCCCGGTGTTGGTGACCATGGCCATTTTGGTCTTTGTGGTCTTTGGCGCCATGGCCTATATGGGCATGCCGCTGAACCTAATGCCGGACGTGGAATTGCCCTATGTATCGATTCAAACCATCTATCCAGGCGCTGGACCTCGAGAGATAGAGACACAGGTAACAACAAAGCTCGAAGAGGCTGTGGCTACTGTTCCGCAGATAGATTTTATCCAAAGCTTTTCGATGGAAAATGTATCCATTATCCTGGTAGCATTTGAGCAAAACAAAGATATCAACGTCGCAAACAACGAAGTAAAAGATAAGGTTGACGCGATACTACGAGATCTTCCGGATGGTGTTGAACGTCCGGCGGTGCAAAAGTTTGACTTTTCTGCCTTTCCTTTCATGGATCTTGTCCTAACCGGAGACATGGACCCTCGCGAGCTCTATGAGCTGGCTGATGGATCCTTGCGCGAGCGGCTTTCTCAGATCCAGGGTGTGGCACAAGTTAGCCTCACCGGCGGAGCCAAACGCGAGGTATTGGTGGAATTAAGTGACCGAGTGGTGTATCAAAATCGCATCTCGTTGGCTCAGATGAATCAGATCTTGGCAGCGCAGAATCTGGATATGCCGGGTGGAAACTTCACTCAGGGCAATCAAGACTACTCGGTGCGTCTCAAAGGTGAATTCTCTTCCGTGGAAGAGATCCGCGACTTGATGATCCCCACATCTCAGGGCGAGCGAAAACTCGGGGATCTGGCAGAGGTCGTTGACGGTGCCGAAAAGATCACTCAGCGTTCGACATATTTTAACGCTGCAGCGGGAACTCTAAATGACAATATCGTGAGAATCTCGATCACAAACAGCTCAGACGGAAACGTAGTAAGCATAGCAGAAGAGGTGCGCAAAGCATTGCCAGAGCTGGAGAGTCAACTCCCGGCAAATGTGAGCCTGAACATCATCCGTGATGATAGTGATTTCACCCGCGCTACTGTGGCAGACACACTAATGACTTTGTGGCTCGGGATTTTGCTCACTGGCTTGGTGCTTCTGCTCTTCTTGCATGATCTCAGATCGACCTTGATCGTGGCACTCTCGATGCCGATCTCGATCATCTCAACCTTTATCTTCTTGCAGGCTGCCGGATTTACCTTAAACATGCTCACCCTGACCGGATTTTCCACAGCGGTGGGTATCTTAGTGACAAACTCGGTGGTGGTGATTGAGAATATATTCCGCCACAAGGATATGGGCAATAAGCGCAAAGAAGCCGCGTTCATCGGCACCAGCGAAATCACTGTGGCAGTCTTGGCATCCGCGCTTACAAACATCGTGGTGTTTTTGCCGATTGCTTCGATGAGCTCGATGATCGGCGGATTCCTCAAGGAATTTGCGCTCACGGTGACTTTTGCCACCATCTTCTCGTTGATCTCCTCTTTTACGATTACTCCGATGTTGGCATCTTTGATCATCCCGGAAGGTAAGCACGATAGCCGTTGGGGGCTGAAGTTTGATGCTGTCTTTGAGAAATTCTCAAATCTCTATCAGCGCTTTATGATAGGTGTGCTAAAAAGCAAAGCTAGGAGCCTTGGCATCTTGATGATGACGGTGCTTATCCTGATTGCAAGTCTATTTTTGGTGCCGGGTCTTGGCTTTGAGCTGATGCCGGAGATGGATCAGGGAACTGTAAGTATTTCTGTAGAGCTTCCCGAAGGATACAGCCTGGATGAAACCTCAAAAGTAGTGGAAATCATCAACGATCGTGTCAAAGAGCATCCGGAAGTGGAGCACATTGTCAGCAGCATCGGTAGCCAAGGCTTTATCGATACCGGCAGCAATCTTGCCAGCGTGGATGTGCAACTCGTAGACGGTAAAGATAGACGCCGTAGCACTAAAGATATGGTGAGTGCTTTGATCTTGGATCTTGAGGATATACCCAATGCTGAGATCCAGGTGAGTGACCAAAACATTGGTCCGGGAGGAAGTGGAATCAGCTTTTACATCCAGGGTCAAGATCAGGATGTGCTCGAAGAGCTGAAGTTTGACGTCATGGACGCTATTCGTGATGTGCCGGGACTGATCAATTTGGACAGCGGCTCTCGCCCGGGAACATCCGAAATCACTTTGTATCCCAAGCGTGATCGTCTGTCTGAGATCGGTGCCACGGTCTTTGACCTTGCCATCGCTCTGAGAGGTAGCGTCGAGGGGCTCGTGGATAACTACTATCGTGAGGGCGGCAATCAATATGACATCCGCCTGACATTGGCAGATGAGGATATCAATCACCCTGATAAAATCATGAACCTAACTGTGATCATCCGTGGTCAGCCATATCAATTGGCGCAGTTAGTTGAGATGGATTTTGCTCCGGGCGTGAGCAGATTGACCCACATGGATAGGTTTAAAACCATTGAGATCAGCGGCAATGCGGCACAAGGCTTTAGCACTGGACAAGTCAATGCCGCCATCACTCAGAGATTGGATGATCTGGAATTGCCGAGTGGATATCAGATCTCTTGGGGACAACAAGCGAAGATGCTCAACGAAACCATGCTAGATATGGCGAGAACCTTCCTTTTAGCAGTGCTTTTGACCTATATGTTGCTGGCAGCGATTCTGGAAAGCTTTGCGCAGCCACTAATTATCCTTGCTACAGTGCCCTTGGCAATCATCGGAGTGATCATAGCACTCTTCTTTTCCGGCGTGGGAATCAACATGTTTTCCATGCTGGCAGTCATAATGTTGGTTGGCATTGTTGTAAATAACGCTATATTAATATTAGACTATGTGAATATAAAGCGTAAAGAAGGGATGTGTTCGCATGACGCACTGTTGGAAGCAGGAAGGATGAAGCTCAAGCCCATCATCATGAGCACTTTGTCCATTGTAATCGGGATGTTGCCGATGGCTCTGGGGATCGGCTCTGCCGGCCGTGAATTTAGAATGTCGATGGGTATTGTATCCATTGGTGGACTGATAGTTTCGACCCTACTGACGTTGATTGTGATTCCTGCATTCTATTTCCTGAGTACGCACAACCAGTCAAAAAAGGAGATCTGCAATGAACAGAATCGTTAAGCTCGTAAGTATCGCCATGCTGGCGGTCATTCTCACCGTCGGAGTAGCAGGATGCTTTGGCAATTTCGCTGTAGGCCGCAAGGTCTATGATTTCAACCAGAACTTTGGTGGAAAATGGGAAAATTAAATCCTGTTTTGGGTTATGAATATCGTTCCAATCTATGGCCTGGCAATGATTTCTGACGCTCTGCTTTTCAACACTATCGAGTTTTGGACAGGCAGCAATCCCATAGCTATGGGTGCCGGCGAAGAAGTCATCAAATATGCCTCGCAAGATGGTAAAGACTTCAAGATCACCATCAGACAAAATGAAGTAATCGTGGAAGATTTGACAAATCCCGGTCAAGAACTCGATTTGAGTTTCAAGCCCATGGAGCAATCCTGGTATCTGCAGACCGAAGCAGGAGCATTTAAGATCGCAACCGTGAAAGATGGCGAAGCCGATTTCTTCCTGCCCTCAGGAAAGTCTTATACTCTCAAAGAAGCCATGTAAAGGAAAACGAATGATCGACAAACAGAAACTCGAAGAAGTATTGGACAAAGTTCGCCCTGCAATTCAAGCTGATGGTGGAGATGTCGAGCTCGTCCAAATCCGTGAAGACAATGTAGTGGAAGTCCGTCTCAAAGGTGCCTGTAATGGCTGCCCGATGGCGACTCTCACCCTCAAAGCCGGAATCGAAAGAATCATCAAAGAAGAAGTTCCCGAGGTCGTAGAAGTGATCTCGGTCAAATAATCAGCATATCAATCTGCCCCTTCACCATGCGTGGAGGGGCTTTTTTTATCTAATCAAATCCCAGTTCTTTGAGGGCGAGTGGTTTTTTTCGCCAATTTGCATTGATCTTTACAAAGAGATGGATGTCCACGGGAAAGTCAAGGAATTCGCTGAGACGCGTCTGAGCATATTCTCTGATTTTTTTTAGATTTGCTCCGCCTTTCCCGATGATGATGGGTTTTTGGCTTTGCCGCTCGATCCAGATCACGGCATCGACGATTACCTTCTTGGAGCTTTCTTTGTAGCTTTCTATAAGCACTGCCGTAGCATAGGGGATCTCTTCTTCAAAGAGGTGGAAGATAGCTTCGCGGATGAGCTCTTTGGCAAAAAAACGCATAGGGAGATCCGAAAGCTGGTCTTCCTCGTAGTATGGCTCATGATATGGGATATAGTGGGTGATGCTTTCTTTGAGCTCGTCAATCCCGGTGCCGAATCTGGCAGAGACAAAGTGGCAGCGTTCCACGACGGTCGGCATCATCTTGATAAAAGCATCCTGATCGATTTCTTCAACGAGATCTACCTTATTGAAGACGGCTATCACCGGGCACTTGAGATTCTTGATCAGATCCAGTACCTCCAGGTCGTAATCCGTGGGGAAGCTTTGGATCTGAGTCATGAAGAGTAGCAGATCCACATCCTTGAAGCTTTCGCTGATGAATCTTGCCATCCGCTCTTGCATCTCATAGCGAGGCTTGAGGTAGCCCGGGGTGTCGATGAAGATGACTTGCTTATCAAATGTATTCCAGATCCCCTTGACGGCATAGCGGGTGGTCTGGGGCTTGGGAGATGTGATCGAAAGTTCTTCACCCAGGATGCGATTCATGAGGGTAGATTTTCCGGTGTTGGGGCGGCCGATGATGCTTACAAAGCCGCTTCTGAAACTTG
>CALGPA010000060.1 GCA_937960795.1 uncultured bacterium | reverse complement strand
CCGCTACTATATCAGCGCTAGAGACCATTCTGCCAGACATCGCACGCATCCCGAATTTGCCGGAGGAGATCCGCATCTCTTTGTGGTCGAAGGGGACGCTCTCCCACCGCAGCTTACACATCTTCCCATCGAATACATCGCGGAGGATGAAGTGACCTTCACGGTCATCGCCGAAGATGATTCTCTGATCGAGACAGTCGAGCTGCAATATAGAGTGGATGATTCTGAGATCTTTGTCCAAAGCATGAGCTATGCCGGAAACGGGATCTATATCTATAGCCTCTTCCCGAATTTTGATGATGATGCCCGACACTTCTTCTATCGGATCACCGCGGAGGATGAGGAGGGAAATCTCGCCTATCTGCCCGCCGAAGATATGTGGTATAGCGCAGAAATCCTGCCGGTGAGCATCACGGATGATCTACAGACTCCTCCGCTTTTGAGCCTGAGCGTATATCCCAATCCGCTGCGCCGTGATGAGCCGCTCAAGCTGGATTTTGAGGGCGCCACGACCGGGCTGAGCCGTCTGTCGATCTACAATATCCGTGGTCAGAAAGTTTTTGACCAAATCTTCCCTGCGTCCAAAGGCGGCTTCGCTTGGGACGGACGCGATAATCGTGGATATTTCACCACAAATGGCATTTATTTTCTAAGATTAGAGTCTGGTGGCAAAGTAGCTAACCGCAAGCTAATAATAGCGAAATGAGGTAGTGTTGCAAAAGTTCAACAGCAATATCGAAAAAAGTCCTCACTTTTCTCTTGACAGCAATGAGGATCTTGACGATATTGTAATCAGCCTACAGACCCTACATAGAATGCCCTCCGAGCAGTGGGGATGCCGCCCGGCATTCCCCACTGTATTTTTTTGCCCCAAAAATTCTTATAGGAGCACGCTATGAAAGCAATCATCTTGGTTTTGATCTCAGTTCTTTTTTGGAGTATCGCCACCGCGGAGCGGATGGTGGTGCGCATCCCCGAGGCATCACAAGCCGTCTTTGAAGAATATCAGAATATGGGCAAAGACATAGCCTTATATCATCCGGGGCGATATCTTGATATGGTGATCCACTCTTCTGATCTGGCGGAGTATCAAGCCCGTCACAGCGGGCTGAGCATCACACAGACTGAGGCCCAGCTGAGGCAGAATCTCGGTTCCG
>CALGPA010000059.1 GCA_937960795.1 uncultured bacterium | reverse complement strand
TCTACATCGTAGATCGTACATTGTTCATTCGATTTGCCGCGCCAACTACGAACTACGAACTACGAACTAAGAACTACGAACTCTCTAAGTCCTTATTTTCTCACCGCTTGCACGCTCGACCGGTGAGCGACCGGTGAGGGAGGCATGAGCAGCCCATATTTTGCAAGCATTTAGGGTCATAAAAAATGAGGCATCTTATCCAAAATATCTCAGGAGCACATATCCTGTGCTTATGCAAATCGCCACGAAAGTAAAGATAGCTCCGATTTTGGCATATTCTTTGAAACTGATGCGGAATCCATTGCGGTTTGCGATGCCGATAGCCACGATATTTGCACTGGCACCGATCATGGTTCCGTTTCCGCCCAGGCAAGTGCCCAGAGCCAGAGACCACCAGAGTGGGTGCATGGTTTCGGGATCGTTGATCATCACGCCCATGCGCTCCAAGACGGGGATCATGGCAGTGATAAAGGGAACGTTGTCGATGACTGCGCTAAAGACTCCTGAGACCCAGAGGATCACCATCGAGGTGGTTTTGGGCTCACCCTGAGTGATTCTCATGATGCTCTCGGCGATGATATTGATAAATCCTGTTTCCACAAGGGATTCTACTATCATAAAGAGCCCCATAAAAAAGAAGATCGTGACCCAATCGATATCATTTGCGAGGATGTGTTCTACCTTGTTTTTGTCGGAAAGCACCAAGAGCATCAGACCTGCGCTCATAGCGATAGTAGCGGTCTCGAGATGCAGCACTCCCTGCAGGGTAAATGCCAGCAACATGGCAGCCAGAGTGATGAGGCTGCTTTTGAGCAAAAAAGGATTTTTGATGAGCAGGAATTCATTGTAGCCCATGAGCTTGGCACGGTTTTCGTTGCTCACATGCATAGCCTTGCGATAGAGCAGCCAGATCAAGCCCACAGAGACTATGGTGATCACTACGACAGGTGGAGTGAGATTTATGATAAAGTCCAGGAAATTATAGTCCGTAGCGGAGCCAATGAGGATGTTTGGCGGGTCACCGATCATGGTGGCAGCTCCCCCGGAATTTGAGGCGATCACCATGGTGATGATGAACGCGATGGGGCTGATCTTGAGCTCGCTTGCGATCAAAAGCACGATCGGCACCAGGATCATGATGGTGGTGACGCTGCCCATGAAGGCAGAGATGAAGGTGGTGAGCAGATACATCAGGATCATGATCATCAGTGGTCTGCCCTTGGCGATCTTGGCGATCCGGATTGCCAAAAACATGAATAGCCCGGTCTGTCTCATTACAGAGATCACGAGCATCATCCCGATGAGGAAAAAGATTACATTCCAATCTATAGAGTGAAGAGCCACGTCTTGGCTGACTATTCCGGTGAGGATAATGGCAAATCCGCCCATCATGGCGGCGAGCATTTTGTTTATCCATTCTGTGATTATAAGGATGTATGTGACGCCAAAAATGGCGAGCGCTAGGAGCATTAATAGCATTTCAGCCTCAAGCCTTGATTACTTTGCGGAAGATATCCATAGCCGTGACTACTCCGACGAGTATGCCATCTTTGTTGACTACAGAATAGAAGCGTTTGTGGTGTTGGATCATCTCAAAGACTGCTTCCGGGATGGATGTTTCCGGGCTGAGGAATTCCTCCTCTTTGTTCATGATCTCGCCAACGGTGAGGATGTCTTCTTGTTCAAATAGTTTTTCTAGTGGTTCATATGATCTGAGGAAGCTGATATTATCCAGCATCATCAGATAGTCCGGCACGCCGACCTTGAGGAGGCGAAGGATATTCACCTCCCCCAGATAGCGTCCATTTTGGTCTGTGACAGGGATGAATGATAGGTTTCTTTTGCAGAGTTTATCGCTCAGCTCACTGAGGAGGTCGTCCGGGGAGATACTGACCACATCCGTGATCATGATGTCGGCGATGGTGACTTCCTGTTTGAGCTGGATCTGCATGTTGTTTATTTTGTGAATGACTGCTGTCGCATCGGCATTTTGGAAATAGGACAGCAGCGCTTGATCCTTTGAGAGTCTCAGAAGGGCAGCCACCAGATTCAGATATAGCTTGGAAGAGCTTTTATCTGAGATCACGAGGCAGACCCAGTGAACTTTGGTTCCATCATAATCTAGAGGATTCTGCAAAAACGCCATTCCGATGACGGTATCCTCGAAATTATCCATGCGAATATGCGGGATGGATATTCCTGAGGCATATGCGGTGCTGCTGAGTTGGTCTCGCTCAAGGATCAAGCGAGTGAGCCCTTCTCCGCAGACAGGCAAGCGATGATGCTTGCAGATCTTATCTACCAATAGTCGATAGACTTGCTCTTTGCTGAGTATGCGTCTTTCATGGATAATGGCGCGGGAATCCAATATATTCGATAGGAACATATGAGTTATCTCTTCTTCTTTGTTCGGCAAGTGGCAATTGGCAGGATCATCTCTTCCATCGAGACGCCGCCGTGTTGGAAGGTGCCATTGTATTGTCTTTGATATTGATGATAGCTGTTTGGATAGACGAAATAGTAGTCGTCTTTGGCAAAGATGAAGTTGTCCACAATGCTTTTGGACGGTAGGCCAAAGTCAGATGGTTTTTTGACAAAGAGGGCATGGCGATCATTGGCAGTGAGGTTTTTGCCTTCTTTGTAGCGAACGGTCACAGAGGTGTCCCGATCTCCGATCACTTGTGTGGCGCGGTTTACTTTGATGGAGCCGTGATCTGTAGAGATCACCACGATGGCATCTTGCTTTGAGATTTGCTTGAGTGCTTCGTAGAGTGAGCTGTGCAAGAACCAATGTTTGGTAAATGCCCTGAGACCTTCCTCGTGGGGAATGGTTTCTTGGAGGATCTGATCTTTGGAGCGATGGTGTGCCAAAAGATCCAGGAAGTTGTAGACTAGGACGACGAGGTTTTCTTTGCCCCAAGTCTCGATTTTGCGGAGCACGAAGTTGCCTTCTTCCATATTGAAGATTTTGACGTATTTTGAGCTGGGCTCCAGGTCAAATCCGAGATCTCCAATGTGTTCATCCATCAGCTGGTGTTCATTGCGATTGCGGCTATTGTCCATCTCAGAAGAAGTCACCCAATATTCCGGGAAGCGCTTGGCAATGTCTATGGGCAGAAGTCCGCTAAAGATCGAATTTCTGGAATATGGAGTAGCTGTGGGCAATATCGAGAAATATAGATCCAGCTCTTCTTCAAAGAGCTCCTGGATATAGGGTTGGATGGCAAGGTATTGATCCAATCTCATGCAGTCCATGATGATGAAATAGATGGGCACGTTTTCTTCAAAATGGGGGGCAATGTATTGGGAGATCATGTCAAAGCTGAGGTTTGGTCTTTCATCGGTCTTCAGCCAATCCCGATAGTTGCGCTCGACATAGCTGGTGAATTCTGTGTTACAATTGCGTTTTTCCAGGAAGTGAGTCTGGCGGAGGCCGTCGTCGTTGACTTCATCGATGCGAAGCTCCCATTGCGCCATTTCCAGATAGATCTGTCCCCATTCATCCCAATCGGGATTTGCAAACAGGCGTTGATTGAGCCTGGCGATGTATTGGGAATACTGTTGGCCGATCTCGTTTGCCTTGATCTCATCAGCTTGGAAGATCTTCTTGATCGCCATGATGATCTGAGATGGATTAATCGGTTTGATCAGATAGTCCGAGATCTGCGAAGCGATGGCTTTGTTCATCAGCCCTTCTTCTTCGCTTTTGGTGACCATGATGATGGGCATGGAGTTGTTTATGCGTTTGATTTCCTGGAGAGTGGCAAGGCCATCGAGTCCTGGCATCATCTCGTCTAAGATCACGAGGTCGTATTTGTTTTCCACGACCTTGTCGATGGCGTCGGCGCCGTTGTTGCATGTATCTACATTGTAATTTCTTTCTTCAAGGAATAGGACGAAGGGTTTGAGCAGATCGATTTCATCGTCTACCCAAAGGATGTTCATGATTTTCACAAGCTTTCCTCCTTGCTACTTTGAGTTTCCATTTCAAAGGCGCGTTGACGCTCTTTTACTACTTTTTTCACGGCTTCCAGGTCCGAATCCTGAAAGTAAAGAGCGAGCTTGAAGTTGAGCTCACTTTTGGAACAATTGAACCATGTCGTCATCTTCTCCATATATTGATCAATAAATACTTTTTTGAGGTCTTGATCATCATCTTTTTCTTTCTTTTTGAGTTCTTTGATCTCGCTGCGAAGTTCATTTGTGGGCGTGGCGAGGGCTCGTTGCATCCACTCATCGCGCTGAGGCCAATCTGCTTTTTGCACCATGGGTTTGACCAATTGCAGTCTTTCAAAGCCGATCTCTTTGACGCTTTCTTCATCCAGATCCATCTCTTCGATGTATAGATCAAATGTGCTTGCCAGCTTACCAGCCAAGGAGCCGGAGAATTGGTATTCGGCCTCCACGAAATCCCTGAAGGTCTCATAACCTTTGAAGCGGAATAGTTTGCTGCGCTTGATCTCAGAAAGCAGCTCGCCCAGAGCCACAAAATTGTCTTCCAATTTGTCTTTGAGATTTGCGATTGCAGAGAACTTCTCGTCGGGGCTCATCATTTCATTTTTTGTATATTGCATCGTATAATTCCTTTAGTTTTTATCTGAGATGGGGTAGTAGCAGTGTTCGACTTTGGGAAAATCTCCCTCGCGCACTTCTTTGCTATATTGCATGATAGCCTTGGGGATCTCATCATTGAGCTGGGCATATTGTTTGACAAACTTCGGGCGGATATTGCTATATCCGAGCATATCGTGATATACGAGGACTTGCCCGTCGCAATATCTGCCGGCTCCGATGCCGATCGTGGGGATAGATAGACTTTCGCTGATCTTTTTGCCCAAGATCTCCGGGATTCCTTCCAAGACGAGCATGAAAGCGCCGGCTTCTTCGATGGCTGATGCTTGCAAAAAGATCTCTTCATGGGCGAGATCCGTCTTGCCCTGCACCTTAAAGCCGCCAAAACGCAGAACGGACTGGGGGGTAAGACCCAGATGGGCGCAAACTGGGATCTCCATGTCTACAATCTCACGGATGGCTTGTAAGCGTGAGGCAGAACCGCCTTCCAGCTTGACCGCATCAGCACGGCCTTCCTTGATCAATCTGGCAGCATTGACCCGAGTCTCACGATTGCTCAAGTGATAGCTCATATAGGGCATATCGGTCAGGATGTATTTATTTGGCGCACCCCGACGCACAGCCGCAGAATGGGAGATCATGTCCTCCATCGTCACCTGCAGAGTGCCATCATATCCCAAAAGCACCATCCCCAGGGAATCTCCCACGAGGATGATGTCAATATCTGTGGCGGCTACAGCCCCGGCACTGGCAAAATCATAGGCGGTGAGCATGGTGATCTTCTCTCCGCGATCCTTCATCTTGGCAAAGCTTAAGGCACTGTGTCGCTTACTCACGGGTACCATCATCTGTATTTCCTTCTTGTTCATATGTTTCCTGTTCTTCTCGTCGGCGAGATTGATCCTCGTCAGATAGCAGATCCAGCCCATAGGCACCGCGGTTGATAAACATGTCGTATATCACCGAGCCGTTTGGATACCAGCCCTGGAATCTGCCATGTAGGGCACCCGCCTTGTAGCCGGCGCTCATTTGCGGGCTCCCATCGGGGTACCACAAAAAAGTCATTCCATTTAGCTTGCCATCTTTGTATTGAGCTGCTCTATAGAGAGTTCCCTCAGGGTACAGCTCATATGCCAAACCGCTAAAAGGCTCGTCATTCCTGCGCAAAAAGCCATCTTCAAGGGCGAGATCCTCCATCGAGACTGCCGTTTGTGGCAACTGCCAATCTTTGAGCTGATTATATTCTTCGCTCATCCCACGGGCATAAAGGGTTCCCGAAAGCATGGCAAGTGCAAGAAGCAACGCCTTTGTGGTGGGGCAAAATCGGAGTCTGTTCAATCTCTTTTTCCTCTTCCAATACACATAATATTATTAAGTATGAATACACAATTTATGCTCCATAGGCTTAGTCAACCTTTTTCTTTGGAGTCTGTTTTCTTCCTTGAAAAGATAAGCCGTTCTTATCATAAATCAAGCAGTTATTTCCTGTGATTCCATGGGTGTCAAAAGAAAGATTTGCCAGGGCAGGAATGTTTATTATATTGTTTTTTAGAGTTAAAGAAAATGGAGGAAACAATGCCCATACTCAATGAAGAAGTGCTGGCAGACGTGAAAAAAGCGCTGCAAAATATGAAGAATGAAGTGCGCTTGGTGCTTTTTACTCAAGCTCTTGAGTGCAACTACTGCAAGGAAACCCATCAGCTTTTGGAAGAAGTGGTGAGCACAAGTGATCTTTTGAAGCTTGAGATTCACAATTTTGAAAGTGATCAGGAAGTGGTAGACCGCTTTCAAGTGGACAAGATACCTGCCATCGCAGTGATGGGAGAGAAGGATTTTGGGATTCGGTTTTACGGTATTCCTGCGGGATATGAATTTTCGTCTTTGCTTTCTGCGATCCTGCTGGTTTCTACCGGGGTCCATCGTTTAAGTGCTGATGCGACCAAGTTTTTGGATAGCCTGAAGAAGGATGTGCATTTGCAGGTCTTTGTGACGCCCACCTGTCCATATTGTCCTCAAGCGGTGATATTGGCACAGCAGATGGCGTATTATAGCGACAAGGTCAAGGCAGATATGGTGGAGATTTCGGAATTTCCGCATTTGGCACAGAAATACGCAGTACAGGGAGTGCCTCGCACGACGATCAATGAGAAGTGGTATCAGGAGGGGGCTGCTCCGGAGCAAATGCTGATCTCAAAGATCAAGGAAGCGCTCTGATGCTGGACTTCAATCTCAATTTATCGGATGCCGCTGATGAGGCCTCGATCTATGATCTGATCATCATCGGCGGTGGTCCTGCCGGACTCACGGCAGGGCTCTATGCGGCTCGTTATAAGCTGGATACGCTGATGATCGAAAAGTCTCCCGTCTCCGGCGGGCAATTAACAAATACCGAGTGGGTGGAAAACTATCCGGGCTTTCCGGAGCCGGTCTTGGGCAAGAAGCTCGCCAAGGATATGGAAAGTCAGGCGCGCCTCTTTGGGCTCAAAATCATGAGCACGGAAGTGACAGACGTGAAGCTGCAAGGCGCGATCAAGGAAGTGAGCACGCCCGCTCAAGTGCTTAAGGCACGTGCGATCCTGATCGCCACCGGGAGCTCTCCGCGCAAACTCGGCATAGATTCAGAAGCGGAATATGCTGGACGAGGCATCTCATATTGTGCTACTTGCGACGGTCCCTTCTATCCGGATAAGACCTTGGCGGTTGTGGGGGGAGGAAATACTGCTTTGGAGGAGTCTCTCTTTTTGGCAAAGTATGCTGCCAAGATCTATCTCATCCATAGGCGTGATGTCTTCTCGGCGGATCCCATCATCATCGACCGCGTGAAGGCAAATCCCAAGATTGAGCTTGTCACAGACACTGTGGTTGACGAGATCCATTTTGGCAGTGAGCCCCGCAAGCTGAAGCTGAAGAACAAAGAAAGTGGGCAAACATTTGATCTTGAAGTGGATGGGCTCTTTGTCTTTATCGGCGCCATTCCAAATACGAAGCTCTTTGAGGGGCAGATAGATCTGCAGGATGGCTATGTCATCACCGGAAGACACCAAGAGACATCTATCGAAGGTGTCTGGGCTGCGGGAGATGTGCAAGAGGGCGCATTGCGTCAAGTGGCGACAGCGGTCGGCGATGGAGCGATGGCAGCGCATCATATCCACAAATATCTGAGCAATCTGGAAGGGGGCGCTTGATGCCGGAACTTCCGGAAGTGCAGACCGTCCTAGATGGCGTGATCCGCGTGCTGAGCGGCAGACTATTGTTCGCGCTTGAGTCGTTCTATCCGGGAACCGTGATTCATGACTCCACGCTTGATAATGATCCATTCCCCGCGGCATTTGAATCAGCTCAGCGTCGCGGAAAGTATATGATCCTGTATTTTAGCGGAGGGATCAGCCTGATTGTGCATCTTCGGATGACGGGGAAACTGGTCTTTGAGCCGCATCCCGGAGAGGTTCACCGCCATGAGCGGGCACGTCTTGAGCTGGATGATGGCAGCATTCTGCGCTTTATAGATCCGCGCACATTTGGCAAGATCACATTGCTGAGAACGGCCAATCTTCAGAGCTTTTTGCCAAAGCTCGGACCGGAGCCGCTTACCGGGGATTTTGATGCTGAATATCTTTATCAAAAGACGCGTGGGCGCAGTGCTCCCATCAAGAATCTGCTATTGGATCAGCGCATAGTGGCGGGTTTGGGCAACATCTACGTCTGCGAAGTGCTCTATCGAGCGGGGCTGCGTCCCAAGAAAGCTTCCGGCAAGATCACTCGCAAGCAAGCCGAACTGATCGTTCAATACAGCAAGGATGTCCTAAAAGAAGCCTTAGCCGTGGGCGGCACCAGTATCTCGGATTATCGGCAGATCGACGACAAAAGCGGAGAATTTCAGAGATTCCTAAAGGTCTACCAAAAGCAGCAGTGTCCTTTGGGGCATGATCTGGAAAACCTGCGCCTGGCGGGGAGATCCAGCTTTTTCTGTCCGGAATGTCAGCGCTGACTAGCTCTTTTTCTTCTTTTTGGGAGCCTTGATCTCGGGTTCGCTGAGGATGAAGAGTTTGATCAGCCACCCGGCGTCTTCCCAATCATCTTCGGGGATGAGAAAGTGTTCTTTGGCTCCGGGGTAGGGGGCACCCATTTGGGGGGCTTGCAGATATTCTCTGCCGGCTACTGTGTTTTTTACAAACAGCTGATCATCACAAAGCATGCCAATGACTTTGTCTTGATAGTAGATGCCATATTCTCCGAACATCTTGCGCGCATAAGCGCCGGGAAGCTCGCTAAGCTGTGTCATCAGGTAGTCTTTGGTTCCGATCCTTGAGGCCATATTGTCTCCTTGAAGATGGGTTGATCTATTCAGACACATAATAGCAGATATGGCAAATCCGACAAGTAAAAACTGCCGCGCTGCAGGCTGAGCATAGATTATGCTTTTTATAACAAGAAAATGCGTTAGATTGGTATTATGCAAGAATTAGGAGTATTTTTATGAACGACAAGAAGAAAGTCCTTGTGCTGGGAGCGGGTCCGGGAGGGCTCACTGCGGCGATGCTTTTGCAGCATCATGGATATGATGTCACGGTCTTCGAAAAGGCGGATCGGGTGGGCGGACGCAATGCCCGCATTGATCTGGGAGACTACAAGTTTGACACAGGTCCCACGTTCTTGATGATGAAGTTTATCCTAGATGAGATCTTCCAACTGGTAGGGCGGAAGACGGAGGACTATCTTCAGACGGTGGAGATGGATCCCATGTATCGTCTCTATTTTCCGGATTTTCATCTCGATGTACGCAAGAATCTTGATGATATGAAAGAGGATGTCGCGCGGCTCTTTCCCGGGGAAGAGGAAGGCCTGGCGAGATTTGTAAAGCGCGAGAAGACACGCTATGACAGGCTTTTGCCCTGCTTGAAGATTCCTTACGCCACGCCCGGTAGCATGGTGTCCAAACACTTTTTGGGAGCGATCCCAATCATGTCTTTGGGCAAATCCTTATATGGGGAATTGGGGCACTACTTCAAGAGCGAGAAGCTTCGCCTCAGCTTCACATTCCAATCCAAATATCTGGGGATGTCGCCTTGGGACTGTCCCGCTGCATTTACCATCATCCCGTTTGTGGAACATCACGAGGGCATCTACCACGTGATGGGCGGGCTTTCCAAGATCTCAGACGCGATGGCGAAAATCGTCAAAGAAGATGGCGGTAGGATCGAGCTGAATAGCGAAGTCAAGGAGATGATCCTGGATGGCAATGATGTCAAGGGCTTGCGCTTGGCGGATGGCACAGAGCATTTTGGCGATGCCGTCTTCATCAATGAGGATTTTGCCCACGCGATGAGCAGCCTGCTTCCACACGGCACACTGAGGAAGTATAGCCGCTCAAAGCTTAAGAGGATGAAGTATTCCTGCTCCACCTTTATGCTGTATCTGGGAGTCAGTCGCAAGGTGGACCTTCCGCATCACAATATCCGCTTTAGCGAGTCCTATCGTGATAATGTGGAAGACATCTTTGATCGCAAGAAGCTGCATGATGACACCGCCTTTTATCTGCAAAACCCTTCCGCACTGGATCCTACACTGGCTCCAGAAGGTAAATCTGCACTATATGTCCTAGTGCCTGTGGCAAATCTCAAGAGCGGGATCAATTGGCAACGGGAGAAAGAGCGGGTCAGAGATCAGGTGATAAAGCTCATCTCAGAAAACATGCCCGGTCTTGAGGATCTGGAAGAGATCATCGAAGAAGAGAAAGTGATCACACCCGATGATTGGCAAAACGACTACAATGTCTTCTACGGCGCTACCTTCAATCTCGCGCACAGCTTGGATCAGATGCTCTATCTGCGTCCTCGGAACAAGTTTGAAGAGCTGCGAAACCTATATTTGGTGGGAGGCGGCACTCATCCGGGCTCGGGCTTGCCCACCATCTACGAATCGGCTCGGATCAGCTTTAACCTCTATAGCAGCAAAGAACTATAGGGATATCTCCCATTGAGAAGTCGTGCTGCTCTCTTTGCGCTGGCAATGCTGGTTTTGTCTCTTAATCCCCGGTCTTTATCAGCTTATGAAACCGGGGAGATTAGGGGCAGATATCACTCAAAAGAGGCCTTGCCCTCTTTGGCAAAACTGGGGAAGATCTCACGGGTGAATCCTCAAAGTGGGATTGATCCGGATCTGATGATCACGGCAGCCTACTTCGCATATTCAGAATCGAGAATGTATGCGGGGATTCAGACGGCCGGGGGAGGATTTCCCTTGTCAGCTGCTTTGGGTACTCAGCGGCATGGCTATTTTGCGGTGATTGCCAATCCGGGTAATGAAGAAATCGTCTGGGCGATGGTGTATATAGACGCGGCGGTCGCGGGGCTGAGTCCGGGGCTATATCGCGTCTTGGGCACGGGGAGAAAGGATCTGATCCGTATCGGGGATATCGAGTATCGGCTGGATGAAGAGGACAATCTCTTAGTCATGAGCGCTGATCTTGCCGATCTCATGGCGGATCCGGGATTTACCGAGTGGTATCGCCCCGAAGATCCCCAGCTCAGCTTTGTCGGTTCAATCACCTCAACCAGGATCCTGCCATACCGCACCGACACCATTAGCAGCAGCTATCCCGGAAAGATCTTGCGCCTCGCCCGCTGAGCTTAATCGACCTCTTCTCGGCAGTTCGGTGAGATTTTGCTTGATTTTCCTGCCTGACAATGTATACTGTAAGTATGGGTTTTTCGGATTGCCGAAAAGCAAATGAAAGATATTTAGGAGCATAGCTGATGAAAGCAGTAGAATTGAAGAAAGGCATCTATTGGGTAGGCGGAATAGACTGGGATCTAAGGAACTTCCACGGATATCTCACTCAACGTGGATCTACATACAATGCCTATCTGATCATAGATGAAAAGATCACCCTAATCGACAATGTCAAATACTATCTATACGACGAAATGATAGCCCGCATCAAGGATGTCATCGACCCTGCGAAGATCGACATCGTCATCCAAAACCATGTGGAGATGGATCACTCCAGCGGCTTGCCCATGCTGCAAAAGTTGATCCCAAACGCCAAGATTTATACCAACGGGCAAGGCATCAAAGGCCTCAAGCTGCATTATAAAGAGGACTGGAACTTCGAGGAGATCAAGACCGGGGATAGCATCAAGATCGGCAAGCGTAGCCTCAGCTTCATCACCACTCCCATGGTGCACTGGCCGGACAACCAATTTACCTACTGTCCTGAAGAGGAGATACTCTTCTCAAATGATGGTTTTGGTCAGCACATCGCTTCCAGTGAGCGCTTTGTCCATGAAATGCCCATCGGCATCGTGATGGAAGAAGCCAAAAAGTATTATGCAAACATCGTCTTGCCATATTCCAAGCAAGTCCAAAAGGTTCTGGACCTGGCAGCTCCACTCTCCATCAAGATGATCTGCCCCAGTCACGGCTTGATCTGGACAGAGGAGAACATCTCCATGATCCTCGCCGGATACAAGGATTGGGCATACAATGTCTCGGATCGAAAGCGTGCTTTGGTGATCTATGACTCGATGTGGAAATCCACCCAGATGATGGCAGTGGCGATCCACGAAGCTTTTGAAGAGCTCGGCATCCGCGCCAAGCTGCTCAATCTGCAGACAAATCACATCTCTGACATCATGACGGACGTGATCGACGCCAGATACATCGCGGTAGGCTCACCCACGCTTAATTCATCGATCTTGCCTACGGTCGCAGCATTTTTGTACTATCTCAAAGGTCTCTCGCCCAAGGATCGCATAGGACTGGCTTTTGGCTCCTATGGATGGGGCGGGCAGAGCATCCCGATCTTGCAGCAGATGCTGGGAGATCCTAAAGAATGCGGATTTGACATGCTCAATCCCATCAAACACCAGTATATCCCATCAGCGGATGACCTGGTAAGCATCCAATTCATATTATCCGAAGATATTAAAGCAAAACAGGAGGAAAAATGATCAGCAAAAAAATGACTGATGCCATAAACGAACAGATCAATAAGGAACTCTTTTCGGAATATCTGTATATCTCCATGCAAGCATGGTTAGCAGACCAAAGCCTGGATGGTATGGCAAACTGGATGGACGCCCAGAGCAAAGAAGAGCATTTTCATGCCATGAAGCTCTTTAACTATCTCATCGAACGCGGAGCGAAGGTGCGCCTCAAAGCCATAGAAGAGCCCACGGTGGAGTTTGAAAATCCGCTCAAGGCCTTCTCGATGGCGCTGGAGCATGAGAAATTCATATCCAAGAGCATCAACGAGCTAATGGATCTGGCTATCAAAGAAAACGACCATGCCACTCGCAGCTTCCTGCAATGGTATGTGGACGAACAGGTCGAGGAAGAAGCATCCGTGGATCGCATCGTAAACATGCTCAAGATGGTTGGCGAAAACGGGCACGGCATCATGATGATCGATCGTGAGCTCTCTGCCCGCAGCTTCTCTGCTCCGGAAGAAGCATAGGATGTCGTCTTAGAAAATACACTGCTTGGGGATTGCGATTATGCTCGTGATCCCCTCTGCTTTGAGGAGGAAAAATGCAGAACTTGAGCACAGATTTGTTATACAACAAGATCTTCAATTCCAGCGTTGCGGCGATCGGGATTACGGATCTTCAGGGGAAATACACGGCCGTGAATCCGGCTTGGTGTGAATTTACCGGCTATAGCCGGGAAGAGGCCATGAATCTCAATCTGCAAGCCCTCACACCGCTTTTGGAGCAAGACAGCAGTGAGGAAAACTTCAGCAGGTTGATCAATCGTGAAATACCGTCTATGCGCCTGACCAGGAGATATCTTCGCAAAGACGGCACCATTTTCTGGGCTGATCTGAGCGTGAGCGTCATCACCGATACTGATGACAATGTCTGCGGGCTATTGGGTGTCTTCGTGAATATCGATCCGCAAAAGAAGGCAGAGATGGAGCTGCGCGAGACAAACGGCAAGCTCTCGCAAGCAAATCTGGAATTGCAACACGCATTCAAAGAATTGGAGAAGCTGGCACGTCACGATCCCCTGACCGGGCTCTACAACCGCCGCGTAATCGACAATTCCCTTGCCTATGAGATCGAGCGCAGCAAGCGCGGCGACAAGGGACTATCTGTGGCGCTGGGAGACATCGACCACTTCAAGCTGGTCAACGATACTTATGGCCATGAATGCGGCGATATGGTGCTCAAAGAGCTATCTCGGGTCATGCGGGAATCTCTTCGCCTGACGGATGTCGTGGGGCGCTGGGGCGGAGAGGAATTTCTCTTCATCCTCCCCGAAGCGGATTGCTTTGGAGCGGGAATCGTCATAGAGCGCATCCGCAAGGCAGTCTCGGATCTGGAACTCAGTTGGAAGGACAAGCCCATCGAGATCACACTCAGCTTTGGCATCTCCCATCACAAAGGTGAGGTCAAGCGCCAAGACATCGTTGATGAAGCGGATAAGGCATTATATCGGGCAAAGCGTGATGGCAGAGACAGAGTCTACTGCTATCAGGAGATGGAAGAAAATTAAAAGATAGACCCCAAGATCTTGCATTGCTTTATCTTGGGGTCTTAAGTTTTGTTTACTTGACCAAGCTCAGTTTCTTGGTAAGCTGCCTCTCTGCTCCTGTGATGCGGATCAGGTAGATTCCGCTGCTGAGCTCGCGTCCTTGGTCGTCCGTGCCACTCCAGACAAAGCGGTGATTGCCGGATCTCATCTCACCTTCATGCAGTGTGAAAATCCTTTGTCCACGCAGATTGTAGATGGCTGCATCGATCTTCCCTGACTGCGCCAGATAAAAGTCTATGCTCGTAGTCGGATTGAAGGGATTCGGATAATTTGCCAAGCTGCTGACGGCTGCCGGGATTTCTTCGTCTATAGAAGTCACCGGGGACAGCACGATGATGGCATTGGAAGTGCTGGTGATCTGGGTGTCATTGTAATAAAAGTCACTTAGGGTCACATTTACCAATTGCGCAGTGGCAGAATTACCGATCGCACGGAACAGGATCTTGACAAGCGGAATATTGATCCCGCTGATGGCTGCATCACTATCATAACTCACTTCCAGGATCCCCGGCTCAGAGACATCGATGCTGATATCTGCGTCTTCCACGCTGATGCATCCCTCAAAATCCAAATCTGCAAATTCCACCAAATCGGGATCAAAGGCAAGGCGGAAATCGTAGTGAGTGACATTCCATGAAGGCGGCAGATAGCTGCTATTCATGCGGATAGTAGCGAGTTGATTGTGCCCGATGTGCATGGCATTGGTCATGGCGATCGTGGAGCTTTCCAGGTCTGCCACAGGAGCATCAACGTCCATCAATAGAGGCTCGACATTTTGCAGAATTGTGCCCTCATATGCCATGTCGATGGTGCCAAAATAGTTTGTGCCGGGTTCGATCGAGCGGAAGTTGAAATCAATCAGCTTCCCGCCGCCAAAGAGGGCTTCGCTGCGATTCCATGAGACTTGGACGTATCCGGGGTTGGACGCATCCACCACAATATCTCCCCCCTCCGAGATGGTGCCATCCAGGCTCACACCCAGATATTCCACTTGCCCAACTTCGTAATACAGAGTGAAATCATAGTTCTGAATATCCCATGAACCCAAGACGGGATAGGTGGTCATTGACAGTCTGAAGGGATCGCCTGCCTGGCAATTTTCTGCCACGATCTGGATGCGGGGATCCGCCATGCTATAGCCTTGGGGGATTGCATTTGTGATGGCAGCTTGACTGGAATTGAAGTTGTTGCTGCCGGGAGTGATGGACGTGAGGTAGTAATAGCCGTTATAAGAGCCGCCCCAGCCAAAATTGAAGTGAAAATAGTTTGATCCTTGATATCCATCCAAGTTCCAAGCATGCCCGGCATCGGTGTCCATCCCACTGTAATACATCGGGACTCCATTGTCGAGCTGAGCCTTTAGCATGTTTTCCCAAGTGCTGGAGGCATAGTCGTCTCGACGAACGTAGCTTGCATTTGGATAGCGGAAATAGTCTCTGAGAGCAGCGCGGGCGCGAGTGCCATTTGAGCCCGAGCCATTGGGAGAAAAGCCCATCTCCACTCCCACGGCGGCGTGATACGAAAGCGTTGCCACCGGGATGTTTGAACTGCCGACGCTGTTTGGCATCTCATCCCAAAGATAGGTAGTAGCGCCGAAGTTTGCGGTTTGATATCCATAAGGATATGCATAGTAAGTCTTTGAGCCCACTCCCGTGATGGGGGAATTCCAATATTTCATCACCTGCGCCATAGCCGTCGCTACACAACCGACATATACCCTGCCGCCGGGACCGTCAGCGTCTTCCGGGCACAGCTCGTTGTATGGCCAGTTTTGGTTCCAGAGGGTCTTCAAAAGCGGGCTAATCTCCCGATCCCGATCAGCATTGCGGAATTGAGCCGCTGCCAGATCATCCCACATCGCACGATTCTCAGGAAACTCATCGCCGCTTTCACGCACATAACGCACGTCCTGAGCATAGAATTCCAGCCACATCTTAAATGCAGGTGGCATCTCGGATGCATCACTGAGGGGAAGAGAAGAATATGCCAAGACGGGGCGGAGATTGTCATCTGCCGGCACCACACTAAAAGACCCATTCTCAAAATAAACTATATATAGCTCGGGATGATCCTGTGCAAAATCCCCTCTGAGATCACTGCGGCGGATATCCTCTTGTCTGTACTCCAAAACTTCTTTGATAGCAAAGCTCTTTTCGCTCTGCCAGTAGTTCATCCAGTTTGCCGCAAGCTCCACGGCAGTAGTCGGATGCACAAATTCTGCAGCCAAAGACAGGCTAAACATGATGATTATGCCTATCATGATCAGTGCCTTGCTATTTCTAAGACATCTATGCATAAATCCTCCATTATCTAACGATTTATATGCCCAGATGATGCAAGAATCATGCCATCCAAAGCTTTTTATCTCAGCAGAGCCCGTTCGTCAAGCCTCAGATCAGATCTCCCAAGAAAAAGCTTGACTATCCGCTTAAGATCAAATCAATTGCCAAAAAGCAACAATGATCTCGAAAAGGATAATCTAATGGTCGGAATCGCACTCACATACACCACTTTGGGAATAGACGCTTTGCAGATTTCCGTAGAATGTGATCGTGATGGAGTGATGCAGCACAATGTAAATATCGTAGGCATGCCATCAAACTCCGTGAAAGAGAGCAAAGACCGCGTCTTTGCCGCGCTTCGCAATAGTGATCTTCCATATGCCACAGGGCGCTACACGATCAATCTCGCCCCCGCAGACATCAAAAAGGATTCGTCATCCTTGGATCTGCCGATAGCCATCTCCATCTTGATGAACAATGCCCAAGTTCCGCAGCCCATGCTCCGACAGATTGCCATCGTGGGCGAGCTCTCTTTGGATGGCAATGTTCGCGCCGTGGACGGGGTCTTGCCGATCTCGATCGCTGCAAAGCGGGACGGGGTCGAGACCCTCATTGTCCCACATGAAAATGCCGATGAAGCCGCCATCATCGACGGCATCACCGTGATCCCGGTCACATCCCTTTGGGAGACCGTGCAATACATGCGTGGTGAGGCCACCATCGAGCCCGCCAAGGTGGATCGTGACAAGATCTTCTCCGTGCTCAATGATTTCCCAGTCGATATGCACGATGTGAAGGGGCAATATCAGGTCAAGCGCGCGCTCGAAGTAGCCGCGGCAGGCGGACACAACCTCCTGATGATCGGGCCTCCCGGCAGCGGCAAGACCATGCTCGCCCGCCGTGTGCCCACCATCCTGCCTGAGCTGACCTTGGACGAAGCCCTCGAGGCCACCAAAATCCATTCCGTCGCGGGATTTTCCAAAGACTTCAAGAATGGCATCCTGACCACCAGAGCCTTCCGAGCCCCGCACCACACTATCAGCGATGTAGCACTGATCGGAGGAGGAGCCTTTCCCAAGCCGGGAGAGGTAAGCCTGTCTCATCGCGGAGTGCTCTTCCTGGACGAGTTGCCGGAGTTTAAGCGCACTGTCCTGGAGGTCTTGCGTCAGCCTTTGGAGGATGGGATGGTCACCATTGCCCGCGCCACCACCAGCCTCAGTTTTCCGGCAGAATTCATGATGATCGCCTCCATGAACCCCTGTCCCTGTGGTTATTATGGGGCAAAGATACCAAATCACAGTTGCAGCTGCGATAGCGGCTCCATTGTCAGATATCGCAATCGGGTCTCGGGTCCGCTCTTGGATAGGATAGACATCCATGTGGAGGTGCCCACCGTGGCATATGCCGATCTCGCTGCATTGCCGACAGGCGACAAATCAGCTGATATCCGAAAGAGGGTAAATGCCGCTCGTGAGATCCAGCACCGGCGTTTTGCCCAAAGCGGGATCTTCAACAACAGCCAGATGAGTAGCAAGATGCTGCGCGAACATTGCACTTTGGACAAGCCCTCGCATGCCTTAATGCAGAATGCCATAGACAGATTGGGCTATTCCGCCCGAGTCTTTGACCGCATCCTCAAGGTCGCACGCACTATTGCGGATCTGGAAGGCGAGTCAAAGCTTAATAGCGATCACATCTCAGAGGCGATCCAGTATCGCAGTCTGGATAGAAAATATTGGACATAAAAAAGAGAGGAACAATGCCTAGGATAATCTTCATATCTGCCATCATAGCGCTGATCATTTTTGTGTCAGCCTGCAGTAAAAACAAAGCTGAATCCCCTATCGATAGCCCCCAAATGGAAGATGCTACAGCCCAAACCCCTTCAGCGGGCTCAGGACTCACTTCCGCCCAAGCTGCCGCCGCAGAAGTCGGTGATTACGCCGCCACGCAGAGCAATCATTTCAGCTTCAAGCTCTTTCGGGAGCTAAATCATAAGCCGGGGAACATCTTCTTTTCTCCATATAGCATCAATGCCGCCTTGGGCATGACCTATAGCGGAGCCAAAGGTGCCACTGCTGATGAAATAGCCGAAGTGATGGGCTATAGCCAAAGCCCGGATGATCAGCACCGGATATTGGGCAAAAACCAAGCTGACCTACTGTCCTATGCCGAGAAGAATCCGCTCGAGCTCAATGTGGCAAATGCCATCTTTTCTGCCGCGCCCAATGCACCGTATCTCAAGAGGGGATACATCAATCTGCTCAGAGAATCCTTTGCCGCAGAACTCTTTAACCTGGATTTTAGCAAAGCGCAAGAGAGCAGCGACTTCATCAATGAATTTGTCTCTAAAGCCACCAATGATCGCATTCGGGACATGATGACAAAAGCCAAGCTCGAGAAGATCGGCGACGGTATCGTGCTCATAAATGCCGTCTATTTCAAGGCAGATTGGCTACAAAAGTTTTCCCCAAAAGATACTCGTGAAGACAGATTCTACCTGGATCCGAATCGTCAGAAGACCATGATGATCGACATGATGCATCAAAAGGCCAGATTTGGCTATGGCAAGATCCCCGGCTATGAGATCCTCGAAATGCCCTATGCAGCCGAAGATATGAGCATGGTAATGATCCTGCCCGAGAGGATGGAAACTCTTGAAAAAGAGCTGGATGAAGAGCTCTTTGATAAGCTCATGGATGCTTTGAAGATCCAAGAAACCCGTGTCTTTATCCCTCGATTCAGGATGGAAGAAAGCCTCGATGCGCTCGGAGACAGCTTCCAAAGCCTGGGCATGCGCAGCGCCTTTGATCCCGATCTGGCGGATTTCTCTGGAATCATGAGCGTGGATAAGGCACGCAATCTCTATATCTCCTCCATCTCGCACAAAGCCTTTTTGGAAGTCAAAGAAGAGGGCAGTGAAGCTGCCGCTGCCACGGATGTATCCTTTGCGGTCACCAGCTTCCAGCCACCATCCGAGATCCCCGTATTCCGTGCGGATAGAGCATTCGTCTTAATGATCATCCACCGCCCCAGCCGGCAGATCCTTTTCATGGGCAAGCTCATCGAGCCTGCTCCCGCCGACTAAACAGAGCAGTCATTTCCGGGGGTGAGAAGCCCCCGGTTTTTTGTGCCCGGGCAAAAAGCCATTGACAGAATTTCGCCCCTATCTGAAGTGGTATCTGCTTGAGAGATATGCGCTTCAGGCAAGAAACGACACAAAGAAGGAAAATACAATGGACATCAGTAAAAGCTATTCACCACAGGAAATTGAGAAAAAATGGTATCAGCACTGGGATGAGAAGGGCTATTTTGCCCCTCGTGGCGAAGGCGAAGCCTTCACGATCCTGATCCCTCCACCCAATGTGACTGGAATCCTGCATATGGGACACGTGTTAAACAACACCCTTCAAGATGTCGTAGTCCGGTTTAGGCGCATGCAAGGCCGTCCCACCCTCTGGCTTCCGGGGGTTGATCATGCCGGAATCGCCACCCAAAACATGGTCGAAAAACAGCTTGCCAAAGAAGGCAAGACCCGCCATCAGATCGGACGCGAAGCGCTCGTGGAAAAGATCTGGGAGTGGAAACACGAAAAAGGCGGCATCATCATCGATCAGCTCAAGCTCTTGGGCGCATCCTGCGATTGGTCGCGCCAGCGTTTTACCATGGACGAGATGCTCTCTCGCGCCGTGAAAGAGGTCTTTGTCAGCCTCTATGAAGATGGTCTCATCTACAAAGGAAAATACATCATAAATTGGTGCCCGCGTTGCGTCACCGCATTGGCAAATGACGAAGTGGAACACAGCGACGAAAAAGGCAAGCTCTGGCATATCCACTATCCCTATTCCGATGGTGAAGGCCGCGTGACCGTTGCCACCACTCGCCCTGAAACCATGCTCGGAGACGTGGCAGTAGCCGTCAATCCCTCCGACAAACGCTATCAAGATCTTGTCGGCAAGGATCTCATACTCCCGCTCACCGGGCGCAAAATCCCCGTGATCGCGGATGACTATGTGGACAAAGATTTTGGCACCGGCTGTGTAAAAGTGACTCCCGCCCACGATCCCAATGACTTCGAAATCGGCAGACGCCACGACCTGGCTCAGCTCTTGGTGATTGACGAACACGGCGTCATGAACGAAGAAGCCGGGGAAGAATTCGCCGGGCTGGATCGCTATGAAGCCCGCAAAAAAGTCCTGACTATGCTGCAAGAGCAGGGGCTCCTGGCAGACACTGAAGATCACGAACACGCTGTGGGACACTGCTATAGGTGTGACACCGTGATCGAGCCCTATCTCTCAGATCAATGGTTTGTGAAGATGGAGCCGCTGGCTCGCGAAGCTATCGCCAAGGTCGATTCCGGCGAGATCCGTTTCCAGCCTGAGCGCTGGACCAAGGTCTATATGCACTGGATGAACAATATCCGGGATTGGTGCATCTCCCGTCAGATCTGGTGGGGACATCGCATTCCCGCTTTCTATTGTGAGGATTGCGGCGAGATGATGGTCGCCAAAGAACAGCCTGAGATTTGCAGTAAATGCTCATCAACAAAGCTACGCCAAGATGAAGACGTTCTGGATACCTGGTTTTCCAGCTGGCTCTGGCCCTTCTCCACGATGGGTTGGCCGGATGAAACAGAAGATCTTCAGCGCTTTTTGCCCACTCAAGTGCTGATCACCGCTCCGGAGATCATCTATCTCTGGGTGGCTCGCATGATCATGAGCACGCTTCATTTCAAGAAGATGATCCCCTTTGACACTGTGCTCCTGCACGGCATTGTGCGCGATGAGATCGGTCGCAAGATGAGCAAATCCCTGGGCAATTCACCGGATCCAATTGATATTATCAATCATGTGGGTGCGGACGCTCTGAGATTTTCGATGATCTTCAATACCCCCAAGGGCGCGGACGTGGCATATAGCGACAATATCCTCGAAGGAGGACGCAATTTTGCCAATAAGATCTGGAATGCCTACCGCTTTATCATGATGAATGTGGAATCCATCGAAGGCTTGCCTGCCAAGGAAGATCTGCAACTGGAGCTGGCTGATCGCTGGATCATCTCCCGCCTCCAAGAAGTGAGCCGGGAAGCCTCTGAGCACTATCAAAACCTGCGCCTCAATGACGCCGCGCAATGCGTTTTCCAGTTTCTCTGGGATGAATATTGCAGCTGGTATATCGAGCTGAGCAAAGACCGCCTCAAAGATGACGCCCCCATAGAGGGCAAGCTCACAGCCAAGTATGTGCTCCTGGATGTGATGCAAGCCGGGATGAGACTCCTGCACCCGATCATGCCCTTTATCTCAGAAGAGATCTGGCAAAAGATCAAGGAGATCTTCCCAATGCCGGAAGAAGCACTGATCATCGCGAGCTTCCCCACAGCCGATGAGCACCTTATTGATCCCAAGATTGACGATGAGATGCGGCTCATGCAAGAGAGCATCACCGCCATCAGAAATCTACGCAAACAGCTCAATATCCCCCCGTCTAAGACGGCAAAGATCGTGGTGCGCACAGCTGATACATCGCAAAATAAGCTCTTTGAAGACTATCAAGGATATCTGGACCGATTGGCAAAGGTGGAAGAGATAAGCTGCGGCGCTGATGTGACCAAGCCCAAGCCGGCTGTCAGCGCGGTGGTGCGAAATCTCGAAATCTTCATCCCTCTGGCAGGCTTGATCGATCCTGAACAGGAAAAAGCCCGCCTGCAAAAGCAGTTGGAAAAGATCGAGAAAGAACTTGCCGGTATCAGCCGTAAGCTGCAAAACCAAAACTTCCTGCAAAATGCCAAAGCAGAAGTGGTGGAAAAAGAAAAAGAAAAAGAGAAAGAGGTGAATCTCAAAGCGGAAATGCTCCGCGCTCAGATCGCCGATCTATAGTGTGATACGGATTCTTCGTTGAAGATTATTAATTCCAAAGCAAAAGCCCGGTATCTAGCCGGGCTTTTTTTTATTCGGTAATTTGTCACTCATTTGTAACTTAGCTCCCTTTGTCCCCATGTGATATCTGCTAAGTCCTTGTAAATAATGGTGGAGCTAAGGGGAGTCGAACCCCTGACCTAATGATTGCGAACCATTCGCTCTACCAACTGAGCTATAGCCCCACTTCAGCTACGATTTTACACTGTCATTTTTGTGTCAATATAAATCGGTGATTTTCCATATGAAAGCATTTATGCTGAGCGGATCTCCACGCCCGGATCCGGACCATGTTCCAGATAGCACTTCGTCATTGGGACAATCCTTCCCAAACGTCCTCTCAATAACACGATTTTGCATCAATAACATTATAAATGTTAAGATCAGAACCTACGTTGGTGATAGGATTTTCAGGCGCGTAAGTGCTTGAAAAATATGGCGCGCTCAAGCCTCCCTCACCGGTCGCTCACCGGTCGAGTGAGCAAGTGGTGAGAAAATAAGGACTTAGAGAGTTCTTAGTTCGTAGTTCTTAGTTCGTAGTTGGCGCGGCAAATCGAATCTACAATCTACGATTTACGATGTAAAATTAGGGTGCTGGAGTGCTGGAGTTCGGAAGTGCTAGAGTTTTGGAGTGTTGGTGTGCTGGAGATCTGGAGTTCTGGAGTTCTGGAGTTCTGGATTTGCGGGTTATGCGTTATGAGTTATGCGGCTAATGAGTGCCGTAGGCACGCTATTTTAG
>CALGPA010000058.1 GCA_937960795.1 uncultured bacterium | reverse complement strand
ACACCAATGTACCCGATGGTGAATATGAATATTGGATCTGCAGCTTGTTTAACAACCCCATGATGCTCTCTGAGCCGAGCCCGTCCATCTTCATAGAAGTGGGTGGTACCTCAAATGAAGACTTGGTCAATCCTGCAGAATTCTCAATCAGCGCAATGCCCAACCCCTTTATGAGTAATACATCATTGAAGACAAAGTCTGCTCCAAATCAAGAGCTGAACATCTCAATCTTCAATCTCAAGGGACAGCTGATCCAGAGCTTTAAAACCCGTAGTGACAATAGCGGTGAGAGCTATGTCTCTTGGAATGGCACTGACAACCGTGGCAGAGTAGTTGATAGTGGAGTATACCTATATAGAGTGGAGTCCGATTCATACTCAAAAACCGGAAGACTCATCAAAATAGCAAGATAATTACTGATATGACTCTCATAGCCCCGCTTCACGTGGGGCTATTTTCTTTGTCAGAACAAAGCACTATAAGTCATTATACTGTAGGCCTTCTGATCCCTTGCTCACCGGTCGCTCACCGGTCGAGACAGCAAGGGGTGAAAGAATATAGACTTACGGCTTTGTGAACTACGTTCTTTTGCAAGCCAATGCTGAACATCCTAGGCACAAAATCATGCTGATTGATTTCTTTGCTTATCTCGGTCCAGATAGGTGTTCATAGGCTTGGCTTATGCCGCGACACTAAGTTTTTGGTGGACATTATAGCTAAGCTCAAAATAATGACACAATTCAAATACTAAACCAGATAAATGGAGTAGATAAAGGATATTACTATGAAGAGCGATGCGGACAATCCGCTTTCTAAGATACGAAATATCGGCATTATGGCTCACATAGATGCCGGAAAGACCACTACTACAGAACGCATTTTATACTATACAGGTTTTCTGCACAAGATGGGAGAGGTTCACGATGGGAATGCATTCACTGATTGGATGGAACAAGAGCGTGAACGTGGGATCACAATCACTTCTGCCACAGTGAGCTGTCCATGGCACGACCATCAGATCAATATCATCGATACCCCCGGCCATGTAGATTTTACGGCTGAAGTTGAGCGAGCCATCCGTGTATTAGATGGAGCCGTAGGCGTTTTTTGCGCTGTAGCAGGCGTGGAACCTCAATCTGAGACGGTTTGGCACCAAGCAGATCGCTATCAGGTCCCCAGAATCGCCTATGTAAATAAGATGGATCGCGTCGGAGCAGATTTTGATCGTGTGATCCAGATGATCCATGAGCGTCTGACCACCAAGGCATGTGCAATCAATATCCCAATTGGTAAAGAAGACAATTTTGACGGTGTGATCGATCTTATCTCGATGCAAGCATGGTACTTCGATCCTCTCACTCAGGGTTGTGACGTCCGTCATATAAATATCCCGTCTGAGTATTACGATGAAGCTCTTCGGGCTCGCAATGAACTTATGGAATTTATCGCTGAGTATGATGATGAGCTGATGATGCTCGTTCTTGAAGGTGAAGAAGTGCCCACCGAGCTGATCTGCCAAACTATCCGTAAGGCCACGATTGAGCATGGCTTCATCCCTGTCCTATGTGGATCCTCCTTGAAGAACAAAGGATTGCAATTGCTTTTGGATGCTGTCGTGGATTTTCTGCCATCACCTTTGGATGTGGGCGATACTCATGCCTATCGTCCTGAGGATCATGAAGCCGTCTATCTCGCTCCGGATCCTGAGGCAGCATTGGTCGCGATGGCTTTTAAGGTCCAGGTGGATAAGTATGTGGGCAGGTTGGTCTATGTAAGAGTCTATTCCGGAACCCTCAAAAAAGGGGGAAGCTTCTATAATGTCACCAGCGGTAAACGCGAAAGAGTGGCGCGCATTCTGCAGATGATGTCAAACAAGAAAAATGATAAAGATGCTCTGCACGCCGGTGATATCGGAGCCTTGGTCGGCCCCAAATACCTTGTCACAGGCGATACCATCACTGATGGCAACATTGATGTATTGCTAAATAAGATGCACTTTCCGGATTCTGTCATTTCCATCGCTATCGAGCCCAAGACCAAAGCTGATCAGGACAATCTCAGTTCAGCCCTTTCACGTCTTGAGGAAGAAGATCCCACCTTCAAAGTGCATATAGATAAAGATTCCGGCCAGACCCTTATCTCGGGGATGGGGGAGCTGCATCTTGATATCATTGTGGATCGGATCAAGCGCGAATTTGGCGTCCAAGCAAATGTGGGCAACCCGCAAGTATCCTATAAAGAGAGCATTACGCAGATGGCGACCGTCGATGAGATATTCCAGCGTGACATGAACGGCAAAGGAAACTACGCAAGAGTCAAATTCCGAATTAGCCCCATCGCCTTGAAGGATCTACCCGAAGAAGAGAAGAATGTTTTTGTAAACAAATCAAATGCAGATGTGATTCCCGCTGAGTTTGTAAAAGCCATCGAAGATGCGGCACTTAACGCACTTTCTGACGGTCCCCTGATCAGCTCAAACGTGGAAAGGGTCAAGATCGAGCTCATTGATGGCGATCATAATCCTGTGGATTCCAATGAACTCTCTTTCCGGATCGCGACATCGATGGCGATCAGTCGTGCGCTCAGAGAAGCAAAGCCGGTGATCATGGAACCCGTTATGTTGCTTACAGTGCATTCACCGGATGATTTTGTGGGAGATATTATCTCAGATATCAATGCCAAGCGCGGACGGATAGAAGTGATGCGCAGGCACAATGAATATCAGCAGGAAGTAGTCGCGGATGTGCCGCTCTCAGAACTCTTTGGCTATTCTACTCGGATACGCTCGCTCTCTCAGGGAAGAGCTATCTACACCCTGGAGTTTAAGAAATATGAGATTGCGCCGGCGCAAGTGCAATCCGAAGTGCTGCGCAGAATCCGCGGCTTTGCAGAATAATCTTGACAAGTATATTGAATGAACCGATCGTGCTCTTGAAAGAAAATAAAGGGGAAAGACACATGACTATTGATCTTAGTTATAGTGGCAATGTGGCGTCAATGAAGATTGACGGCATTTTGAACAGCGAAAATGCACACCTGCTGCAGGAAAAGCTTACTGAAGTGATGCAGAGTGATGCCAAAATGCTTGAATTGGATCTTTTTGATTGCCGAAACATATCTTCAACCGGCATCGGCAAGATTCTTTTATTTTACAAGGATTTCATATCCAAAGGTGGAGACATAGAAGTTGTACGCAGCTCAAACAGCGTTTATGAGCTTTTCTCAATGCTGAAGCTGAACCAGCTTTTCACAGTAAATCTTGGCTGATTATGGAATATGTCAGATAATCATCAGATCCTGATCGTAGATGACAGCATAGCCATCGTAAATTCGCTGCAGTCCATTTTGGGAATCAGCGGGTTTAAGGTGGACACCGCCTACAATGCCAGCGACGCGATGCGCAAACTGCATAATGGGCACTATGATCTAGTGATCAGCGATATTGAAATGCCCGGCATTTCGGGTCTTGAATTTCTGAGCAAGGTACGAGAAGATTTTGATCGCCAAATCGATGTGATATTGATGACAGGATATCTTGAACATGACTATTTCATCGAGGCTATCCGACTCGGAGCCAGCGACTTTATCCGTAAACCAATCAACACAAAGCAGATGATCAATTCTATCCGCGAGTTGCTCTACCGAAGACGAAGTCATGATGATTTATCTGAATTTTACACCCAATTGGACAAAGTGAAGATTTGCTTTGGTCTCAATGCCGCAAAGTTTTCAAAATATGCCATATCAAAGATATTCAGCTCATACCTTCATCAGTATTTTAAGCTCGATTCCAAGATCTTAAATGAGCTCTTGGTCTGTGTTGATGAGATGGTCTACAATGCTTATATTCATGGCACCTTGGGGCTAAATCCCCAAGAGAGGGCACTCTCACATGATGAGCTTATCAAAGTGATCGAGAAACGATTTGAAGATCCAAAGATCAGGGGTCGCAATGTCGAGCTTGCCTTTTCGATCGATAACACAAAGAATGAAATCGAGATCACCGTCAGGGATGAAGGGGATGGCTTTGACTTTGAGAACTGGCTTAAGATGGTCAGCAATGAACAGATCCTTGATATCAAAGAATACGGACGTGGTCTTGCCATGCTCTATCATTTGAGCGATGAAATGTCTTTTGATGATGGAGGCAGAAGCATTTGGATCCGGAAGAAAGTGATAGCCCCCGGACCCGATGAAAGTTCGTGATCTTTTTCTTGAGAATGAGGAACTCCGCAGAGAAGATCTAGTATTTTTGCTCTGTGAACTGCTGGATTGCAATCCGAGTGAGATAGATCTTCAGACTCAGCTTAGCCCCGCCAAACAAGCCCTGTTTCAAGGTTGGGCAAAGCGACTTCGCGAGCATGAGCCACCACAATATATAATTCATAAATCATGGTTTTATGGACTTGAATTCTATGTGGATCATCGCGTGTTAATCCCGAGGTATGACACCGAATCACTATTGGAAGCGGTCATGAAGCTTCTTTCTGGCAATGAAAAAGTACTAGAGATCGGGCTTGGCTCAGGCGCAATCAGCATCACTTTGAAACACATCTTCCCGAGCCTTGATATCACTGCGACCGACATAGATCCCGCCGCGATTGAGATTGCAAAACATAATGCTGATAGGCATGAGACCCCGATTCGGATTGTTCAAGCAGATCTATTTCCGGATTTCGAAGATAGATATGACTTGATCATATCAAATCCGCCCTATATTTCCCCTGATGAATATAATCAACTAAGTGCCATGGTGAGATGTTATGAACCACGCTTAGCATTATATGCAGAAGGTAAAGGGCTTGACTTTTACCGACGCATCCTTGCCAAAGCCGAAGATTTTCTTCGTGTGGATGGCATTCTGGCTTTTGAGCATGGAGCCACGCAACAAAATGAATTGATAGGCTTGACAGAAAAGCGTGGATTCGAGATTCTGCAAAAGGGGAGAGATCTGGCAAATCGAGATCGCTTCCTGATCCTAAAGAAAATATTAAATGAGGTTTTTTAATGGATAGATTTATCATCGAGCACAGCCGTGATCTGAGCGGAGAGATCACAGTCAGCGGAGCAAAGAACGCGATCCTTCCGATCATGGCAGCCAGCCTACTGGCACCGGGCAAATCGGTCTTGAACAACGTTCCCAATCTCATCGATCTGAAGACTATGGCGCACCTTTTACGAGTGATCGGCGCAAGGGTCGAATATGAAAATGGCAGCATGAGCATTGACAGCAAAGATGTCTGCTTTCCCGAGGCGCCTTATGAATTGGTCAGCAAGATGCGGGCGTCCATATATGTATTGGGTCCCTTGCTTGCGAGGCTCGGCAAAGCCAGAGTATCCTTTCCGGGAGGATGCGCTATCGGCACCAGGCCGGTGGATCTGCATCTAAAGGCACTCGAAGCCCTGGGTGCACAGATCGAGATCGAAAATGGATATATTTCTGCCACAGCTTCACAGCTGATAGGAGCAGAGATCCACTTTGAAAAATCCTCCGTGGGAGCCACTATAAACACCCTGATGGCTGCCGTATATGCCAAAGGAACTACTCATCTGCACAATGCAGCCATGGAGCCGGAGGTGGATTCTACGATAGACTTCCTCTGTAAAATGGGCGCCAAGATCTCGGGAAGATCCAGCACCAGCATCACCATCGAAGGAGTCAAAGATCTCTTCCCTGTGCAGATGGAAATGATTCCTGATCGGATCGAAGCCGGAACCTTCATGATCGCAGGGGCATTATCCCGCAATCCCATCACTATCTGCAAGTGCTATCCGGATAATCTATTGCCGCTGATAGACAAATTGCGTGAAAGCGGCTGTGATTTGGATGTGCAAGAAGATAGGATCACAGTGAGCCCTGCAAAGAAAATCAAGCCAGTGAACCTAATCACGCTTCCGCATCCAGGATTTCCGACAGATCTTCAAGCCCAATTCACGGTATTGATGTGTCTTGCCGATGGTGTGAGCTTTGTGGAAGACACCGTATTCCCGGATCGTTTTATGCATGTCGCTGAGCTCAATCGTCTGAAAGCAGACATTCAGATGAATCGTAATGTAGCCCGGATCAATGGTGTATCACATCTTGGTGGGGCAGAGGTGATGGCGACCGATCTCAGGGCAAGTGCGGCACTTGTCTTAGCAGGCATGGTAGCCGAAGGCAGCACCACTGTATCACGCATCTATCATATTGATAGAGGTTATGATAGGATAGAAGAAAAGCTTGGCAATATCGGCGCAAAAATCCGTCGTGAAAAAGCTTAGCATAAGCAGCGAGCTTCGCTAGATAGCAGCATATGAGATTCTGAATCTATGCCGAGCTCTGGGGTAGCTGCTACACATTCTGTGAAAACCAGGCTTCATCGATAGAATTTTGCTTGACATATAGCCTGCTTTCTTATGTTTTGGATGAAGGTCATAACCTAAAGGATACTAATGGAATTTATAGATTTTAAGAAAGAAGCTATTGACTTGGTCTCAAAGATATCTGAAATCCGCAAACTAATGGATCTGGATCAAAAGTCGATGCAGGTCAGAGACTTGGAGACTCAGATGAATGCACCCGGATTTTGGAACGACCAGGTTTTGGCTAAGAGAATCAGCAAAGAGATGTCTCAGCTTCGGGATGATATCGAGCATATCAATCAATTGGAATCCACCCGGGACGAGCTGCAAACCTACATTGAGTTCTTGGATGATGAGTTTAGTGAGGAGCTCTTTGAAGAGGCAGTTCAATCCTTATCAAGGATCCGACACTTCACGGAGAAAGCAGAGATAGAAGCTTTGCTGAACGATAAGTATGATCATAACGATGCTCTGTTTTCTATCCATGCCGGAGCCGGCGGCACCGAAGCACAAGACTGGGCACAAATGCTCCAAAGAATGTATATGAGATGGGCAGAGGCAAACGGCTATAGTTTCAATGTCATAGATTCTCTTCCTGGCGAAGAAGCAGGCATCAAAAGCGCGACTATCGAAATCATGGGAAAGTTTGCCTACGGCTTGCTCAAAAGTGAGATCGGCATCCACCGTTTAGTCAGGATGAGTCCGTTTAACTCACAGGGCAAGAGGCAGACCTCCTTTGCCTCCGTCTATGTCTATCCTGAGTTTGATGACGACATCGAAGTGGAAATTGACCAGAAAGATCTCAAGATCGACACCTATCGAGCCAGCGGAGCCGGTGGCCAACACGTAAACACCACCGATTCTGCCGTACGCATCACCCATCTTCCCACAAACATCGTGGTGAGCTGTCAGAATGAGCGTTCTCAGATCCAAAACCGAGAGAAAGCCATGGCTATCCTAAAGAGTCGACTGTATCAGCATTATGAGGATATCAGGGAACAAGAAAAAAAAAGCAATGAGGCAGCCAAGACAGATATCGGATGGGGAAATCAGATCCGCTCATATGTCTTTCAACCATACCAAATGGTCAAGGATCATCGCACAAACCATGAATCAGGACAGGTTGACAAGGTTATGGATGGAGATCTGGATCCCTTTATCTACTCATGGCTGAAGATGAGTGCCAGAACGAGGATGAATGGCTAAGGATTATCAAGATCTTTTGGATAGATTGGATCTTCAAAAGCTTCCCAAGCACATTGGCATTATAATGGATGGAAATGGCAGATGGGCAAAGAAACGAAAACGGCCGCGGCTCTACGGTCATCGGCAAGGTGCGAGATCTGTTCGCAATATAGTGGAACTTGGAGTGGAGCTGGATCTTAAATACGTCACTTTCTATGCGTTTTCCACAGAGAATTGGAATAGACCCGAAGATGAGATAAAGGGTCTTCTTAAGCTTTTAAAAGATCATCTGATCAAGGAAATCCCCACACTTAATAAGCAGAATATCATCGTCAAGTTTTTGGGTTCAGAGCAAGGCTTGGATAGTGACTATCTGAAAGAAATCCACGAGATGGCTGCCCGGACGCATGCTAACTCCGGAATGCAAGTCAATATTGCCTTCAACTATGGAGGCAGACTAGAGATTATCGAGGCTATCAAGAAGCTCAGTCCCAAGGAGATATCCGAGCTAAGCCCAGAGACTTTCGGTGATCATTTATACAGTTGCGGCATCCCTGATCCGGATCTCATTATACGAACCAGCGGAGAAATGCGGCTTTCAAACTTTCTGCTTTGGCAATCAGCGTATTCTGAGATCTATATCACAGAGACCTTATGGCCTGACTTTGGGAAAAAGGAAATGCTTCTTGCTCTGCTCGATTATCAGAGACGAACAAGAAGATTCGGAGGCATAGGTCAATGAAGGAATTGGCAAGCCGGATCATCGTGTCACTGATCTTTATCCCAATCCTCATCATAGCCCTTTGGTATGAATCTTGGCCACTCTTTATCGCGTTTTTGATCCTCAGCATAATCGGAGCATCTGAATATCAGCAAATGATGAGCCGCAAAAATGTCATTATCCCAAAGATATTCGTTTTTATGGCTCCTTTGACCTATAGCCTCTGGGTCTTAGTCCCCCAATATCAGATCGCAATCCTCTGGTTTGCCGCGCTTTTTTTCGCAGTTTATTTTATCATAAACTGGGATCTCTCTCTCAGCGTACCGAGTCTTTTATCTGCAATATTTGGTATATTCTATACTGCAGTATTGCCGGCAATGCTGGTGAGCATATCATGGCATCTGAATGTTAAGAAGATTTTACTTGCCTTAATAATGATGATATGGATAGTGGATACAATGGCTTATTTTATTGGCATGCGTTTTGGGAAACGACGTGGAGTCACGCAGATTAGCCCTCGCAAAAGCCTAGAAGGATTTGTCGCAGGGGTGATTTCTCCGTTGCTGATAGCTGCCATAATCTATATATTGGGATTCCGATATTTCAGCGCGCTTGAGCTAGGCATCTTGGTGCTGGCTGCCGGCGTTTTTGGCCAATTAGGTGACTTGCTGGAATCCATGCTCAAACGCTATTGTGGCGTGAAGGATAGTTCAAAACTTATCCCGGGTCATGGCGGAATTCTTGACCGTGCCGATAGCATACTTTTAGCGGGAAGCTTTTTGTATGTTGCTTTATTGATTTTTGCATAGTCGCACCTTTTGGTGATGATGAAAGCATTTATAAGAAGAACTAAGTTAGACAGCGTAATTTCATGGAGGAAATTATGAAAAAAGTGATCACTCTGACAATTTGCCTGATAGCGGCGGTAGCCGTTTGGGCGCAAGGACTCGAGACCTTTGATAACTTCGATTACACCGGCACCAACTACGTTGATGGTGACTTCATAGGTGAAAACGGAGTTGTTTGGAACTATTATCACGTGACCGGCTCAGTCGCAGGAAGCAATGACAATTCCATTGATGGGAACGGCATGATATTGAGAAGAAGCGAAGTCCCCAGCAGGATCGTATCCGGTCCCATCGAGGGCGGCATCGGAAACTTCTCAATGCAAATGCGCAAGGCCTACACAGGTGCCGGAGATCGTCAATTGGCTCTGTATATCAACGATATATGGATTGCTGATTCCGAGATCTTTGGTAGCCCTCAAGGTGGAGACGACACCATCCATGAGTTTGTAGTAAATGGCGTAAACGTTCCCGGTGAATTCAGCATGGAGATTCGTAACATCCAAGGTGGATCAAACAATCGACAAGTGACAATCGACAACGTCAGCTGGACTGCTTATGGCAGCGGAATGCAGTTTGTGGCAAACCCCACTTTCGATCCTCCCGCCGGACACTATGCAGATCCCGTAAACGTGACTATCAGCACAAGCACTGAAGGCGCCAGCATCTATTACACCACAGATGGTAGTGATCCTGACCAAAGCTCCACACTGTTCACAAGCCCGGTGCTCATAGATAGCCCCAGCACCCTCAAAGCCAGAGGATATGCAGACGGCTATGAGCCCAGCGCCATCGTCGTCGCAAACTACGGCTTTGTCGTGGGCGTGAGCGATCTCGCCGAGCTCAGACAGCAAGAAGCCGACAACCAAACAGTGTATCAGCTGACATCACCTGCGATCCTCACCTTCCAACAAAGCAATCGCAATCAAAAGTATTTTCAAGATAGCACCGGCGCCATCCTGATCGACGATCAACCTGGCGTAATCACCAGCTCCTACGAGCTTGGCGACGCTGTGGTCGGTCTCACCGGAAGGTTGAACTACTATTTTGAAACCCTGCAGTTTATCCCGACCCAAGATCCCGGACAGGCAGTATCAAGCGGAAATGACGTCCATGTCCCCAGTCTTACAATTGCTGACATCAATGGCGACATCGGATTTAACACACATCAATCCCGCATGGTAATGATCAATGACGTCAGTTTTGTCAATCCCAGCGGCGACTATAGCACAGATCCTGCCGTTAGCTATGACATCACAGATGCAACCGGTCAGATGACCTTCCGCACAAGCTTCTATGATGTGGACTATATCGGCACTCCTATGCACACCGGCAGCTTTAGCATCAGGGGAATCATTGCTCATTATCAGAGCACTGCTCAGATCACTCCTCGTATGCTGGCTGACTTCAACCCGGTCTCAGTCGATGATCCGACCTTGGTCCCGGCACAAGTAAAGCTTATGGGCAACTACCCCAATCCGTTTAACCCCACTACTACCATCCAATTTCAGATGCAAGATCCGGCACCGGCAGAGATCGTGATCTTCAACCAAAAAGGACAAGTAGTAAAGAGCTTTGATATCCCCCAAACCCAAGCAGGAGTAAATACTCTTGTATGGGATGGTCTTGACAACAACGGCTCTATCGCCACCAGTGGAGTTTATTTCTTCCGCCTCAAATCCGGAAGCTACAGCTCCACCCGCAAAATGGTCTTGATGAAGTAACTTGAAACTCAAGAGTCACTTATACTGTCTCATAACGATATGTATATGGTCTACCTTGGAGCTCAGCGGCAAATTGCTGGGAGATGCTCTATCTCCCTTTGCAATCACAGCTTGGAGATTCCTAATCGGTGGAGCCTGCATAGCGCCTTTTGCGATCAGAAAGTGGACTCTGAATAAGATAAAGATATCCACAAGCAGCATACTGAAGCTGAGCGTTTTGGGAATCCTAAACGTAGTTATCAGTATGCTGCTTTTACAATTGGCCATCTATTACGGTAAAGCGTCGCTAACCGCCATGATCGTGAGCATGAACCCCATTTTTGTGAGCATCTTTGCCATCTTTATCCTGAAAGAACAAGTCAGCAAGATCCAAGTTTATGGTTTTTTGATAGGCTTTGCGGGGATCATCGTCCTTGTCTTGGGCGAGAAAGAACTTTTTCTACACAACTTTATCAATCTCCCGCTGGGTGTACTTTTTGCCCTTCTTGCAGGCATCACTTTTGGGCTTTACACCGTACTCACCAAATGGGCTGTGGCTCAGTATGGGAATCTGATCACAAATTCCTTCGCTTTTCTTATCGGAGGGGTAGTGCTCAGCATCATCAATCTCATAATAGGGCAGAGCATGGCCTTTGCTTTATCTTTCAAAACAATCATTCTAATTGTTTATCTTGGAGTCGTGGTTTCAGGCTTGGCGTACGTCCTATACTTTGAAGCGATGAAAGAGCTTAGCGCTGCTCGAGCATCTTTCTATTTCTTTCTAAAACCGGCACTTGCCTCGATCTTGGCATTCTATTTTTTATCAGAGAATCTCAGCCATTGGCAGATCATCGGCATGATCTTGATAATGCTTGCCCTTAGTCGTCGTGTATGGATCTATTGGATACTGCAGCGTGAGCGAGATAAATCTTAAGAGAAACATAGCTTTTACCACCAGCTCCCAGGCCATCACGATGCTGGCTTCCTTTGTCGCAAATTGGTATCTGGCAAGGTTCTTGGGGCCTGAGCTCAGAGGACAGTATGTATATCTGTTCACGGTAAATTCTGTAGTGTGGATGCTGCTTGATCTGGGCGTTTCCAAATCCTTGATGTACAGCTTGCAAAGAGATAAAGCTGATCCTAATGCTCTGTATAGCATGTCTTTGGTATTTTTTGCAATCAGCATGATCATTAGCGTAATCATCTTTCAGTTTTTCTCTAGGCAGATCCTCGGCTCAAATAGCTATCAGCCATACATCGTGCTTGCTTTGAGCATCTATATTGCTCTTTTCCAGCTTCATCACAGGCAGAAGGTGATGTCCATAGGCATGAATAGAATCAAGGACTATTCACTACTATTGACCCTTCCCACCGTGCTGTTCATGAGTCTGATCCTGCCTCTTTTTTGGCTCTTTCCTTCTGCTTATCGGATGGAAGGCAGCTATCTTCTATATGTCTTAGTAATGCTCTTAATCAGCATATTCTTCCACTTTAGGATCACCCGCAAGATGAATTTTAGTTTCCGATGGGATCTGCCTTTGGTCAAGAGATCCTACTCCTTAGGCTTCAAGGCCTTTTTAAGTGAGTATATGACCTTGATGATGACCCGAGTGGATGTCCTGATCCTCAAGCAAATGGGAAGCTTCTCCGATCTTGGCATCTATATGCTCGCCATCAATTTCATCGATATTATCAGCGTTACCAGCAATATGATAGGTGTCGTGCTGCTAAACAAATTCTCCGCCATGAATGACGATAGTGCATCCCTGGACATACTACGCAAGATCTTCATCTTGATGACCGTCTTCAATCTTGTCTGCATTTTTGGCATGGTCATTTTTGGACAATTTGTCATCAACTTCATGTATACAAGTGCATACATCGGGGCATACTCGACCTTCATCTATCTGATCCCGGCGATCTTTGGGCTGACCCTTGGTTCGCTATTCAATACTTTCCTATGGAGCAAGGGATTCCCGATCTTCACCATCATCGCCCCTGCCATTGCAATGCTGATCAAGCTCATCATCAGTGTATTGGTCATTCCGCAGTGGGGCTATCTCGGAGCGGCAATTGCCTCATCCATCGCTTACCCCTTATGGCTAATCGCCCTAATGCTTTGGTATTTCAATACATTCAAAGACCAAAAGATAGATAGCCTTATCTTCAGAAAAGAAGACTTTATGAGCATGGGAATGATGGTAAATACGCTCTACAACAGACTCAGAGGTTAGGACAATGCGCATTGTTTTTGTAAACAGCATCTTCCCAAATCCCATGGAACCGGGAAAAGGGATATTCATTCTAAAAAGCCTTCACCACTACCCCAAGGACATTGATATCGAAGTGATAGCTCCGGTTCCATTCTTTCTGGGAATGCGCCGCAAGAAGACAGGCGTGATCCCCTTTGTGCGTCATGAGAAGCAAGGGGAGAGGAGGATCCGCATTTGGCATCCTCGCTTTATACTTCTGCCCGGAAACATCTTACGCGCCTTTGTCCCTTTCTTCGAGTATCTTGCCGTCATTCCCATAGTATGGGCGATCCATAAGAGCAAGAAGATCGACAGCCTGCATGCAAATTTCTGCCTACCGGATGGAATAGCCGTATACAAAATATCAAAGACTTTGGGGATACCCTACCTGATTACTGAGCACCATGGCGTCGTGGATAAGCTGCTATCCAAAAGATATCTGAGAAACATGATGATTCCTGCCTATAACTCAGCTCACAAAGTCGTTGCTGTTTCAGATCGGATTCGCGATGCCATGACCGGTTTTGGTGTTCCTCAGAGCAAGGTCGTCACCATCCCCAATGGCATTGCTTTAGATGATTTCATGCCATCCTTCGATGATCGCAAGATTCACAAGCTGATTTACATTGGTAACTTAATCCACTCAAAAGGGATCCACGTCCTCCTAGAAGCCTTGGCAAAGCTGGATGATACGATCATGCTCAGCATCGTCGGTGATGGAGATTACAAAGCCCGGCTTCAAAGCCTTGCCCGCAAGCTTGATCTTCCAGATCGAGTGACTTTCCATGGCGCAAAGGCCCCGCACGAAGTTGCAAAACTATTAGCTGAACACGATGCCTTGGTCCACCCCAGCTTCTGTGAAAGCTTTGGCCTGGTAGTAGTGGAAGCAATGGCGTCGGGGCTACCTGTCGTGGCGACCATCAATGGCGGTAGCGAAAATATAGTGACTGCAGAGACAGGGATATTGGTGCCAGCCGACGACGCCTCTCTTCTGGCTGAGGGCATCCGGTCGCTAATCTTGGCGGATTGGGATAGAACCTACATCGCGAGTTTCGCCAAAGAGCACTATGATATCCAATCTGTCATAGCTCAGACCCTGGCAGAGTACCCCTCTCCCAAAAAGGAGCATCGCATCTGTCACCTCAGCTCTGTCCATATGCGCACCGATGTTCGTGTATTTTTCAAACAGTGCGTAAGCCTGCATAATGCCGGATTCAAGGTTCATTTGGTCGTGGCTGATGGCAAACGCCATGAACGCAAAGCCGGGGTCATCATCCACGATGTAGGATCCAGTGACAATCGCTTTACCCGGATCATCTCAGCCCCCTTAAGGATACTAAGAAAAGCTTTATACATTTCGGCAGATGCCTATCAGATCCATGATCCTGAGCTGCTACCCGTGGCCGTACTCTTAAAAATGATCACTCGCAAACCCGTGGTTTATGACATCCATGAGTCCTACGGTGCCTTGATGCTGCACAAAGAGTATCTTTCCAAGACCAAAGGATTCATCCTCTCAAAGTTGATTTCAATCGTGGAAAAGACAGCTCTTAAAATACTCGATCAAGGGATTGCTGCTACAGAGCACATATCTGAGGATTTTAACAATATTCCTATCATCCACAACTACCCGCTGCTTAAAGAGTGGACAGGTATAGAGGATGACCCCACAAGATACACTAGCCGAAACATATGCTACATCGGTAACATCAATCGGGAGAGAGGCATCACTCAGATCGTCAAAGCCATCGAGAATGTCGACTGCCGCTTTCATCTTGCCGGGAACTATGATCCCCCATCCTATCGCGATGAATTGCTGACTATGCCGGGATTTGCCAAAGTCGTGGAGTATGGCTACGTAAATCGGGACCAAGCAGCTGACATCTTTGCCAAATCCGCTCTTGGCTTGATGCTCATCGACAAAAAACCCAACAACCTCTACGCTCTTTCCACCAAGATCTTCGAATACATGGCAGCAGGCCTTCCAATCATGGTTTCAGATCTTCACACTAATATCAAACTACTTGACAGCAGTCCTGCCGGGATATACCTTGATCCACAAAATATGGATCTGATCACAGAAAAGCTAGATGCTCTGCTCTCTGATAGTGCACTGCTCCAAAAAATGGGGCAGGTCGGTAAAAATCTGGTTCAAAACAAGCTATCATGGGAAGCAGAAGAAGAGGCTTACATCAAGATATTCAAAGATCTGCTACAAATGGAGTTAAATTGAAGATTCTATTCCTTAGTTCTCGCATACCATATCCTCCTGATAGGGGTGATAAGGTGCGGACGCTGTTTCTTCTGAAGCAGCTCGCCAATCTGGGAGATCTAAGTCTCGTCACAATGGTTGACCCAAAAACGGACAGAGAATCGATTAAATGCCTTGCCGAAGACTATCCTGAAAGTCATTTTGTTAGACACAGCATCGTTAGGGCAGCTTGGAACATGCTCAAAAACATCTTTTCCAAACGCCCCTTTCAGGTGGCATACTATCATAACCCTGCAGTCAAGAGAAAGATAGCTGAACTTCAGGAATTACACGATTTTGACATCGTATATTGTCACCTAATCCGGATGGTTCCCTACGCTGAAGACATCAAGAATGCCAAAGTCATCCTAGATTATACGGATTGCATATCCTTGGAATACAGCCGCCGTCTCGACCATCTCAAAGGATTCTCAAAGATCTTTTTCAGATCTGAAGTAAAAAGAACTGTCGCCTACGAGCGCAAAGTCGCTGATCTATTTGCAGAAAACTGGATTATCTCAGAAATCGACAAACAAAGTCTGGGACTCAATGACCACCCCGGGAGCATCATCATGCCAAATCAGGTCCTCATCCCCAAGACACGTGCCAAACATGATTTTGGAGGCAGGCTCATTTTTACGGGGAATATGAGCGTCCCACACAATGTGGTGGCTGCTCAAAACGTTTCTGAGAAGATCATGCCTGCTCTCTTGCGAAAACACCCTGATCTGGAATTCAGAATTGTCGGAGCTCAACCTTCTGCTGAAGTTTTGGCACTTGATGGCAAGAACAATACCAAGGTTCTCGGCTTTGTCCCTGATCTCTACCAAGAGCTTGTTGAGAGCGATATCTTCATCGCTCCATTATACTTTAGTGCCGGAATCCAAAATAAAGTTCTCGAAGCGATGGCATGCGGTATCCCCGTGGTCACCACTGAAAACGTCGCTCAGAGCCTTGATGCTCATGATGAGGTTGAGATGATGATCGCCCAAGACAATAATGCTTTTGTGCAGAAAACAGAGAGCCTCATCCAAAACATTAAAGTTATGGAACAGATCGGCAAATCCGGACGCTCATTGATTCAGAAAAAATATTCATCTGAAGCGGTCATAAATCTCATCGAAGAAAGAGTGACCAAGCTATATAAATCTAAAGGAGAAAATCAACTATGAAGAAAATCAGATTGGGTCTGATAGGTTGCGGCAGAATAGCCAAAAACCATTTGGATGCTGTCTCGCAGATACCCGAGGCAGAGTTTGTTGCCTTATGCGACAGCAACTTGGAAAAAGCCGAACACATGGCTAAAGAACGCGGCATCTCAAAGGTTTATTCTGATTACCATGAGATGTTGGAAAACGAAAAGTTAGACTTAGTTTCCATCTGTACCCCCAGCGGAATGCACCCGGAAATGGGTGTCGCTGTAGCAAATGCCAAGATTAATGTGCTGACCGAAAAACCAATGGCGATCAATGTCGAATCTGCAGACAAACTTATCAAAGCCTGCGATGACAATCATGTAAAACTCTTTGTCGTAAAACAAAACAGACTCAATAGCACCATGCAGCTGCTCAAACGAGCGATCGAAAAAGATCGCTTTGGAAGAATCTACATGGCACAAGCAAATGTTTTTTGGCAACGGCCTCAAAGCTATTACGATCAAGAGAAATGGCGTGGCACTTGGGAGTTTGACGGCGGAGCTTATATGAATCAAGCAAGCCACTATGTGGATGCCATCTATTGGCTCCTAGGCAATGTAGACAGTGTATCTGCCTACACCGCCACCATGGCAAGGAAGATCGAAGCCGAAGATACCGGCAGCGCTATCCTTCATTTCCGAAGCGGGATCATCGCCTCGATCAATGTGACGATGCTCACATACCCCAAAAACTTTGAAGGATCCATCACCATCATCGGTGAAAAGGGCATAGTCAAAGTCGGAGGAGTAGCAGTCAACAAGATAGAAAAATGGGAATTTGAGGAATATGATGATGACGATCGTATAGCCTTGGATAGCAACTATATTCCGCCAAACGTCTATGGCTTTGGACACAATCCTTATTATCGGAATGTGATAGACACTCTTCTTAAGAGAGCAGTGCCTTCCACTGATGGGCGAGATGGACGCAAGTCGGTTGAGATCATTCAAGCCATCTACAAATCCGCCAAGACCGGCAAGAGAGTATCTCTGCCGCTATAAGGTTTTTGGTATGCTTAGCCTTTCTCTGATAGACAGTGACTTAGCCCCTCTCTCAGGGCTTGCTCACCTCTTGCTCATTAGAGAAGCGAGCAAGGCATTGAAAATAGGGCATATACAGACCTTGTGTTTTTGCTCAAATCAGGCTCTCAAAAAAAGGCATCATATTTATTTTTGGCGTGCTAAATTATGGAATTGCATGCTGATCCTTTTGATGATGCGGGAAAAACCGAGTTTGTCACAAAAAAATGTCTTGACAAAAAAACGGCTCTCAATCAAGCTGCATAAACATTCGCAACAAGAACAACGCTGGGGGCGTAGTTCAGTTTGGTTAGAACGTCTGCCTGTCACGCAGAAGGCCGCGAGTTCGAGTCTCGTCGCTCCCGCCATAGATTCGGGACGCCTAATAAGGCGTCCTTTTCTTTTGAAAGATGAAATTACTTTATAAACTTCTTCTTTTCACATCAAATGCTCTTGTGGAGCTTGTGTTTCTGATTGGATATCCATTTTGGTGGATCATCCTTCCCGTCTATCAATATACTCAGAGCATCTTGAAAAGTCCGCCCAGAGAAGATCGTCCAATCTTGATTCATGCCGCTTCTGTGGGAGAGATTAATGCCGTGACTCCACTTATCAAGCATTTGGTGGGCCAGAATCATAGCGTTTTGATCAATACGATCACTGTTAATGGCAGAGATCGTGCTCAGAAGCTTTTCCCGACCTTGGATGTAAGGCTTGCTCCGCTGGATTTGTATAGTAAAAGATCAGCCCAGCTAAAAGCGATCAAGCCCTGCTTGATCCTGGTAGTAGAAACAGAGATCTGGCCAAACATGCTTTATGTGGCTGGTAGACTACAGATACCAATAATCTTTGTCAATGCGCGAATCTCACAGAAGACTCTCGTCAGATATCTCAAGTTTAGGGCTCTTTTAAGATTCCTCAGCCCTAGTCTTAAAAAGATCTTGGCGCAAAGTGAGCTAGACCAAAATCGCTTACAGCAGCTCTTTTCGGTTCCTGTCGAGAACTCCGGCAACCTAAAATACTGCCTGGATCTTCCTGACTATGATGTATCCTTGCTGCGGGCAAAACTCAAGCTCTCTGAAGATGACTTCGTGATTGTCTGGGGTAGCTCACGCCCCAAAGAGGAAGAACTACTTCTATCCTGCTTTCCTTTGCTGAAAATGCGTATTCCAAATCTCCGCTTGATCATCGCTCCGAGACATCCCAAGCGCAGCTCTCAGATTGAAAGACTACTTAAGGATATTGATTATGCTCTATACTCAAAGATTGATCTGCAAAGAGAATCTCCAGATGTCCTTCTCATCGATTCTTTGGGTCATCTGACAGAGGCATACTCTATCTCAGATATCAGCATCGTGGGTGGATCATTTTATGATTTTGGAGGACATAATCCCTTAGAGCCGGCGTTCTATGGCAAACCTGTGATAATGGGCGAATACTATTCTTCTTGCAGAGATTCAGTGAAGGAGCTGCTTGATGGAAAAGCAATTTGCATATCAAGCAGAGATGAGCTTCCAAAGAAGATCCTTGAGCTATACGCGCAGATTGATCAACGCAAGTCAATGGGGCAGAGGGCGAGATTAGTCTTGACGAAAAACGCTACTGCTCTTGATAATCATATCAGAGGTATATTACCATGTCTGAAATGATTAGAGAAGCCATGTTTTACGGCAGCATAGACAAGCATCTTCTGCGTTGTGATCTGTGTCCGCATTTTTGCGTGATCCCGCCCGGGGAGAAGGGGAGATGCAGGTCTCGTGAGAACATCGACCGGCATCTTTGGGCTGTGAACTATGGCAAAGCCTTGGGGATCTCTTGGGACCCAATCGAGAAAAAACCGCTCTACCACTTCAATCCCGGGAGCAAGATCCTATCGCTGGGGCCAAATTCCTGTAATCTAAGCTGCAGATGGTGTCAGAACTATGAGATTTCTCAGTTTGACGCAGACACTATCCGCATGCCTTTGGATGAGCTTCATGCCCTAGTTCAAAAGTACAACCCCAGCACAAAGCAGATTGCCTTTACCTATACAGAGCCTCTTACTTGGTATGAGTACATACATGATTTTTCCGTGAAGTATCCGGATGTGAAGATCGTGTTGGTGACAAATGGCTTTATAAACGAAGAGCCTCTGGCAGCACTTTTGCCGCATATCAGTGCCATGAATATCGATCTTAAAGGGATCTCTGAAGATCTCTATGAGAACTACTGTGGCGGAAAGCTGGCAGCAGTGAAGAACACAATCATCCAAAGCTATGAGAAGAAGGTTCATCTTGAGATCACTTTGCTACTAATCCCGGGGCTCAACGATTCCAAAGATGATCTGCTTGAATTGGTGGATTTCATTGCTTCACTAAGTAGTGATATTCCACTTCATATCTCAGCTTATCATCCGGATTATCTGGTGGATAGCCCCGCGACACGGCTGGATGATGTCATCCGAGCACTTGAGATTGCTAAGCGGAAGCTAAACTTTGTATATGGGGGAAACCTCCCTGTAGACGATTTGCGTAATACCATATGTCCGGATTGCGGGACTGCATTGATCTCAAGAGCTATCTTTGAGAGTGTCTCAAACCTGATTGAGCAGGGGATATGCCCGGATTGTGGCAAGGCTATCTATGGCAGCTTTGATTAGAGGCTATCTAAGAAGCATCAGCATCAGTGATCTAGTCTTGATCCTGGCTTGCCTGTTTGCCGTGGTCCTTATCTGGATCGGGCGAGAAAAGAATGATAGCTGTCTGGTGGTATATAAGGATGATCAGGTCTTTGGGGAGTATCCGCTCTCAGAAGATATCCGGATTTTGATAGACGAGCATAATAGCATCGAGATCAAGGATGGGAAAGCCCGAATATCCTATTCTGATTGTCCCGATAAACGCTGTGTTAAACAAGGGTTTAACCGCAATATGCCCATCGTCTGCCTTCCAAACCATTTGGTGTTGGAGTTTCGCAGCAAAAAAGATAATCACAGATTAATCTTACAATAGGACTACATGAAAATAGCTTTTTATATCTCCGGGCACGGCTTTGGCCACGCGAGCCGGATGGCAGCTTTGGCAAAGACTTTTACTACTTTTGGCATCGATGTCGTGCTCTGCACGGATCGACCGCTGCATCTTTTTTCTCATCTCCCTGATGATCTGACCTACTTTCGTGCTGTCGCCATAGATTTTGGCGTGATTCATAAGGAAAACTTAGTTGCGGATCTTGAGGCAACCAAAGCTGCTCTGTTTGAGCTGTTTTCACGGCGAGAACAGATCGTGGCAGAAGAAGTCTCATTTCTTCGACGCGAGAAGATCGATCTGGTGATCTGTGATATACCATTTTTTATCATTGAGTCATGTGCTTACGCTGAGATTCCAATCTTTGGGGTTTCCAATTTTGATTGGGCATATATCTATGAGCACATCTTTGATGGAGATCCGGACACATTGCCACTTGTCAATGTGATCAGAAGCTTGTATCGTAGAATGGATAGAAGCTATTTGTTGGACTTGGGATCTTTAGAGACCGTGCCGGGATTTCGCGATCCCCAAAAAGGGGGTATGCTTGCCAAAACTCTTTCGATGCCTACAGATATCAGAGCCAAATATAGTATTAATGAATCTGCTGCCATATTACTGATTAGCTTTGGTGGTGAAGGCATTCTTGATCTTGATCTTCCAAAGATTTGTGCAGCTTGGGATGGGGTCGTGCTCTGCGGTTTTCCGTCTCCGGAGATACCCAAGCTTATCAAGATCTCACCTGATGACGACTATCTGAGTGTGATTCACGCCGCCGATCTGATCATCTGCAAGCCCGGATACAGCACTTTTGCCGAGATCATGAGCATGGGTAAGCGTATGATTTATCTGCCCAGAAGAAATTATCCGGAGGAACAGGTGCTGATCGCGGGGATCAAGGACTATTCCGCGGCTCTTCAGGTTGATCAAATGCCTAATGATCCGGATCAGATAAGAGAGCTGTTTGAGATTGTGCCTTATGCTCAAAGCAGTGTTGAGGTATCAAACACCCGACTTGCCGCATCTATACTGGCGGACTATCTGAGCATAAAGTATCCCGAGGAACGGCTTATAAGTGTCTTTGATCTCGGCTCAAACAATATGAACTACATCTTATTCAACAAGACGCGGGATCATATTCTTCACAGAGCTTGGTGCACCACTGCTCTGGGTCGAGATTTTGACGGCTCAAGACTATCGGAAGAGAGCATCCAAAGAGCTTTTGATGAGATCTCACGGATCATGAGCATGGACTCTCGGGTGTCGTCTCAGAAAGAGCTTATCGCGACCGGGATCAATCGCAAAGCAGAAAATAGTGATCAGCTGCTAAAGATGCTAAGAGAAAAGTGGCAGGTCAAGACAAAGATTATCACAGCAAACCGAGAATTTCGGCTCTCTTGGCTGGCAAGCGACAAGGCCGGAGTCGATCCTTTTAGGAAGATCGTGATTGACATCGGTGGTGCAAGCACAGAGCTTAGCTATCTTGATCAGAATAAAGCGCTGAGAGGCATTTCATTTGATTTTGGACTTCAGAGCTTGATGAGAGATTTCTCAAGTGTTGATGAAGCAGTGGCATCTGTGCACGACGCTTTTGACGCTCTGCCGGATAAGGAAAAGCCGAAGATTATTGCGGTCGGACTGACTGCGACCATCCTGGGGCGCATCCTCGGAGGCTTACCCTACAATGAGCTGCTCAGCATAGATTTCATGACGTTCAGTCGCGAACAGATGCTAAGCTTTATCAATGCTGCGAAGATAGATCAGTTGCATGGCTATGAAGGCCTCTTTGAAGATCGCTATGAACAGGATTCGATCTATCTAGCTTCACTTTTGATTAAGCTATTACTGGACAGATATGGCAGCCATAATTTCATGGTTTGCAATGATGGAATATCAATGGGATATGCAAAATGGATAAAATGAATGACTTAAGCTTTGGCCCAATGCACTTTAATGTGATTGCCGGGCCTTGCTCTATTGAAGATTATGATACCCTGTATGAAGCAGCTCTAGATCTGAAGAATCGTGGTATCAAGATGATTCGAGGTGGCGCCTATAAGCTGCGAACTTCTGTGCATAGTTTTCGCGGACTTGGTGATGCCGGCATCATCCACCTCGCTAATGTCGGGAAGGAACTTGATCTTATCACTGTATCAGAAGTTACCCAGACAGACAAAGTCGAGTTTATGGCAGAAAATATTGATGTCTTGGTCGTTGGGACCAGGAACATGCATAATTATCCGCTCTTGGAGCTACTCGGCAGGGTCGACAATCCGGTGATCCTAAAACGTGGAATTGCGTCTACATATGATGAGTGGTTAGCCGCTGCCGAGTATATCATCGAAAATGGTAATGACAGAGTGATCCTTTGTGAGCGCGGTATTCGCACATTTGAGCCGGAAACCCGCTATACACTTGATATATCAGCGATTTCGGTGATGAGAAACAAGAGTGCACTGCCGATCATCATTGATCCCTCTCACGCAGCCGGAAGCAGTGATCTGGTGCC
>CALGPA010000057.1 GCA_937960795.1 uncultured bacterium | reverse complement strand
TTGAGAAGCATATCCCTGCTCCCAGCGCGGATGGGCAGCTACAAGCCAACTCTACTATGGGCGGCTGAAAACGGCAGCTACATTCATGACTAATGATAATGCATCATCATCTTTTCAGTTCTCCATTCCTGATCTGTTTTGCTTTTTTTGTCATTCAGTGCCGCTTTAATCACTATCCATTCTATCTCTAAGATATTCATATTCAATAAGATGCAGAAGAACCACAGAGCGGTGTCGCATAAAGTATACAAAAATAACGCAAAAAAAGCAAATTAGCTCTTGACAAGAATAGAGCTGTGTCATAAGAGTGTCATTGGATGTCAGATTTACTCAGATATTCTCATAAAAACTCAAAAAGGAATGCCCGTAACTCAGTTAACAGGGTAAGATGAACAAGCTTAGCGCAAAACAGTAAAAAAGGTGGCCAAATGTCCGGAGAATTTTTAGGTATTTTTGAAAACTCGGTGCACAAGCAGCGCGTGATCATTCCGGCGAGCTTCAAAAAGAAGTTTTCGGAGGAGGCCATGCGCTCTGTGGTGGTGACTCTCGGCCCTAATGGCACCATCGCCATATATCCTCTAGATTCTTGGAAAAGCACACTTGATCGTCTTAAGCAAGGCGAGGATCGCGCTAAACAGCTTCGCACTCAATTGATTGATTTTGCCATGACCGAGCAAACTCTTGAGGGCCCCGGCAGAGTAAGACTGCACGAGATGCTGATGGAAGAGGTCGGCATCACCGATAGCGTCATCATCAAAGGTGAAGGGCACTATATCACGCTTTGGAATCCTGAAGTATACGCAAAAGTGCGCCAGAGCAAGCTCGATGCTCATCGTCAGATCTTCAGCAGTGAGGATTATCAGCTATGAGCCAGTATCATCAGCCGGTAATGTCGGAAACCTGCATCCGCGAGCTAAAGCTCAGGGATCATGGAATCTATGTGGATGCCACTCTCGGAGGAGGTGGACACTCATTGGGGATCCTGAAGGCCAAGCCCAATATTCGGCTGATCGGTTTTGATCAAGATTTAGATGCCATCAAGGAAGCTTCCGAGCTTTTGAAAGACTATCCCGTGACAATCATCAAGGCAAATTTCAGGCATCTGCGCACAGAGCTTGCGTATCATAAGATTAAAGGAATCGATGGCATCTTATTTGATCTGGGGGTTTCGTCTCACCAGCTGGATGAAGCTACCAGAGGATTTAGTTTTGACAAAGAAGCCGCGCTCGATATGCGCATGGACAGGGATCAAGAGCTGACTGCCCAAGATTTGGTCAATAATAGCAGCGTGGCTGAGCTCAAGCGTATATTCAAAGAATATGGTGAAGACAATGCTTCCGGCAGGGTGGCCCGTGCCATCGAAAGATCCAGAGAGGTCAAAGAGATCGTCTCCACCAAAGATCTTGCCGCGATCATCGAAAGCGTTGTGGGCATCGGCAGCAAAGAATCGCTGAAGACCAAAGTCAGGATCTTTCAAGCACTAAGAATAGCTGTTAATGATGAGCTGGGAGTGCTTTCCGCTGTACTCACCGATGCAATCAATCTTCTAAATCCGGGAGGACGCATCGTGGTGATGAGTTATCATTCTTTGGAAGATAGGATCGTGAAAAATGCGTTTCGCTTTGCAGCTAAAGGGTGCATCTGCCCACCGGCGATGATTCACTGCACATGTGATCATAAAAAACAAGTTAAGATCATCAGCAAAAGGCCACTTGCTGCGAGCGCTGATGAGCTGGCACAAAATATACGTTCTCGCAGCGTGAAATTGCGCGTGGCGGAAAAGACAAAGGGGGAAAAATGAGAGGAAGGATAATCAGCTTGATGCTTTTTGCATTGATATGTCTGTTTTTGAGTTTTGTAAACAACAACAAGGTCGTGAGTTACACCCGACGTCTCGCAGAGCTTGAAAAGACATTTAATGCAGAGAAAAATATCAATACAGAGCTTTTGGTGGAGCATGACGACTTAAGAAGTGGACGCCATATCGCCTCCTTGGTGCGCATTGAGATGAGCCAGTTTATCCCGGAGCGAGAACAGGGGCGCATCATCTACGTACACGAGCCTTCACAAAAGCAGGATAAAAGCTATTGCATCATTGACTTGGTCGCCACCAGAGCAGAAGCTAAGAACATCACAATAATCCCAGATTAAGCTCCAATGCGTTCGCGCTACATCTTTCTGGTTCTTATCTTTGCATCGATCGCTCTATTATGGAGCGCGTATCTCTTTTGTATACAGATTTTGGATCCATTCAATTTTGCTCACTTAAGAAGGGTGCGTTATATCCCAAACAAAGAGATACTAATCCCCCGCCGTGGAGGGATTTACGATGCCAATGGCAATCTTTTGGTCAGCAGTGTCAGTTATTATCAGATAGATCTTGATCGAAGCACGATAAATTCATGGGCAAGGCGAAATGAGATCCCCCAAGACGAAGCTTTTGCCAAAATAGCAGATTTGATATCAGAAAATAGTTCTCTTAGCAGAGACGCGGTCTTGCGCAGACTAAACTTGGGAAATCGAGAAAGCTCCATCCAGATCTCAAATCGGATCAGTGAGGCGGAGCTGGATAGGATAGTACAAAATTTTGCTTCGGAGCGACTTCCCGGCTTGGTTCACAATTTTTCATCCATGCGTCGCATCTATTCTAAAGGGATCTTGGGCGCTAGATTGATGGGCTCAGTTCGCGAAGAATCAGACGGATATGATCCCATGACTGATAGCAAATCCCTTTACAAGCTAGCCGGGATCAATGGCATCGAAGCGACATTCGATCGAGTTCTTTCCGGAGAATATGGCTGGAGAGAAGTGGTGCTGGACGCAAACAATCGTCCCATGCCCTATCCGGATCTTCATGAAAAAAAGCCTCAGCATGGGCAAAGCCTATATCTCACGATCGATGCAAACATTCAGGAGATAGTGGAAAACGTGCTTTATGAGGGAGTGGAAAAATACAAAGCCGCTCATGGCGGAGCCGTCGTGATGGATCCAAAGACCGGGCGGGTACTTGCTCTTGCCGGGGTCTCTGCCAAAGACAAGCATGATGATCCAAATCTGGTGAGAGCGAGATCAAACATTCCGGCGAGCTTTATGTTTGAACCCGGCAGCACTCTCAAGCCATTTAGTGTGCTTCCGGCTTTGGAGCATAAGATGGTAAAGCCAAATGAGCTTTTTGATTGCGGCAGATATCAGGTCGGGCGCAGAGTGATCTCCGATACTCATGATTACGGCCCTCTCACACCAAGGGGAATCATCGCAAAATCCAGCAATGTCGGAGTGGCAAAGATCGCTGAACGAGTTGGGAAAACCAAGCTCTATGAGGAGTATATATCCCTAGGCTTTGGGCAGAAGAGTGCCCTGAATCTATTTGGAGAATCCAGCGGCCTCTTTGCAAAACTTGAGAATTGGGACGGCTATTCTCTGCATTCACTATCTTTTGGGCAATCCATCTCCGTGACGTCGATCCAGCTGGCGGCTGCTTATAGTGCCATGGCAAATGGCGGCAGGATGATGCGCCCCTATATCGTTGACAGTCTGCGTGATGAGCAGGGCAATATCATTGAATCTTTTGAGCCATCCGTGCTGCGCCAGGTCTCCACAAAGGCGGCATGTGACACGATGCTATCATATATCCAAGACGTGATCGACGATGGCACGGCTCAGCACATAAAAATGAATTACATAAGCTTGGGCGGCAAGACCGGGACAGCTGAAAAAAACGTGGAAGGCACACGTGGATATTCTAGCAACAAATACAATGCCGTCTTTGCCGGAGTCTTCCCCATCGAAGATCCACAGATGGTCATCGTCGTCTTCTATGATGAGCCCAGTCACTACTATCGCTTTGGCTCCATGAGTGCCGCTCCGAGCTTTCAAAAGATTGTGGAGAACATCCTGTTTATGCCGGAATGCGACATTCTTCCGTATAATGAAAGGCTCCTACAGACTTCTCTGACCATGCCGGATCTCACGGGAATGGACATCCACACGGCAGAGCGCAGCCTCAATCGATACGGTTTTCTATATAAGATTGAGGGACCGGATAGTGCGTCCGTGGTGGTAAATCAATATCCCAAGCCGGGGATAGCAGTGGACAAGAATCATCCCATTACGCTCAAGATAGGACGCAGTGATGATACTTCGTCCAATCCGATCTCGGCAGGTAGTATGCCAAA
>CALGPA010000056.1 GCA_937960795.1 uncultured bacterium | reverse complement strand
GAATGGTCTCTAGCGCTCATATAGTAGCGGATGGTATCTCCCGGAGCGTGACCCGAGACATAGCCGATATAGCTTTGCCCATCCAGATTGCTGAGACTGCTCATCTGCCAATCTTCACTATTGATCCGATAGGAGACATACAGCGAATCCAGGACCAAGCCGGCAGCGCTGTGATCAATGATATCTGCCACAAAGACATATTCATCAGCAAAGCCCTGCTCGCCAAAATAGGGCATATGCGCAATATGCAGCATCTGCGGATCGGGGACCTCGTGGGTGCGGCAGTGAAGCGCGTCCGTGCTCTGCCATGGGGTATAATAGCTGCCCGGCACAGGGATGATCTCATAGCCCGGCATCGCGTCTTCATAGACCTGCAAAGCGGCGGCATCCCAGGAGCTGTTCATTACCGGGACAAAGACACGTTTGTTTAGGATCAGCGAATTTGTATAGGGCTGATTTTGTGGAGTATCCACTCGATAGACCCGATAGGGATAGCCCCAAGCCGAGATCTGGCTCTCAAAATAGTCCACGGTAGCTTCGATGGAAGCATATTGTGGATGGCTGGCAGGCACTCGGCGGATGAGGATCTTGTCCACAGAGAGGAATTTTCCCCAACAGTCCACGTGGTCGATGTAGGTATCATTTGGATCTTGCACCACATGGTAGTTTGTGATTCCCAGATATTCCTGCATCAGATTGTCCACTACAGCCGGGTTGTTTCCATTTTCGGTATAGGCGATGTGACTCTGCACGGCGCCGCCCAAGCCGTCGGTCATATAGTTGCCCCCGGTCTGATAGAGATTCATCCCGTAATAAGGCAGATCATACTCAGCGGCAAAATTCTCCGGGATCATATTGTCGTTTGGGCGCGGACGGTTGTAGCGAAAATCCACGACGCCATAGTCACCATCTCCATCAAAGATAAAAAGCGGCGCATAGTCCCGCGTCCAATAGCTATCTGTGGAAGCGATCATAAAGCTGACCCGATCCATGTTCACTCCGGCGCTGCTGAAGCTGCTGCTGGCATTGTTGAGCTGAGAAGAGCTTCCCACCAGGCAGATCACGTCCACTGTGTTTGCCAGCTCCACCACCAGTGAACTGGGAATGCCCAAAGGATAGCGGATGATGACCGCGCTTGCCGGCTCAAATTCCGCGATCGCACGCACCGGTCCCAGCGGGGCAGGAGTCTGAGTAAAGCGCTGTAAAATGGCGTCACCAAAGGCGCCATCATCGCGACTGACGGTTGCCGCGCTGCCAAGCCCATAAGTCAGGCTCATGATCAAAAGGATGATGCAATGTCTAATTTTCATGTATCTTCTCCGGATTCAATTCATTCACTTTAAGTCATTATAAACCCAAGCCCCAAAAAGTGGCATCATGTCAAGCTCAAAATCTGTTTCATAAGAGATGCGCTTTCTTGCTGCACTCATGAAAAGCTGCTCTGTATGATCTGACAGCCACAAAAAATAAAGCCCCCATCCGAAGACGGGGGCTGGTTCCGACTAGTTTTTGTCCAAGCTCTCAAAGAAGAGCTGCAGGAGTATCGTAACGATCAGCTCAAAAAAGATCTGCTCGTTTGCCTCGTTAACAAGGGGAATGTTTACCATCTTGTTGATGCGGGTGGCAAGGTCACGTACCAAGGGATTGTAACTGCTGTTTTCCATTCTCTGCCTCCTTACATGTCCGCAGTCAAAAGCTCAGCACCCACCACATTGGGCAGATATCCCGCTTCGACCGCCTCGGCAACGCTGGTGATTTCCGGAAAGAGACTCATCAGATCTCCAAAAGATAGGGTCTTGAGATCCACGGTCGCCTCATTGTCATCTCTGAAAGCATAAAACTGCTTTACAAAGTGGCTGTAGGAATTGGGAGCCAGCTTGCCGGTTTCCCGCCTTTGCGTGCGATATAGATAGGCATAGGTGCGCAGGTCGGATTTATATTCCTCGCTGCATTCAGCATAGATCTTGCTCAGATTCTTGGAGATCGAGCCCAATTCTGCATTGTTGTCACCCAAGGTCGGCATCACCCATTTGCGGGCAATGCAGACACTGCCGTTTTCATAACTGGAGAAAGTGATCTCGTCGATGGTTCCGCTATATGCGGAGATTCCGTATTTGAGTTTGGTTTTCATGATTTGTACCTCGTATTTTTTTTTTGGCATCCGGATAGCCTCTACTCTTATATGCTTCACATTTTGGTCACAAATCTGTTTTTTTTAGTTCGTAGTTGGCGACTCTGACGCGTCGGTTGGAGTTTTGGAGTGCTGGGGTGCTGGGGTGCTGGAGTTACAGCTATGCGTTAGGCGTTATGGGTTATGCCTTATGCGTTATCGGTTATGCGTTATGCGTTATGAGCGCCGGAGGCACGCTATTTTAGATAGCATCGATGCCTCTTAAGGATTGCCTGAGTTCCTGCGGGACGGCATTTTAGATAGCAGAGGCAGCTCAGATTATATCCTGCCCTACAGCCCACATTAGTCATTCCGGAACACAAAGCGAAGCGTAGTGTATCCGGAATCCAGAGCACT
>CALGPA010000055.1 GCA_937960795.1 uncultured bacterium | reverse complement strand
TTCCGGAATGACTAAGCTGGGGCTGCTAGGTAGTTTGGATGAAAAGCGACAAGATGTCGCTTCTACAATGGAAGGCTGGTTTTGGGTTTGTAGTAATAAGGCAGATACTGGCGCAGCTACACTTTAATTGTACAACGTAAAACGTACATTGTGCAATCGATATGGGTAACGACCCCTTAAGTATCTATCCTCAATTCTCATTCCGATTTGTGCAACAACACCTAATTGTAGATCGTAAATCGTAGATTGTAGATTCGATTTGCCGCGCCAACTAAGAACTACGAACTAAGAACTAAGAACTAAGAACTAAGAACTCTAAGTCCTTATTTTCTTACCGCTTGCACGCTCGACCGGTGAGCGAGGGGTGAGCAAGGCTTGAGCAGCCCATATTTTGCAAGCATTTAGAAAGCTATATTTTGAGCTAAGAGCTTTATCTTGAGAGACAGGCTCATTTATAAAGATGTAAAACTCGCGTGCCGGGGGTTGCCGGCGCCACAACTAATTGATATATATTTGTTTATCCTTTTAGACTATTTTTGTAATCGACAAATTTTTGTCTGAGTTCTTTATCTTCAGTTCCCAGGATCTGGATAGCGAGCAGGGCGGCGTTTTTGACGCCATTGACAGCGACAGTGGCGACCGGAACTCCGGGGGGCATTTGGGCGATGGAATACAGCGCGTCGATTCCGCCTAGGGCTCCGGATTGGATGGGCACGCCGATCACGGGCAGGGCTGTATGTGAGGCGATCACACCCGGGAGGTGAGCTGCCATTCCGGCGCAGGCGATGATCACTCCAAAGCCATCTTTTTGGGCGTCTTGAGCGAGTTTCATGGTGTTTTCGGGATTGCGATGAGCAGAGCTGATGTGGAAGTCGTGGCTCACGCCAAAATCTTCCAATACTGCCGTGATGGGTTTGCAGATCTCGAGGTCGCTTTTGCTTCCGAGGATTATCCGGACTTTCATCATTGATTTTGCTCCATGGTGACGGTTAGGGTTTTGTGGATTTCTTCCGGGCTGGTAGCAGAGATGAAGCTTTCCAAGACTCCGGGATTCATGATCAATTTGGAGATATAGGAGAGGGAGAAGAGGTGCTGTTTGTCGTTGTGCAGAAGCAGCATAAAGAAGATATTGACGGGTTTATTGTCGGGAGCGTCAAAATCCACTCCGTCATCTGAGCGTCCGAAGAGGATGGACGGGGTTTTGATCTTTGAAGGATGGAGGTGGCGTGGGTGCAAGAGCGCTACGCCGTTTCCGATAGCTGTGGAGATGAGCTCTTCACGGGCGACGACTACTTCGTAGAGCCAGCGGGCATCGCGCACGAGCTTGAGATCTTTGGCATTTTCGCTCAGGACTCTAATGGCGTCGAACTTGTTTTCGGCGTGGAAATCGAGGAAGATGTTTTCGGGGCGCATATACTCCTCAAAGTGGCAGATGACGCGTTTGAGGGCGAGCATCTTCTCGTCGTTTTCATTGAGGTTTTCCAGCCATTCGTTGAGGGAATCTTCGTCGATTTTTTCGTTTTTTCCCACCATCTTGGTTTCGAAGATTTTGCTATTGATCATTTCCTGGATGACCCGATCGGAAACTTTCAGTTTTTTTGCGGCTTCGGCTTTCGAAATATACTTCTTAGCCATGAGTTCACCTCCTGTTTTAACTAATAAAAAATATAGTAATTATGCAAGTAAGCAAGTTTATCTTGACAAGTATGCGAGAATTTTTTGGATATAGCATATGGTCAAGAGATTTATTTTAGCAAGTCTGATTTTGGTGGTCCTTGGGGGCTGCTACTACTCAGTATATTCAAATGCTTACCCGCATTTAAAAAATATCCGGGTGGAGCCATTTGAGAATCAAAGCGCCGAATTTGGACTATCAGATAAAGCCCTGAACGACTTGTCGTTGTCGGTGCGTAATGATGGTCGTCTAAAAATGGTGACACAGGATCCGGATTGCAATCTGGAAGGTACTATCTTGTCTTTTGAGGAAAAGATATATAGCTACGACAGTGCAAATCAGGTTCAGGATTACCAATTGATAATGCAGATCAGCGTGATTTTTACCGATTTGGTAAGAAACGAGGTGATCTATGAAAACAGTTCTATGCGCGTCACCGAGCTTTATAAAGTATCGGATGACAGCACAGCCAGATTCACCTCAAAAGAGGAAGCACTTAGTGAAATCTTCAGCAATATCTTCAAAACAGTCGTCCAAAACAGCCTCGAAGCCTGGTAAAGAGGTCCGCCTAAACCGCTTTTTGGCGGATTGTGGCTTGGGCAGTCGTCGCAAAACGGAGGAGTTGATACTCTCCGGGGTGATCAGCATCAATGGCGAGACTTGTCGGGATCTCTCACAAAAGGTGGATCCTGAGCACGATAAGGTCTATCACGCGGGCAAATTGCTCACTCATGACCAGGAAAAGATCTTCATCGTCCTGAACAAACCTTCGGGCTATGTGGTCTCCCAAAAGGATGAGTATGAGAGGCGCACGGTCTATGATCTCTTGCCTGAGAAGTTTAGATCTCTACCCTATGCCGGGCGTTTGGACAAGGCCAGTGAGGGTCTTTTACTTTTTACAAATGACGGCGCTTTGATCAAGGAGCTCACGCATCCCAGTCACAAGGTGGAGAAGGTCTACAAGGTGGACATCGAGCCTCGGCTATCGCGGGCTGCCTTGCAGAACCTGCGCAAAGGAGTGGAGATCGAAGGTGGGCTCACGCAGACGGCGGCGGTCTTTGTGAAAAGTGAAAATGAGACTTCGATGAGCCTGAAGATGATCATCACCGAGGGTCGCAAACGGCAGATCCGGCTGATGATTGAGGCTGTGGGGGGCAAAGTGAAGATGCTCAAGCGTCTGCAGTTTGGCCCCATCCATCTGGGAGATCTTCCCAAAGGGCGTTGGCGCCCGCTTTTGCCGCCTGAGGTCAGATCCCTTTACATGGCGGCAAGTTCAAAGAAAAAACAGAACAAGGATAAAAGATGAAAGTAGCCCTGATCGGTCCACCAAAAAGCGGTAAAACCACGATATTCAATGCTCTCACGGAGTCTGAGCACGAGACTGATAAATATACTCCTCCTGCCTCTGAGGCAAATATCGGAGTGGTGCAGGTCACAGATGAGCGCATCACCCGCCTAAGCGAGCTTTATAAACCCAAGAAGACTATCTATGCCAATGTGGAATTTCACGATTTTCCGGGGATCTTTGCCAAAGAGGGCGAGAATCCGGAATCTCAGATCTTTTCGGAGATCAAGTCTTGCGAGGCCTTTGTCCTGATCTTGAGATCCTATGTGGATGAGGAGTTGGATCAGCTTTATGGCGCGGTGGATCCCCTGAAGAATCTCTCCTATTTTGAGGATGAGATGATCCTCAGCGACATGGTCGTGGCAGAGAAACGGCTTGAGAAGATCCAATTGGGCTACAAGCGCGGGGTCAAGACTCCTGCCATCCAGATCGAAGAGAAGGCGCTGAATCGGATCGTGGAGCATCTTCAGCAAAACCAAAGCATCCGAGATATGGATCTGGCGGAAGATGAGGCAAAGGCCATTCGCGGTTTCCAATTCTTCAGTGCCAAGCCGCTTTTGGTGCTCTTAAGCACCACGGAAAATGGATTCTCAGAGCAGGAAGAGCTGCTGGCGAAGGTGCGCGAGCGCGGATTTATGGCTGAGAAGATTGCCGGGAAGTTTGAGCAGGAGCTTAGCACTTTGAGCCCTGAAGAGGCTGATCTGTTTATGGCGGATATGGGCATGGAGCTTTCCATCCGCGATCGGCTGACTATGCTCTGCTATGAGCTTTTGGGTTTGATCTCGTTTTTCACGGTGGGTGAAGACGAGGTGCGCGCTTGGACCATCACCCGGGGAGCAAATGCTGTCACCGCCGCCGGCAAGATCCACAGTGATCTGGCACGAGGTTTTATCCGAGCTGAATGTTTTAACTATGATGACATCATGGCTCATGGCAGTGAAAAACACCTGCGGGAAAAGGGACTCTTCCGTCTGGAAGGCAAAGATTATATCGTCAAGGACGGGGACATCCTCAATATCCGCTTCAACGTCTAAGGAAGGAGCATGGCAAAACGCAAACAAGCCGCAAAAAGCAAGACCAAGAAAGAGCGCAAGCCACTTTCAAAGACGCAGAAGCGCTTGATCTCAGCGGGGATCTGCTTGATCTCGCTTTTAGTGATAATATCGCTCTTGATGGGCTACAACAGCCTATCGGAGGATATGCAGACTTTGGCGGATAACGGCAATATCTTCAGCTGGTTTAGTGATAGCGGGGCAGAAACGGCAAATCCGATCGGAGTCTTTGGAGTGTTATTTGGCTTCATTTTTAGCTATATTTTTGGCTATTGGTTTGCTCTTTTTGGTTTTATCATCATTTGTGGCGTCACTTTTCAATACTTTGTAGATCCCGATCTGAGATCTTCTCGGCAGAAGGCATATTTGTTTTTGGTAGTGCTGTTTTTTGTGCAGGCACTCTTATCGGCGAGGCTCACGAACTATTCGCAGAGTATCATCCCCTTGGCTTTGTATCGGCTGTTAGCGGCGATTTTTAAGGATCTGGGTGCGCGTATTATCTTGGTCGGGAGCATGATCCTGTCTTTGATCCTAATCTTGGATTTTGGGCGGATCAAGAGCTGGCTAATGAGCGGATTTAGTCAGCCAAAGCCGCAGATCACCAAGAGCAAACCGGCCGTGGTGGTCGATGAGCTGATGGCAAAGCCCAAAGCTGAGAATATGCCCAATATCTCCGATCACGTGGAGCTGGAGAGCAAGACCGCCTCTGCCCCACAAGCAAAGCCTGAGCCGGTCAAACAAAGAACGGATCCGGATGACGACTCGCGTCCCTATCGCAAGCCGGAAGTGGAAGAATTTTTGGAAAGCCCGGTCAAGCTCTCGGAAAAAGATCGCAAAGAGATCGAGGCGCAGATCCTCAGCACGAGCTCTGTAATGCAGGGTAAACTGGCGGAATTTGGCATTGAGGCGGAAGTGCGCAATGTGAATATCGGGCCGATCATCACGCAGTATGAGCTTGAGCCCGCCAAGGGGGTGAAGGTCTCCAAATTTGCCTCTTTGGCAGATGATCTGGCTTTGGCGATCAAGGCGAAGTCCATCCGCGTGCAAGCGCCGATCCCGGGGCGTGGCTTGATCGGAATCGAGATCCCCAATCTCACGCGGGACATGATCTATCTGAAGGATCTCCTGCTTTCCGACGAGATGCAGCAAAGCAGCTCCAAGCTGGCATTTGGTCTGGGCAAAGACATCTCCGGCAGAGCCATCATTGCGGATCTGGCAAAGATGCCGCATCTACTCATTGCAGGTGCTACCGGCAGCGGAAAATCCGTCTGTATCAACACCATTCTGATGAGTCTGATCATGCGCACCACGCCGGATGATCTCAGGCTCATCCTGATCGATCCCAAGCGGGTGGAACTGGCAGGTTACTCTGAGCTTCCCCATCTCATCGGTAATGTCGTCACCGACCCCGATACCGCTTTGGAAACCATGTATTGGTCTGTCAAAGAGATGGAGCGGCGTTATGAGCTCTTGCAAGAAGCCAAGGTGCGCGAGATCATCAGCTACAATGAAAAAGCCACGGGCGATGAGGAGATGGAGAGGCTACCTTATATCGTGATCGTGGTGGATGAATTTGCCGATTTGATCATGACCAGCGGCAAGGATATCGAGCTGCCGATTGCACGCTTGGCGCAGATGGCGCGGGCGGTGGGCATCCACCTCATCCTGGCGACACAAAGACCCTCCATCAAGGTCATCACCGGCATCATCAAGGCAAATTTCTCGGCGCGGATCGCATTTCGGGTCTCCTCAAGAGTGGATAGCCGTGTGATCCTCGACATGATCGGAGCAGAACGCCTTTTGGGCAGCGGAGACATGCTCTTCGTGCCGCCGGGCAAAGCCCTGCCTGAGCGCATTCATGGGGCATTTGTCTCCGATGCGGAGATTGCTCGGGTAAACGACTTTCTGGCACAACAACCCAAGCCGAGACAAGATTTTAGCCTGCAAGAGGATATTCAAAACAAGCTCAATAGCTTTGTGGACTGGGACGACGATCTCTTCCCGGAAGCGGCAAAGGTGGTGGTTCGCTCAAACACCGCCTCCGTCTCCATGTTGCAAAGGCATTTTAAGATCGGCTATGCCCGCGCGGGCAGATTGGTCGACCTTCTTGAGCAAGCTCAGATCGTGGGGCCCCATTTGGGCAGTAAATCCCGTGATGTGATCGCGAGTCGGGATGATCTCGTCCGCATGGGAGTGATGAATGAAGAAGATTAGCTTTATTGCCCTGTTTGTATGCGCTTTTCTCTTTGCGCAGACTCCTTCTGAGATCCAAAACAAGCTGCAGGCTCGCTATGGCTCCATCCAAACTTTTAGCGCAAATCTAAAGCAGACCAATCACTTTAGTCAGCTGGATCGCAGTATCGTCTATGAGGGCAAGATCTATTTTCAGCCCCCGCGATTGCTGATCAGCTTTGAGGAGCCGGCTCTGCAGAGACTGCTCGTCTATTCTGGTAGAGCTGAGCTCTATGACGGCTCTTCCTCCACCCTATTTGTCAGCGATATCCTCCCGGAATTTAACCGTATGAATCCCATCGAACTCTTGCAGCTTTATTGGGATCAAAGCGCTGTGGAGATCTTGGGAACAAGCGGCGGATTGCTCCGGATCAGATTGAGTCCCGAAGATGATCCCTTCATCCGCGAAATCAACGCCGACATCGCATATGACAGCGGCATTGTGCGTAAGCTCAGCTATCAGGATCACTCCCAAAACACGGTGAGCTATAGCTTTTCAAAGATAGTCTTTGACGGCGCCATCCCCGCTAGTGTATGGAACTTTCGCTATCCCGAGGAGACCCAGATCATTCAACAATAACGACATCAGGAGAGATCTATGATAGCCCTCATTATGGCAGGCGGATTTGGCACAAGGTTCTGGCCGCAAAGCCGCACAAGGATGCCAAAACAATTTCTACGAGTGGCAGACGAACGCTCGATGATTCAGCTCAGCGTGGACAGGCTCCTGCCCATCATCCCGATAACCGACATCTATGTGGTCACCGCGGCTGATCAAGCTGAGCTGGTGCGCCGTCATCTACCATCGCTTCCCACAGAAAACATCATCATGGAGCCTTTTGGAATGAATACCGCTCCCTGCATTGCTCTCAGCGTTCAATACCTAAAGGCGCGCTACAGTCAGAATACTCCGATGCTGGTGCTTCCGGCGGATCACGTGATCCGTGATGATGAAGCCTTCAGAGGACACCTGAAGACTGCCTCACGCGCTGCCTTGGCGGGGGATCTGATCACCTTTGGGATCATGCCGGATTATCCTGCCACCGGATATGGATATATCGAGGCAGGAAAGACTGTCTCAGACGATTGCCGCGAGGTGATCCGCTTCAAAGAAAAGCCGGATAGAGCGACAGCTGAAGGCTTTCTGGAAAAAGGCGGATTCTTCTGGAATAGCGGCATCTTCGCTTGGAGCATTGACAGCATCTTAAAAGCCTTTGATAGGCATGCGCCCGAGATCTCAAAGCTCTGCGCTCAGATCGATGCGCTCTGGCAAAGACATGGTTATGGCGCGGACATCTCCCCTATCTACAGCATGATGCCGCGCATCCCCATCGATATCGGCATCATGGAAAAAGCTACAAATCGCGTGGTCATCCCGGTGGATATCGGATGGACGGACGTCGGCAGCTTCAAAGCTCTTTCTGAGATCTGCCCTCGGGACGAGAATCTCAACAGCAGCATTTCCGAGCTATTTGCCTTGGATTCCAAGGGAAACTTCATCCGCTCAGACAAGTTTGTGGCACTCATCGGCATGGACGATATCTGCCTGATTGAAACGCCTGACGCCATCCTGCTGGCGCCCAAAGATCGCGCTGAAGACGTGAAAAAGGTGGTGGATTGGCTCCGCCAGGAAGACCGCAAGGATCTATTATAATAGTTTTTAGGAGGTAATATGGAACCCAGATCATTTGACTATCTATACTACAAAACCCGTGGCTACACAGATGAAGAAATCCACCAAGAGACGGGGCTCAGTCTTGATGAGATTCAGCTATTGGAATCCACGATGAGGCCGCTTTTGGAAGAGATCTCCTCCGAGCGTCCCAAAGCTGAGAAGATCGGTGCGGACTTTGTGCGCCTTAGCAGATACATCTATGCCGACAAAAGTGACCAGGAATGCAGCATTCCCCGTCCGGACGCCATCAAAGCCCGCAGCGGAGAGCTCTTTGCCCTGCCCGCTGTCGGCACTCTGGATTTTGGCTCAATGAGCCTAAAAGATGCCATCTCAGAGCGCCGCAGTCTGCGAAAATACTCCGATGATGCCATCAGCCAAGAAGAGCTGTCATGGCTGCTCTATTGCAGCAGTTGGGCGCGTGATTTCCGCTCCAATGAACGCATGGAGATCACCTTCCGCAATGTCCCATCCGCCGGCAGCAGACATCCCATCGAGACCTTTGTGGACATCCATCGTGTCACCGGACTCAAGCCCGGCTTGTATTACTATCATCCCATCAAGCATTGCCTCATCCTCATCGATGAAAGTCCGGAGATCCAAAACCACATCTTTGAAGCCTGTTTCCGCCAAGAGATGCTTAGGACATCTGCAGTGAATTTCATCTTCACAGCTGTCCCCTATCGCACCGTATGGCGCTATGGTCAGCGCGGATATCGCTACCTATATCTGGATGCCGGGCACATCGGGCAAAACCTCCATTTGGCTTCCGAAGCCATCGGTTGTGGAGCCTGCATGATCGGGGCATATCTGGATGAAGCGCTCAACGACGCCTTACGCATCGACGGGACTGAAGAGTTTGTGATCTATGCAACCACGATCGGCAAAAAAGGCTCATGATCCTCAGGAAGATCTGCCTTGCATTGAGCAGCAAAAGCTTAAACCAAGAAATTTTCCTTTACAAGTTTTTGCACTTCCATTAAGTTGGGTTGACGAGTAGATTTCTCGTTTTTATGTGTTATAATGAGTTCGAACCACTGTGTTCGAAAGCTGAAAACTACTACAAACAAAACAAGGAGAACAGTATGAACAGACACAAACTGTTAATCATCCTCCTGATCTTAGGATTAGGAATGTTCAGTACTCTCTTTGCGCAAGTAAATATAACTATTGGCGACGGTACTAGTACCAATGGAACCTCAGGTGTTCCCACTCCCTACGGTACTTATTACAAGAACTTCCGTCAACAGTATCTTTACACTGCCTCTGAGATTGAAGCCGCCGGTGGCGGCGCAGGTCCCATTAACTCACTCGCATTTAATGTGGATAATGTAAACAACTGCTCACCGATGCCGAATTTTGCGATTCGCATCAAAACCACCGATCAGAGCGCTCTTACCACCACTTTTGAAGAAGGCACCTACACCGAAGTCTTCTATGAGAACGATTTCCAGCCTGTTGATGGCATGAATGTTCATACTTTCAACGCTCCCTTTGATTGGGATGGAACTTCAAACATTTTGGTGGACGTAGTCACCAGCATTATCCCGGGTACCTACACCCAGAATGCTTCTGTTTTTTATTCTACTACCGGTTTCGTAAGCTCACTGCGCTATCAGAATGATAGCAATGAAGCCATCGATGCTACTACCGGAAGCACCAGCTCAAATCGCAGCAACATCACCTTCAACATGACCGAACTTGTGATCACCGATCCTCCAAGTGCGGCAAACTTGGTTGGCCCCGCAAACGGCGTCCCTCTCATGGAAAACAGTGTTACCTTGCAGTGGTCTGCCGGAAGCGGTTTACCCACAGGCTACAAACTTCATTTTGACACCGTCAATCCTCCTGCTTTCACAGCAGATCTTGGCGAAGTGACAAGCTATGATCTTGAAGACCTTGAAGCCTCCACTACCTTCTACTGGCAAGTAGTTCCCTACAACGAACACGGCGATGCAATAGACACCCCCGTGTGGAGCTTCAGCACCTTGATGGAAGACCAATTGGCAGAAAGCTTTGAAGTAAGCGTCCCGCCTGCCGGATGGGCTTCATTGGGAACAGCAAACT
>CALGPA010000054.1 GCA_937960795.1 uncultured bacterium | reverse complement strand
CACTATCCTTAAACAAGTGATTATCCCCCCTTAATCAAGTCTTAATTATTAAGGCTTGATAAAGAGAAGATAATGATGTGATTAACCGTCTAAAGTCAGGAAGCAGTGTGATATGAACTGCTCTTTCCTTGGTCCGCCCAGTGATCTTTCTTTTGATCTTTTCTGATAACTGTTTAATGCAGTATAAGAATCCAGGGCTGTCTCTAATTATCTTCAAGATGAGTTTAGGCATGGCGAGAGCAAAGCTTGAGGGTGAAAAATGGCTTGACAAAAGCTCTAGTATCAAAGATCTTGCAAGACTGAAAAGAAATAAACACGAGCGGCATGTCCGCATGGAGAATAGAATGGATTATCCTTTTGCATCAATCGAGCAGAAATGGCAGAGACATTGGCAAGAACGGCGCATATCGAATGCGCAGGATCACTCAGAGAAGCCTAAGTATTATGTGCTATCGATGTTTCCTTATCCCTCGGGGGTTTTGCACATCGGCCATGCTTCAAACTATGCGATCGGGGACGCCATCACGCGTCTGAAGCTCATGGAAGGCTATTGTGTCATGCAGCCAATGGGCTATGATTCATTTGGGATGCCTGCGGAAAACTATGCCATCACGCACAATTCACATCCTCGCATCACCACTGAGGAGCACATCGCCAATATGCGTCGTCAGTTTGATGGGATGGGTTTTTTCTTGGATTGGGAGCGCGAGGTCAGCACTTGCCGCCCGGATTACTATCATTGGGGACAGTATATTTTCAAGAAGATGTATGAAAAGGGGCTGGTTTATCGCAAGAAGAGCTATCAAAATTGGTGTGAAGAATGCAACACCGTCTTGGCAAACGAGCAAGTGGAAGATGGCCGCTGTTGGAGATGCCACTCGGATGTGGAGCAGAAAGAGCTGGAGCAGTGGTATTTTCGGATAACGGACTATGCTGAGGAGCTTTTGGACTTTTCTGATGTGATCCAATGGCCGGAGCGAGTGATGACCATGCAAAAGCATTGGATAGGGAAGAGTGAGGGTGCCAGGATTGAATTTCCTCTGGAAGAATCTGATGCGAAGATCCCCGTCTTTACCACCCGTCCGGATACCATCTTTGGAGTGACCTTCATGGCGATCCCGCCGGAGCATCCCTTGGCTCAAGCCTGGTTGGAAGAAGATGCAATGAATCATGAGCTTCATGCCTTTTGCAAGAAGGTGATCAATTCTGACAAGATGCTGCGCTCCAGCACTGAGACCATCAAAGAAGGAGTCTTCAGCGGACGTTATGCGATCAATCCGCTGTCTGGCGAGCGTGTGCAGATCTGGATCACAAACTATGTGTTGATGGATTATGGCACAGGCGCGGTGATGGCAGTGCCGGCACATGATCAGCGTGACTTTGATTTTGCCAAAAAATATGATATTCCGATCAAGATAGTGATCCAAAAATCAGATAAGAGCCTCAATGTTGATGAGATGCAGGAAGCGTATGTGGAGCCGGGGATTATGCAGTCTTCCGGCAAGTTTGATGGCATGCCCAGTGAGGATGCCAAAAGCGCCATCACTTCTTGGATTGCCGAAAATGCTTGGGGCGAAAAGACTGTCACCTACCGCCTGCGCGATTGGGGAATCTCACGTCAGCGCTATTGGGGAAATCCGATTCCCATCATCCATTGCCCGAGCTGTGGCATCGTGACAGTTCCGGACGAGGATCTGCCCGTCTTGCTGCCTGATAATGTGCAAGTGGGCAGGACGACCTCCAATCCGCTCTTGAGCGTGCCCGAATGGCTCAATGTCAAATGCCCCCAATGTGGCGAGGAAGCGCGTCGGGAGACGGACACCATGGATACCTTTGTGGATTCATCTTGGTATTACGCCCGCTATGCCGATCCCAAAAACAGGGATCTGCCCTTTGATCCTGCCAAAGCGGAATATTGGCTGCCGGTGGATCAATACATCGGCGGGATCGAGCATGCTTGCATGCATCTGCTCTATGCCAGATTCTTTTATAAGTTCATGCGAGACATGGGCTGGGTCAAGGGAAATGAGCCCTTTGCTCGCCTGTTGACCCAAGGGATGGTGCTCAAAGATGGTGCCAAGATGAGCAAATCCAAAGGCAATACGGTAGATCCGCAATATATCATCGATCGCTATGGCAGCGATACTTTGCGAGTCTATCTGCTTTTTGCTTCTCCTCCGGAAAAGGATGTGGAGTGGAACGACGAAGCTTTGATGGGTGCCTTCCGCTTCTTGAATCGAGTCTATCGCCTGATCGACGGCAATCTGGACGCCATCAAAGAAGGGCTGAAACACGAAGCCGATCCGGCTAAACTATCTGATGAGATCAAAGATCTGCTATATAGCAGCCACTTCTGCACCAAGAAATGGCTGGATGACTCAAGCGAAAGGATGCAGTTCAACACCGCCATCGCCGCGGTGATGGAGCATCTCAATCACGCTGTGGCGATCAAGGATACCGATCGGCTCAATTCCGACGAACTGGCAGTCTATGCCGAAGCATGTGGCATAATCCCGCAATTGCTCTACCCCTTTGCGCCGCATCTGGCAGAAGAGCTCTGGCAGATGATGGGTTTCACAAGTCTCTTGCATGAAAGCGGCTTGCCCGGTTATGAAGAAAAATATCTTCTGCAAGATACCATCAGTTATGTGATCCAGGTAAACGGCAAGATTCGCGGTAAGCTGGATGTGAGCCCGGACATTGATCATGATGCGCTCAAACAAGCAGCGCTCGAGGTGGAGAATGTGCAGCGTTTTCTGGAAGGATTGACGATCAAGAAGATAATCGTGATCCCGGGGAAAATGGTGAGCATAGCCGCCGGCAAATAGGCGATATAGATGAGCTCTTCATTGGATAGGATCAGCATGAAAGCGCTGAAGGGCTCAAGCGTGGTCTTCTATCTGCACAGAGTCGGAGAAAGACAAGCTGACTTCTATCCCGAAGGCATCTCAAAATCAGGCTTTGAGGCCAGCGTGCAGCATCTTTTGCGGCTTGGCTTTGGATTCCCGTCCTTAAAGGAAGCCTATGATGGCGTTGGCACGGCAAAAGGTCCCGGTGCGGTGCTGACGGTCGATGACGGCTTTAGCTCTGTCTATCATGAGATCCTTCCTATCATCCGGAAACATGCGCTTCCGCTGACGGTCTTTGTGATCGGCAAATGCATCGACAATCGCGCGCTGGCGTGGAATCATAAACTGATCCGGATCCGTCATCACGCGGACGATGCCCGGATCCAAGAAGCTCTGGATGGCTTGCAGAAAAAGTATTCATTGTGCGCAGTGGGAAGCGTCCAAAGCCGCATCTTCAGCGTGCAGGACAGTCAAAAGGATAGGCTATGTGACGAGCTTTGGGATCTCTTCTGTCCGATCTCGCAGGAAGAATATCTGGTGGTGGAGCAGCCCTTTTTGAGCTTGGCACAGATGCGGGAGCTGGCGGAAAATAATGTGGAATTTGCCCTGCACAGCCAGAGCCATGCTGATTTTGGGCGCCTTAGCTATCCGGATATGCGTCGTGAGCTTATCATGAATCGGGAAGCTCTTTCTGAAGCGGGTTTCACGCCTTCCCCCTTTTTTGCTTTTCCCTATGGCAGGCAGTGCGATGATGGTCTTCTGCCGGCTCTGTGTCGTGATGCTTCACTCAAAGCTTGCCTGGGCTTTCGCTATCGCTATCGGGACAATAGACAAGATCACATATTGTGGCAAAGGATCTCCTTGGAGCAGCATCCCTTTCCCGGGCTAAAAGAGCTTGTGCTCCGTCCCGGCTTGCGATTCATCAAAGACAGCATCACCCGCAACTGATCCAAGATTCATCCCAGCCTTGATTTTGAGAGTAGTGGGCGGCGACTTTCAAGCCCTGCTTGGCGAGGATGGTGTCTATTCAGCTTGATCGAATGCAGATCGGATAAAAACTGATTGACAAAAAAGCGCCATTGAATTCTAAGGATAGAACAGTGATGGGGCCTATAGCTCAGCTGGTAGAGCTTCCGGCTCATAACCGGATGGTCGGGGGTTCGACTCCCTCTGGGCCCACCACTTTTTTCTTTTCTTCTTTGCCGCGAGCCTTAACTTATCTGAGAAGGAAAAATTATGAAATACATCCGGATAGCAATATTGCTCCTGATCGTCAGTATACCATTGGGAGCCACAAAATACGCGGGAGAGATCTTTAGCTTCAGCCCCGGAGTGATCAATCAAGCCATGGGCAACACCGGTCTCACCATGCAGGCGTCACATGCCGCCGGATGGTGGAATCCGGCTCTTTTAGCGGGCGACAATCTGCGCGGCATCGAAGTCATGCGTAGCGACTATTTTGAGGGTCTCCTAACCGAAAATCAAGCATCCATCAGGTTCTCCGGCGGCACAGCTCTGAGCATCAATCATCTGGCGATCGATCAGATAAAGCTCACCAAGCTCGAAGATGAGGATGAGGATCTGAGCAACGAGAATCGTCCCTACGTCTGGAAAACGGTGACCAATCAAGACATCATCCTGTATGGCAGCTTTGCGCGTCCCTTGCGCGAAAATCTCTATGTGGGAATATCGCCCAAGCTTGCCTATCGCGATCTCGCTGAGCATAGCGGATGGGGATTGGGCGCGGATCTGGGAGCCTATTATCAGGCAAGCAGGAGCTTGGCATTTGGGATGAATCTTCGGGATTTCTTTGGCACACAGATCATCTGGGAGAGCGGGGAGCATGAGATCGCCATGCCAAATCTCGATCTGGAAGCGGGTTACAGCTTCTCTGCCCTCAAACAGGAGATCCCCGTCTATCTCGCGCTTCGTGCCCAAAACTTCTTTGAAGAACGCGGTGACGCCGCCAATCTCAGCAGCTCCTTTGTGAGCACGGACTTCCACGCGGGAGTGATGGTGCAGCCGATTTCGGCGATGCGGATCATGATGGGCTATGACGTGGAAAGCTTCACTGCCGGCTTGGGCTTGGGCTTTCGGGATCTGGGCATAAACTATGCTTTCAAGAGCAATGCGCCCGATGGCTTGGGACACAGCCAGAAGATATCCCTGACCTATTCATGGTAAAGAAGATTGCGCTTTTGGGGGCGACCGGGTCGATCGGCAGCTCCTTCTTTTCTGTCTACAATGAACACAGAGACAAGCTCTGCTTAAGCTTTGCCGCTGCACACAGCAGTGTCGAGTCCATGCTGGAGCTTGCTTATAGATTCAGGATTCCCCAGATTGTCTTCACCGGCATCGATGATCCTGCCCGCGTCCAAAAGATCCGAGAGCAAAACCCGGATCTGTCCATCTACTTTGGTGAGAGCGAGCTCTTGCGTCTTTTGTCCGAAGAGGACTATGATCTTGCTCTCAATGCGATCGGCGGTTCTGCCGGGATCAATGCCACCTTCAGCATCCTGCGTCGGGGAAAGATCCTGGCATTGGCAAACAAAGAGTCACTCGTCATGGGCGGACATCTGGTGCAGAAGCTGAAAGCTCCGGGACAAATCATCCCGGTGGACAGTGAGCATTCCGCCATCTTCCAGGCATGGGGACAGCATCCTCACAAAGAGATCAAGAAGCTGATCATCACCGCTTCCGGTGGCGCTTTCCGAGATACTCCGCTTGAGGAATTTGCCGATATCACGCCCCAGATGGCGCTGAAGCATCCCAATTGGGATATGGGCGCTAAGGTCACTTTGGATAGCGCTACGATGTTTAACAAAGCCTTGGAAGTGATGGAGGCGCACTGGCTCTTTGATCTGCCATATGAGAAGATTGAGGCGGTGATCCATCCGCAATCGGTGATTCACTCCATGGTGGAATACGTCGATGGCTCGATCTTGGCGCAGATGAGTCATCCCGACATGAAGCTTCCCATTCTCTATGCCCTCAGCTATCCCGAGCGCTGGACTTCATCGCTTGTGCAGACAGATCTCATTAGCCACAGCCCACTGAGCTTCTCCTCTTTGGAGCCCGAGCGTTATCCGCTCTTTTTCTTGGGCATGGAAGTAGCTAAAAAGGGCGGGATCCTTCCCACCGTCATGAATGCCGCCATCGAAGCGGCGATGAAACTCTTTCTAAACAAGATCATCAAGTTTACACAGATCCATCCCGTGGTGGAGGATGCCATCCAAAGCGCAGCTTTCATAGCAGAACCCACGCTGGAAGAGATCATCCATACAAACCAAAGCGAGTACCACAGGGTGCTCAGCAAATACAATTTCTCGGAGTAAATAATGCAATATACTGACTACGCTATCGAGCAGATCATCACTTTGTGTAAGACCCCCAGCCCATCGGGATTCACTCAGAAGGCAAGCGCCTATCTGGCAAAAGAACTGAAGTCCCTGGGCTTTGAAGCAGAGTTTTCCCGCAAAGGCTCAGTGCTCGCCACTCTCGGTGGAGAGGGAGATCCCTTGGTCTTGGCAGCGCATGTGGACACCCTTGGCGCCATGGTGAGATCCATCAAGCCCAATGGCCGTCTTCGCTTTACCAAGATCGGCGTCTATCCGGAAAACAACATTGAGAATGAAAACGTCATCATCCACACCAGAGATGGCAAGGAATATAGCGGAACGGTCTATATAAACGGCCCTGCTGCGCATGTATATCGGGATTCCGGCAGTGCCAAGCGGGATGATGAGCATATGGAAATCGTCCTGGATGAGATCGTCAAAAGCAAAGAAGACACCCTCAAACTGGGAATCTCCGCAGGCGACTTCATCACGCTTGATCCCCGCACGGTTTACACGGCTTCCGGCTTTTTGAAGACTCGGCATTTGGATGACAAAGCCAGCGCCGGGATCCTGCTCGCTCTGGCCAAGGCGGTCTCTGAGAAGAAGCTGACGCTTGGGCGAAAAGTGAGCATCCTCTTCACCACTTATGAAGAAGTCGGTCACGGCGCAGCTTCAGGATTTCCTGCCGATACTATCGAAATGATCTCGGTGGATATGGGGGCAGTGGGCGAAGATCTGAGCACGGACGAATACTGTGTCTCCATCTGCGCCAAGGATAGCGGCGGTCCCTACGATTGGGATGTGACAGACAGGCTAATTCGCCTCGCCAAGCAGCACAAGCTGCAGTATGCCGTGGACATCTATCCCTATTATGGCTCAGATGTGGAAGGCGCCTTGCGTGCCGGGCACGACATCAAACACGGGCTCATCGGCCCCGGTGTCTTTGCTTCTCACGGTTATGAACGCACTCACAAGCAGGCAATTGAAAACACCCTGAAGCTGCTCTGGGAATACCTGCGCCCGGCATAGCTAGGATACTTGCTTTTCAACACATATAAAAAGGGATGCCGCATTTGGCATCCCTTTTCGGTATATGGTGACGAGTTGTTACTCACTTAGTTTCTTATATTGCTCATAGCGTTCTTTGAAGAAGAGCTCGGAGCAGGAGGCAAATTCTTTCGCACGTTCGGGGAAGATTCTGTGCAAGCGGCTATAGCGGTTCTCGGTTTTGATGAAGTCTGCCACGCTCATTGTGGGCTCTTTGCTATCCAAGCTGAGCGGGTTTTTGCCCTCAAGGCGTTTGCGCGGATCATAGCGATAGAGCAGCCAATATCCGGCATCCACTGCAGCTTTCTCGTGCTTTTGGCTCATGCTCATATCGATGCCGTGGTTGATGCAGGGTGAATATGCGATGACGATGGCGGGTCCGGGATATTCTTCGGCTTCCTTGATCGCTTGCAGGGCTTGGTTTTTGTTTGCGCCCATCGCGATTGATGCCACATAGACGTAGCCATAATTCATCATCATCATGCCGAGATCTTTCTTGTGTGTCGCTTTTCCGGCTTCGGCGAAGCGGGCAATGGATCCCATCGGGGTGGATTTTGAGGCTTGTCCGCCTGTGTTTGAATACACTTCGGTATCCAAGACCATGATCTTGATCTTCTGATTTGAAGCCATCACGTGGTCCAATCCGCCATAACCGATATCGTAGGCCCAGCCGTCTCCGCCAAGAGACCAGATGGATTTCTCGATGAGGTAGTCCTTAAGCTCATTTACTCTGCGCAGCAATTTGCCACAGCCTTCGCAGGCTTTGTCCAGAGCTTTTGGCAAGAGGGCTTTGATCTTGGCAGCGTTGTCTTTGGCTGCTTGATCCACGTCTTCAAAGTGCTCCACATTATAGCGGAGGGCATCTTTGAGTTCGGCATCGATGTCTTTTTCCAAGAGAGCTTCCAAAGCGAGCTTGAGCTGTTTGCGATGGGAATTCACAGCCAGGCGCATGCCAAAGCCATATTCCGCATTGTCTTCAAAGAGACTGTTTGCCCAGGCGGGACCGTTTCCATCCTTGTTCTTGGTATAGGGGATGGTCGGGAAAGTGCCGCCATATATGGAGGAGCATCCCGTGGCATTGGCGATGATCATACGGTCGCCATAGAGCTGAGTGAGCAGCTTCACATATGGAGTTTCTCCGCATCCTGCGCATGCACCTGAGAATTCAAAGAGCGGCTGCTTAAACTGACTGCCTTTGACGGTGGTCTCTTTGTATTTTGCCAGAACATCTTCGGGGAGTTTGTCGAAGAATTCGTAGTTATCCTGCTCTCCGGCTTCGCGTTCGGTCTCGATCGGGCTCATCACGAGAGCTGCTTTGGGGCATTCATTGACGCAGACCTGACAGCTTTGACAGTCGTCGATATAGATCTGGATCTTATACTGATATCCTTCGGCGCCCATGGCTTTGAGAGTGGTGAAGCTCTGAGGAGCGTCTTTGAGATCTTCTTCGGTCATCAGTTTCGGGCGGATCGCTGCATGAGGGCAGACGAAGGAGCATTGATTACACTGAATACAATTCTCAGGGATCCATTTTGGCACGGCGGGGGCTACTCTGCGTTTTTCCAATTTGGAAGTTCCGCTTTCCACATAGCCATCCAAAGGCATCTGTGAGACCTTGATCTTGTCGCCTTCTTCGCGCATGATCGGCTCGATCACGTCCTTGACAAAACCGGTGGAACCTTCCGGAACCAGCTGTTTTCGCGGGCTGCACTGCTCTGGAATGGAGGCAGGAACATCCACTTGTACCAAGGCTTCATTGACCTTGTCCACAGCGTTGAGGTTCATCTGCACGACGTCATCGCCTTTCTTGCCATAGGTCTTGCGGATGGATTCTTTGATCAAGTCGATGGCTTCATCGCGATCCATCACACCGGAGATCAGGAAGAATGCGGTCTGCATGACGGTGTTTACTCTGCCGCCAAGTCCCACTTCTTCAGCAATCTTGAGCCCATCGATATTGTAGAATTTGATCTTGTGATCGATGATGGTCTGCTGCATCTCGCAAGTCAGATGGAAAAAGGCTTCGTCACGACTCCAATTTGAGTTCAAAAGGAAGACGCCGCCTTCTTTGATGCCGCCTAAAAGGTCGAATCTACCGATGAAGGCTTGGTTGTGGCAAGCCACAAAGTCTTCCTTGGTGACCAAATATTGGCTGTGGATGGGCTTTTTGCCAAAACGTAAGTGGCTGCGAGTGATGCCGCCGCTCTTCTTGCTGTCATATTGGAAATAGCCCTGCACGTTCATGTCGGTGTGGTCTCCGATGATCTTGATGCTATTTTTGTTCGCACCCACTGTTCCATCAGAGCCCAATCCCCAGAATTTGCAGGAGATAGTGCCTTCCGGAACGGTGAAGATCTCTTCATCCAAAGACAGGGAAAGCTTGGTCACATCGTCTTCGATGCCGACCGTGAAGCCGTGGAATCCATTCTTTTGTAGGTGCTTGTAGACCGCCAAGACCATGGTGGGAGTAAACTCCTTGCTGGAAAGTCCATAACGTCCACCTATCACGCTGAGATCTTTACCCTTAAGTGCTGCTACAACGTCCAGATATAGAGGTTCGCCACCGGAGCCGGGCTCCTTGGTGCGATCCAGAACGGCAACGCGCTTTGCGCTTTTGGGCAGAGCTTTTAGGAAGAGCTCATCACAGAAAGGACGGTATACACGCACTTTCACCAAGCCGAGCTTCATGCCACGCTCTTTGTTCAAATATTCGATGCTTTCCTGGATAGTCTCACAAGCGCTACCCATTGCCACGATTACGTCTTCAGCGTTGGGATCACCCACGTAGTCAAAGATCTTGTATTGACGACCAAGCTTGGCGCCGACTTCATCCATATACTTTTGGATGATGGCAGGAGCTTCGTCATAATACTTATTTACTGTTTCGCGACCCTGGAAATACACATCCGGTCCTTGCTGGCCGACCTTGACGCGGGGTTTGTCCGGAGTCAAGGCGCGACTGCGAAAATCTTCTATCAGTGCGGGATCCAGCATTTCGCTCATGGTATCATAATCCACCACGTCGATTTTCTGAAGCTCGTGAGAAGTCCTGAATCCATCAAAGAAGACCAAGAAAGGAATCTTGCTCTTAAGCGTCGCCAATTGGCTGACGATGCCGAGATCCATTACTTCTTGGACACTGTTGCAGGCGATGAGAGCAAAGCCTGTGTTGCGAGCGCTCATCACGTCTGAATGATCGCCAAAAATTGAGAGTGACTGAGCAGCTAAAGAGCGCGCGGTCACATAAAACACGGTTGGCAGCATCTCACCGGCGATCTTATGCATGTTCGGCAGCATAAGCATGAGCCCTTGAGAGGCAGTGAAAGTGGTGGTCAATGCACCGGCAGAGAGAGCTCCATGCACCGCGCCGGCTGCTCCGGCTTCGGATTGCATCTCCATCACATCGACCGTAGTGCCAAAGATATTCTTCATGCCATCTGATGCCCAAGCGTCAGAGAGCTCGCCCATCCCGGAGGAGGGAGTGATCGGGTAGATCGCTGCTACCTCATTGAAAGCATAGGCTACATGAGCCGCTGCATTGTTACCATCCATAGTAGCTTTTGTCTGTTTAGCCATTGTGGTAAACTCCTTATATGCTTATTTTTATATACAAAATCAGCTTTTGTTTCATGCTATTTTGTCCAGCATATTATGTCAATGAAAATCGATCGATATCCGGGCTATCCCCTCTAGCCTAAGATTATACAACGCAAAAAAGAGAGCCTCAATGATTGAGACTCTCTTTGGCTGCATGCCACTACTAAACGCAAGAAGGAGTATTTGCGTATGAGATCTTGATTATGGAATCGTCCAGCCCCCATCAATCACAAGTTCTGCACCGGTGATATAGGAACTTTCGCCGCTTGCCAGAAACAGGACAGAATAAGCCACCTCTTCAGAGCTGCCCATCCGTCCTTGGGGGATGAGGTTTATCACTTGCTTTTTGAGTTCTTCGGAACCTTCTCCAGCGTCAATGCCGGTATCAATGGCCCCGGGGAAAATGGTGTTGACACGGATCTTATCATGCGCAAATTCCATTGCCGCCGTCTTGCTGAGAGTGCGCATCGCTCCTTTTGAGGCATGATATGCTGCGGATGTGCCACTGCCGATGAGACCATAGATGCTGCCGATATTGACGATGGATCCACCGCCCGCTTTACGCATCAAGGGAACTATGTGTTTCATGCTGAGCCAGACCCCGGTCTGGTTGACTCCGATGATCCTGTCCCAGAGCTGCATTTCGGTAGCCTCAATGCCTGCCAGATTTACAATCCCGGCATTGTTTACCAAAATGTCCACTCTTCCAAATTCTTCCTCTGCCTGTTTGGCGAGATCTTGCCAAGCCTTTTCGTTTGCCACGTTTTGTATGACAGTCAGAATCTTGCTGCCTTCTTTGCTAAGCTCATCAGCAAGGTTCATAAGATTCTGCTCGTCTATATCAGTTAGGATCAAAGAGGCTCCCTCTTTTGCAAAAAGTCTGGCATCTGCCGCGCCCATACCGTTTGCGGCTCCTGTGATTATCGCTACCTTGTCTTTAAGTCGATTCATGTTCGTCTCCTTCAGATATCATCTAGGCCGGCATCTCCTACCGAAAGCATATGATATCTAAAGACAGTGTAAATGACTTTGGCGGGAAGCCAAGTTTAATTTCTGAGGAATATGATCCTTTCTAACACTAAAGCGCTGGCGAAAAAGGAAGCTAAGTGCTTGAAAAATATGGCGTGCTCATGCCCCCCTCACCGCTCGCTCACCGGTCGGGCGTGCAAGCGGTGAGAGAATAAGGACTTAGCAAGCTTGGCAGAAAAAGTGTAAACCAAGCTTTTTGGAGCAGAAAAAGCTTGACGGGGAATGCATGTTCAGATATTTAGCTATATAACTAAATAACGGGAAGTCGATATGGCAGACAAAATCTTCAAGGCTATCGCTGATAAAAATCGGCGAAAGATTCTCATGCTGCTCAAGCATCATGTGAGCCTCACCGCCGGCGAACTGGCCAAGCACTTTGAGTTTAGCAAGGCCAGTCTGAGCGAACACCTCAAGATCCTGCGCCTCAGCGGGCTCATCTATGCCAAGAAAAAGGGAAAATACATCCATTATCGGCTCAATACAAGCGTCTTTGAGGAGATTCTTGCCTGGGTTTTGGAGCTATATCAAAAAAGAGAGGGAAAATAATGCAACGCATCAAGTTGTTTCGCAGCAGCATAATCATTTTGATCATCTACATCGCCATCGTGATCGCATTGGCAATGTTCATCGATTCGGGAGCACGCATTCCGATTCATTGGAATGCTGAGGGGGTAGTTGATGGTTGGGCAGCCAAGAGCACAGCCGTTGCTTTCGCTTTGGGGATCAATTTTGTTTTGTTTTTGATCTTGTATCTGATGCCTTGGTATTCACCCAAGTATCGGCAGGATCAAAAGAGGTTCGACGCTGTCTTGCCGAGGCTTACGAACATTCTGTTGATCTTTCTCGGTCTAATCAATATCTATGGACTTTCTTGGCCTTTGGGCTCAGAGAAGCTTCCGGGGAATCCAATCCTTGTGATCATCGGTCTCATCTTTTTGCTTTTGGGGAATCTCCTTCCCAAGGTTCCGCGCAATTTCTTTGTCGGCATCCGCACTCCATGGACGATCTCAGATGAGGAAAATTGGCGCATGACCCATCGGCTTGGGGGATGGCTCTTTGTGATCGGCGGCGTGCTTATGCTTTTCAAAGGAGTGCTGAGGCTCAGCTCGGCTATGCAAATCATCAGCACTTGGGCTGTGATCCTAATGCTTCTTTCGCCTCTTGTTTATTCTTTCATTCTCTTCCGCAGACAAAGCCGCTAGCCGATGGATCTGCCCGGATATGAGATTCCTGCTTGACAGATCACAGGCAGGCAGACATAGTGTTTTCAAGATAAAAGGAGAAAGGTTATGAAGATGTTTACTTTGCTTTTACTAATCATTTTTGCCCTCTCGGCTTTCTTGTATGCAGATGAGGCCCAAACCGCGGCTCAACCCAGAGAAGAAAAGCTCGATGACATGATGATGGCAGGTGTGGTCATCATGGATCCTGCCAATAGTGAAGACTATTCAAAAGCTTGGGAGAAGTTCTTCCAAGTAAGCTATCTGATCCAGAACACCATTGGCGAAGAATTTTACGGAGTCACATATTACACAGAGGATTATTCTCCCACCGAGGGAGTAGGCCAAGCCTATATGGTATGCACACAGGTCAAAAGTCCTAATGATCTCCCGGAAGGGGTCTCGATCCGCAAGATTCCTGCCGCGAACTACCTGGTCTTTGAGCACCAAGGATCAATGGAAAAAGTGGGCGAGACCTACAACTACATCTACAACGTTTTCCTTGCAGACAGCGACTATACGGTGCTTTACAGGGATACTCTTGAGCGCTATGATCACCGATTTATGGCAGATCCGGATGAGGCTGTGTTTGAGATATGGATTCCCGTTCAAGGGAAGCAATAAGCATCTTTTTGGGGAAAGCAAGCCCGGCTGTGAGTCGGGCTTTCTTTTTAAGGTGGCTATTACGAGATTTGCTGGCAAGAGCTTGACACATAAATCGGGCATAAGAAGATTTCTCTTGACTCTTCAGGGAACTCGGCAATATTATGTAAGTATAGAGAATAACTATTTACTCCAAGGAGGAGAACATGTTTTTAAGCGGACTACAACTCAAAGAGGTATTTCTCAAAGCTAAGAAAAATCGCTTTGGTATCATTGCATCAAATGTCGTCTTTGACACCCAGATCAGAGCTTTGATCCAAGGCTATGACAGCGTGGGCTCGGATGGTCTTTTGCAGATGAGCGCCGGAGCGTGTAAATATGCGTCGGGCGAAAGCCAGGATATGCAAGCCGGAGCGAAATTTATCTCAGCCATGATCCAGACCTATGCGTCGCAATTTCCCAAAAGCGGGATCGGGCTGCATATTGATCATGCCACTCCGAACTATTTTGATTTCATAGTGTTCTGCATCGAAAACAAACTGGTGACATCTGTGATGATCGATGCTTCCAAGGAAGATCTTGCCGAAAATATCCGCATCACCAAAGAAGTGGTGGATGTGGCGCACAAGAGCGGAATCTTGGTCGAAGGCGAGATCGGGCACATCAAGGGAACCGAGGATGAGATCGTCTCGGAAACTGAGCTATACACGCGTCCGGAAGAAGCGCTGGAATTTGTCAAAAAGACCAATGTGGATCTCTTTGCAGCATCCGTGGGCACCAATCACGGTGTATCCAAAGGAGAAAACATCGTTTTGAGACTTGACTTGGTCAAGGAAATCGACGATTTGTTGATCAAAAACGGTGTGGAACGCGGACTTGTCTTGCATGGTGCCAGCGGCCTTACCGATGATCAGCAGCGCGAAGCGATCAAAAATGGAGTCGTCAAGATCAACAAAGACACTCACTACCAAATGGATATGGCACAAGCCATCCAAGCATACTGGGAAAAAGAAAAGGCAGCAATCGTGTGCCCCGAAGGTGTGGATCCCAAGGATTACATCCCAAACAAGAGCAAGTTTGATCCGCGGAAGTGGCTCATTCAAGGCGAAAACAAGATGCACCAAACGGTTAGAGATTTCTGCCAGGTTACAGGCAGTGCCCAAAATAGCATTTTGCGATAAGGAGCAGTGATTATGACAAGAGTAGCAATCAATGGTTTTGGCCGCATCGGGCGCTTGGTCCTGCGTGCCTTTCTTAGGAATCACCCTGATATACAGGTCGTGGCGATCAATGACCTCACAGACGCCAAGACTTTGGCATATCTCTTTAAATACGACAGTGTGCACAAGATTTTTGATGGAGACGTGAGCCACGATGAGAAGCATCTCATCATCAATAGTAATGCCATCCCGATCTTCTCTCAGAAAGATCCTGAGAGCCTTCCTTGGAAAGATCTGGAGGTGCACTATGTTGTCGAAGCTACGGGCATCTTTCGCAGTAGAGAACTAGCGGGTAAGCATCTCAAAGCGGGCGCTCAAAAAGTGGTGCTCACTGTTCCTGCCAAAGACGATGTCGATGCCACGGTCGTGATGGGGGTCAATCACCACGATCTCAAAGCGGAGGATAGAATCGTCTCAAATGCTTCTTGTACTACAAATTGCCTTGCGCCGGTTGCTAAGGTTTTGCACGATAATTTTGGGATTGAGCAAGGGCTTATGACTACCATCCATTCATATACAAACGACCAAAACATCCTGGATCTGCCACACAGTGATCTGCGTCGCGCACGCGCTGCGGCGATGAACATGATCCCGACCACCACCGGCGCTGCCAAGGCGATCGGGCTCGTGATCCCACAGCTCAATGGCGTCCTGGATGGCTTGGCGGTGCGTGTGCCCACTCCGGATGGATCATTGGTGGATCTAAGCGTAAACTTGGCTCGCGAGGCCAGCAAAGAAGAGATCAACCTCGCCATGAAAGAAGCTGCAGATACATATCTGAAGGGCTTTTTGATGTATGCGGATGAGCCCATAGTATCCATCGATATCGTGGGGAATCCATATTCCTCGATCTTTGATGCCGGATGCACCTATACCAAAGGCAAAATGGCAAAGATCCTCAGCTGGTATGACAATGAATGGGGCTATTCAAACCGCGTGACAGATCTTGTGAAGTATATGAGCGAGCTCTGATTTATCCTGCCATAGATTAGTAATGCCCGGGGGATTTCTCCCGGGCTTTCTTTTTTCTGGGATAGTTTTTGGCGATGTGGAATCGAAATTGCACATAAAGTAGCTTAGTAAAGGAGAATAATGAATGGAGAAATATATGCGGATATATCTAATTGCTATCCTATTGATCAGCCTGATGCCTTGGGCGTTGAGCGCTGATCTGCCTGAATGCTATCATACTTACGACGAGATCACGACGATCATGTTTGATCTGGAAGCTCAATATCCAAATCTTGCCAAAGTGCATGTGATTGGCTATTCTCAGGAAGATAATCTTCCTATCTACGCCATGCAGATTTCGAACGACGTGGAGGGAGATTGGGATCGTCCCGCTCTGCTTTTTGTGGGGCAGGTGCATGCCGAAGAAGTCTTGGGAGTGGAGATCACTTTGAGCAATATCGAGGAGATCCTCAGCAGCCACAATCATGTGCCTTATTCCATGTGGGTCAATCAATTGGACTCCTGGTGGATTCCCACTTTGAACCCCGAGGGGCACAATGTGGTCACAGCAAACATGGATACATCATACCGTAAGAACAAACGGGATAACAACGGCAATGGCATCTTCGACTTTTCGCCCTTGGTTGGTTATGACATCGACGGTGTGGATATAAATCGCAACTTCGACTTTAACTGGGTGCATGGGGATACCTTGATGCAGCCGGGCGGCACGGAAGTCTATGACTACTATCGCGGGCCCTATCCCAATAGTGAGAGCGAGATCCAAGCTATCATTCAGCTTTCCGATGAGAAGAAATTCATCTATAGCATCTGTTGGCACTCATCCCGGAGCGGAAACTTCTCTGAGAAAGTCTATTATTCCTTCAATTGGAAAGACGTGCGTCCATCTCCGGATTTGGCGTTTGCTCAGAGCATAGCCCAGGGAGTGGCAAATGAGATTTTGAAAGAAAACGGCACGCCCTATGAATTCTATCCCAACGCAAGCCGTAGAGGGGCTTTTCACGACTGGATGTATCAGCAATATGGCACGATCCAGCTGCTCATCGAAGTGGGAACACGGAATCTGCAACCCGAAGAAGCCTTGATGCTGGACACCATTGATCGTGCTACAAACGGTGTGTGGTGGATGATGAACCGCGCTCTGCTCTTTTCCGCTAATGTGCCTTCAAATTCACTCTTGACGGGGCATACTACTGATGCCGTCACCGGGGAGCCGATCTCTGCTGAGATCATCATTCCCCAGCGTCATGCACCTTGGTTTCACCCTCGCACAAGCTTTGAAAACAACGGACGTTTCTACAAACCCCTGCCCATGGGAGCGTACACCATTCACGCTCGCAAAAAGGGATATTGGGATCGCATCATTGAAGCAGTGAGCGTAAACAATGGCAGCTGGACCACCGTTCCGGTCGAGCTGGAACCAAAAGCAGAAGCTACCTTGCACGGTATGGTCCGAAGTGGATCAGAGCCGATCCCCGCGCGCATCATCATCCATGATGTTACACCGGACACCTTGATCGTGGATGGCGAATATATCTTCCATGGCTATGAGGGAGAGTATGAGATCGAAATCCACTCCGAAGGATTTTATCCATATCTGGGCTCCATCACCCTACAACCCGGGGCTCAACACAGCTATATTAATCTCAGCCCGGCAAACTTGGTCTTCTCAGAGGACTGGGAATCCGGCACCGACGCTTGGGAGATCAATGGGCCGTGGGTCTTGCAAAGTGAGCTAGCCGTATCCGGCAATGCCATCACAGATAGCTGGGGCGGACGTGGACACTATGCCCAAAATTGCGATGTCTGGATCCAAACCGTGGATCCGATCCAGCTTCCCGAAGGAAGCAGTGCCATGCTCTATTTTGACTCCCATCTCTATACAGAATGGACCTTCGACCCGGTGACCGTAGAGGTCTCCACCGATGGCGAAAACTTCACGGAGATCTTCCGTAAGTCCGGGCGCCATGATTGGTGGCAGAAGGAATATGTGTCAATGGCGGATTATGGCGGCCAAAGCGTGTATCTGCGCTTCCGCTTGCAGGACGATAGCATCGCTGACGAATTGACCGATCCGGGCTGGACAATCGACAATATCCGCTTGGTGACGGGAACTGCTACTGAGAACATGGACCAGGTGCATGAAGCCGTGCATCCTGTGGCGCTGTATCCAAACTTCCCTAATCCCTTCAATCCGGAGACCACCATTCGCTATAGCTTGGGCAGCCCACAAGAAGTAAGCCTTGAGATCTTCAACATCAAGGGACAGAAAGTGGCTACCTACAATCCCGGAATGCAAAGCGCTGGCACACATAGCTTTGTCTGGCAAGGCAAGGACGATTCCGGACGCAATGTCTCCAGCGGCGTATATTATTATCGTCTGAGCTCAGATGATTTCCACAAGACCCGCAAGATGGTCTTGATGAAGTAGTATCTGTCTGAGAATCATTACGAGCTTTGGTGCCCTTCGCGGTGCCAAAGCTTTTTTTTATGGCGGCGACATGGAACTCGCTAGGGCATCCCAAGAGCAGGATCAGAGCGTTGAGGCGAGGGATCAGAGGCAGGCTCTGCAAGGTTTTTTGGGGGTGATCTGCAGAAATGTCTTGACTGTGACAGTAAAGTATCACAAATTTGCTCTACGGATATAATGGAATGCTATTCATAGATATTAGGAGAATCGATGGGACCGATTACTGAGCATCATTTAATGCTATTTTTAATCCAGTTTGGCCTACTTTTGGGGCTTTGTAAGTTCACCGGATTCTTGTTTGAGAAGATGAAACAATCCAGTGTGACCGCAGAGCTCTTGGTCGGAATTATGTTGGGTCCGGCGATATTGGGCAAGCTTGCCCCAGAGGTGCATGCATACCTTTTCCCCGATGATATCGTTCAGAGGTCTATGCTCGAAGCTATTGCCTGGTTTGGTAATTTCTTCCTCCTCATGGAGACAGGGCTTGAGATCAATTTCTCTCGTGTCTGGCAGCAGCGCAAGGACGCCGTCAAGCTCTCAACGGTGGATCTCATCCTGCCGATATTGCTGTGCTTTGTTCCCATCTATTTTCTTCCGTCCCACTATCTGGTTGATCCTTCTCAAAGGGTTCTCTTTGGTCTGTTTATCGCAGCCATCATGACTATCAGCGCCCTGCCCGTTGCCATCCGAGGGCTTAGGGATCTGAATATCTTAAAGACGGATGTCGGCTTCTTGATCCTGTCGGCGTTAACAATAAATGACATCGCCGGATGGGTGATCTTCACCATCATCATGGGGCTCTTCGCTCACGGCTCCTTGGAGATTGGCTTCGTCGCCAGATTGGTCTTGCTGACTTTGGCATTTACCTTCATCAGTCTCACCTTGTTACGGAAAGTGGTGGACAAAGCCATGACCTTCATCCATCACAAGACGGGAGAAAGCTCCGGACTCAAGATCACCTTCATCATGGTGGTTGGTGCTATTTTTGGAGCAGTCACTCTGCAGATCGGAATCCACTCTTTGTTTGGCTTCTTCATAGCCGGAACGATCCTGGGGGAAGCTACACACATCAGCGAAAAAGACCGCTTTGTCGTTAACCGCCTTGTCTACTCGATCTTTGTTCCGATCTTTTTTGCCAATATTGGGCTCCATCTTGACTTTATAGCCAATTTTGATTGGTTCTTGGTGATGATTATCAGCCTTATCGGCATTACCGCCAGGTTTGTGGCAGCCTACATCGGTTCCAAGTGGTCCGGGCAAGATAAGTCCAATCTGCTCGTAATAGCGATCTCACACACACCGGGCGGACAGATGCATATCGTCGTGGGTATGTTGGCATACAGCAGCGGCCTTATCTCTGAGACGGTGCTGGTGAGCATCATCGCTTCCGCCATCATCTCGACCATCATCTTTGGCCCGTGGCTATCTCAGGCAGTGCGCAGACTCAGGAAGAGCATCTATGATATCATCTTCAGCGTCGATGATGTGTTTATCGACACCGCCGGGCGCACTCGCAATGAGATGCTGCATCACATGAGCAATATCGTGGCACAGAAGACCAAGATTTCAAGAGACACTATCTATCACGAGATCCAGCTTCGCGAAGAACAGATGAGCACAGCCATGGGGCGCGCCGTAGCGATTCCTCATGCACGCTTGGACGGTTTGGACAAGTCCTATGTCTTTGTCTTCCATACCAGACAGGGATTGGAATGGGATAGCCCGGATGGAAATCTGGTGCGCTTGGTGATCCTGGTGATCACGCCCAAGGAGTCTCCAAATGCTCAATTGCAGATCCTCCAGAGCATTGCCACGGCCATGCGTGATCGCAACAAGGCCAGGAACATGGTCACCAGCAGGGATAGCCGCTATATCTGGGCAGCGATCAAGAGTGAGCTAAATGCGTGTCAATTGTGTAATGTAGAATAAAGCGATTGGCAGCGCTCAGATTGAGGCTCCTCGTCTTAGTAGGCAGCCTCAGCGGCGAGCATGTATCTTTTTGTTCAAGCGCAAGATAGCCTTGCTCTCTTGGAGATAGTGCTATTTTTTCCTTGACAAAAAAGCGTCGACCAAATCTGATGATCAAACATAGAGATTTTCAGGTCCAGTAACTCAGCGGTAGAGTATCTGCCTTTTAAGCAGAGAGTCGATGGTTCGATCCCATCCTGGATCACCAGATGTTTTGCGACCCCTTCGTCTATCGGTTAGGACTCAAGATTTTCATTCTTGCAAGAGGGGTTCGATTCCCCTAGGGGTCGCCAAATACATTCTGAAGCAGTATCCGGGAGTTTGTTCTCCCAAATGATATGCGTCCCGTTCGTCTAGTGGCCTAGGACTCGTGATTCTCAGTCACGCAACAGGGGTTCGATTCCCCTACGGGATGCCATTTTTTTTGCCCTAATTAATCCCCACATTTACCACACTTTCACCCAATATCTCGCCCAAATAGTCAGTATTGTCGTGGAAAGCACGATCTTTCTCCTGGTCGCCTGCGAAGTCATTTGAAGGGATAGTTTCGCTCAGGACACGCATGCGGATGCGCAGGCTATCGGGGCGCTCAGGCTCATCTCTGGTCACGCTAGTCTCCTGTTTTTCAGCATCTTTGGCAAAGAAATCCGGCGCTACCAAGAGTCCTTGTTTATAGGAATGTAGCAGGATGGAGCCTAAAATGGCAGCTATGACAAATATCCCCACCATCCACAAAAAGTTTGTGGAGAGCATGATCTTCTTTTCTTTGAGAGTTCTATGTGGGACAAAATCCTTCTTTGTCGTTTCCGGCATAAGTATCTTCAGCTCAGCCATCACCATGGCCAGATCCGCTTCCAGATAGCGGGCATAGTTATAGACCAAGACCTTCACCATGCCATAATTTCCCAGGTCATAGAACCGATTATCTTCGATGGCTTGGATCTTACCCTGAGGGATCATGATGTCGTCTAAGATCTTCTCATATGAGATTCCTCGCGTCTGACGAAGCTCCAGAAAGTATCTCCCTAGATTTTCCATGGATAGATTCCCGTAAAGACTTCAAAGACATCTCCGATGAGGTATAGATCACCTGAGACTTGCTCATATCTGATGCGGACACTGCCGCCCGGAAGCTCAACTTCAACGGTGGGATCCAACAGGTTTTTCCCAATCCCGGCGAAAACTGAAGATGCGGCGCCTGTGCCGCAAGCCAAGGTCGCCCCAACTGCATTTTCCCAGATCTTCATGCGCATATGCTGGCGATCAAGGATTTCCACAAAGTGGACATTTACGCTTGCCGCAAAGCTGGGGTGGTTTTCGATCATTGCGCCATATCTCAGATGCGGATCACCCTCGAGATCAGCACAAAAGATGATGAAATGGGGATTGCCAATGTCCACCAGGTCACCAATAAAGCCTTCGACTTTGAGATCTTGGTGGAGGATGTTTGCTTTGCCCAGATTGACTACTATGTCGCCAGCCTCCACTTCGGCAGTCTTGATGCCTGAATCCGTCTGGATGAGGAGCATATCTTTGTTACTCTTCCGAAACAGTAAGCTTGCCACACAGCGGAGGGCGGAGCCACACATCTCAGCGCGCGAGCCGTCGGAATTGAAGATGATCATGCGAGCGTCAGCTTCAGATGCGGGCTCGATCAAGACCAATCCATCCGCGCCTACGCCAAAGTGCCGAGCGCAGATCTCTTTTGCCAGTGCCTCCGGGTTCATTATCTCGAAAGGATCGGCAATGAGATCAATGAACACAAAGTCATTGCCTTGGGCGTGCATCTTGGTAAATGGTATCAACATAGGATCTCGGAAAGCATGTCTTGAAAGCTGTAAACACCCTGTTTTCCATGCAGCCACTTAGCCGCTAAAAGCGCGCCGACGGCAAAGGTCGCGCGGCTTCTGACCACGTGGCTCAGCTCGATTGTGTCCATCTCGCTATCAAATGCCAAAGCGTGGGTGCCGGGGATCTTGCCGCCGCGAATGCTGGCAAAGTGAAGCTCGCTTGCTTGAGGTCTCCGATCCAGCTTGTCCCAGACGACGCTGTCTTTGCGGCTGCTTTTTTGCAGGATGAGTTGCGCCAGCTCGATTGCAGTGCCGGATGGGCTATCCGCCTTTTGAGCGTGATGTTTTTCCCATGCCAGAAGGTCATAATCATCAAAGCTGTCAAAGATCTCGACGGCGCCGGCGACTAATCTGGAAAAAAGATTCATGCCCAAAGAGAAGTTTGATCCATAAAGCAAGCCCATGTCTTGCTTGCCAGCTTGGAGCTTGATATCTTGCAGATGCTCATGCCAACCCGTGGTGCCAATCACGGAGCTTTGCCCCTGCTTGATTAGCTTGTCAAGATTGCTCATCACCGCGGACGGATGGCTGAAATCAATGGCAATATCTGCCCCAGCCAGGCTCTGGCGAGTGATCTCCGCATGATGATCTTGCCCCTTAGGATCGATGATGCTGACGATCTCACATCCTTTCTCCGGGGCAAGCTGCTCGATCATCTTGCCCATTTTCCCATAACCGATCAGACAGATCTTGAGCATGTCAATTGCTGCTGTGGAGCCGGATCAGCTCAGTCACAAAATCAGCACCTCTGTGCAACTCGTCGATTCGGATGCGTTCATTCACGGTGTGCACTTGCTCCATTCCGGTGCCAACGATGATCATTGGGATCCCTCCGGCAAAGATGATATTTGCATCACTGCCGCCACCGCCACGTCCGACGGTGAAGGGAATGTCAAGATTGCGCAGCGCAGTCTTCGCCAATTGAACTACATCCGCCTCTTCCGGCACACTAAAAGCTTTGTACTCGGTGTTGCAGACAAAATCCAGCTTAGCGCCTTGATCGGCATATTTAGCGATGGTCGTCTCCAGGCTCTGACGAATCTCATTGGTCACTTTCTCAAGCTTTGCATGATCATGACTTCGCACCTCGCCATAAAGGCAGACCTTATTGGGCACGATATTAGTGGCTTCTCCGCCTTTGATCTCGCCGAGATTGCAGGTAGTCTCATGATCGATCCTGCCCATGGGCATGACACAGATTGCTTCAGATGCGATGCGAATGGCATTGAGCCCTTTCTCAGGGGCGACCCCGGCGTGCGATTCACGTCCGTGTACCACAGCTTCCCAACTGTTTTGCGAGGGCGCTCCGGTCACCAATTCTCCCACCACGTGGGTGTCAAAAGCATAACCGAAGGCAGACTTGATGCGAGATTTGTCAAAACCTTTTGCTCCCAAAAGACCGATCTCTTCGCTGACCGTGAAGAGGATCTCGATCGGAGCATGGTCGATCCCGCTGTCTTTGATGCGTTTGACCGCGGTCATAATCTCGGCAATTCCGGATTTATCATCGGCTCCGAGGATCGTAGTACCATCGGTGACGATACTATCGCCTTCAATCTTGGCTTTGACCCCATTGCCGGGCTTGACCGTATCGACATGAGCGCAGAGCAGGATTGGATCTTTGGCTATCTTACCTGGAATAAAAGCATATAGATTGCCTGCATTTCCTCCGGTCTTGGTGTGACAATCGTCTTCAAAGATCTCGGCGTCAAGATCCGCCAGGTCGGCTTTCAGAACGTCTATCATACCACGCTCGTTGAGGGATTCACTATCAATCGCCACTAGGCGCAGAAACTTGCTGATTACGTCATTTTGCATTGCGTACCTCTGTTTATGATATCTTTTTTTACAATTTGTGTGATAATGCTTATTTTGTCAATTGCAATTATCATGCCATGCATCACATTATGAGATTTCCTTCGCGAAAACCCCATCTCAATCGCCGACAAACTCACCAAAAATGTTTCGGCAAAAAAAGCCGTCAGGCTGTCCTGCCTTTTCTAATACTTGCCAGAAATGGGATATTGACTATTATAATAATATCTGTTACATACAGATTTATGACGTTCTGAGAGATTGGGATCCGCAAGTCACAAGTGGAGGACGCCAATGCAGATGCCTCAGCTCTCTTAGATCTATATAAAGGAGAAAAACTATGAAGAAGATCTTGATTCTCATCAGTCTCAGTCTATTGGCAATGGCTATCCATGCTGAAGGCTGGAAGCTCGAATCGGATGTCAACCTGTCACTCTCACAAAGCGCTTTTAGCGACAACTGGGCAGGAACAGAACTCAGCAACATCACCTGGCTGGCCACCTCAAATTCCAGCTTGGAAAAACAACTCAAAGAATGGCTGCTCAATAGCAATACCCTGCAGCTCGCTTTTGGGCAGACGCATCTTCAAAAGACCGATGCCAATGGTGACAAATATTGGGAAGCACCAGACAAAAGCACCGACAAGATCGACCTTGAAAGTCTCTGGCGCTTCACGCTCCAAACTTGGGTAGATCCATATGTAGCAGGCAGAATGCAGTCCCAATTTTTGGATCTCAGCCAAGAAGATATGGATAACACCAGATTTGTCAATCCCATGCTCTTTACAGAAAGTGCCGGCATAATGCGCAGCTTCATCGATGGGGAAGACACGCGCCTCTCCGCTCGACTGGGTGCCGCTTTCAGGCAAAATCTTAATCGGGATGAATATGTCTTTGATGGCACAGACTTCGTCAAAGAAAGCAACACCACAATGGATGGCGGTGCTGAGTTCATCGCTCAATTACGCAAAAACATCCATGCTCCCCTGCAGAGCACACTCAGAAGCAGACTGCACATCTATCAAGCGCTATTCAATTCCGAATCCGATGACTTGCCAAATGACGACTGGAAAGCCGCCGATCTGGTCTGGGAAAACAGTCTCACGACCAAGCTTTTTGGAATAGTAAATGCCAGCTTCATCCTAGAATTTCGCTATGACAAAGAACAAGATGAAGATGTCCAGTGGAAGCAGATGCTGGGCTTGGGATTTAACTACAACCTATTTTAATCATTGATCACATTCTTCCTGGCGGAGCATTTCTCGCTCCGCCTTTTATTTTTTCCGCGCGATCCCTAAGCATTCCAAAACAGATTTTAATCTTGATTCCAGCCAAAAACAGGCTCGTAAGTGCTTGCAAAATAGGGGCGGCTCATGCCCCCCTCACCCCTCGCTCACCGGTCGAGCGTGCAAGCGGTGAGAAAATAAGGACTTA
>CALGPA010000053.1 GCA_937960795.1 uncultured bacterium | reverse complement strand
AACTAAGAACTACGAACTACGAACTAAGAACTACGAACTACGAACTCTAAGTCCTTATATTCTCACCGCTTGCACGCTCGACCGGTGAGCAAGGGGTGAGGGGGGCATGAGCGCGCCTTATATTGCAAGCATTTAGCTAAGCCATAATCAGATGAAAAATCAAGAATCATGCTGCTTGTCGCTGAGCTCAACCCAACGAGTGAAGGCAATATCATGCTGCTCGGTGAGCTTTTGCATTTTGGCGGCCAGCGCAGTGTAGTCATCGAAGGCGAGCTTACCATCAGCAAGCTTGCTTTCGCACTCAGCGAGTTCCTTCTCAAGGCTTTCGATGCGCTCATCGAGCATGGCAAACTCTCGCTGTTCATTATAGCTCAGACCTTTACTGCTTTGTTTGGGGCGTAGGATTTTCTTTGTGGGTTTTTGCAATTTCTCTTCATCTTCATAGCGTTTTACCAATAGATAATCCGAATAGTTACCGGCAAATTTGCGCATTTTTCCATTTTCGAAGATAAAGAGATAGTCGATGGTTCGGTCTAGGAAGAAGCGATCGTGGGAGACCACCAAGAGGCAGCCTTTGAAGGCATCCAGGTAGTCTTCCAAGATCTCCAGTGTGCGGATATCGAGGTCGTTTGTCGGTTCATCCAGGATGATGAAATTTGCGCCAAACATGAGGGATTTGAGCAGATAGAGCCGTTTACGTTCTCCGCCGGATAGTGAGGAGAGCTTCATCTGCTGCATTTTGCCGTCGAAGAGAAAGCGGTTTAGCATTTCGGAAGCAGTCACTTTTGAGCCATCCGCTGTCCGAATAGTCTCGGCATATTGAGCGATATATTCATAGACGCTGAGTTTGGGATCAAAGCTGTCTTCTTCTTGCTTATAATATGCAAAGTGGGTATTAATCCCCACACGGATGCTTCCCATGTCCGGCTTTTCATCGCCGATGATCAATCGCAGGAGCGTGGTCTTTCCACAGCCGTTTGGTCCGATGATTCCGATGCGCTCCATGGCTTGGAAATTGTGATCAAGATCCTCAAAGAGAGTGATTCCGGGATATGATTTCTTGAGTTTGTGCAGCTCTAGGATGGTCTTCCCAAGTCGGTCAGTCTGAAAAGAGATATCCAGATCCTGCTCACTGATGAGATAGCTCTTGCTGAGTAGTTCTTTGACTCTATCCACATGATGTTTTGGTTTTGATGTGCGGGCTTTAGCGCCTCGTGCGAGCCAGCTAAGTTCTTTGGACAGTTGAGCTTGCCGCCGGGTCTCTTTGCGGAGATTGTCCTGTTCGCGGAGCATCTTGCCTTTGAGGAATTCACTATAGTTTCCATCATAGAAATAGAGCTTTTCGCGCTCGATATTGAGGATCTTGTTGCATATGGAATCCAGAAAATATCGATCATGCGTGACAAAGATCAAGGCAGCTTTGCTTTGGGTGAGATAATCCTGCAGCCATTCGATGCTATCCAGATCAAGATGGTTTGTGGGTTCGTCCATGATGAGAAGATCCGGCTCTGAAGCGAGTGCTTTTGCAAGTGAAGTCTTGCGTTTTTGTCCACCGGAGAGGATTCTCATCGGGCTGTCATAGAGATCCATTCCCAATTTGCTGAGGATGGCTTTGTAGTAATGCTCTTCTCTGATCTCTTTGGGGTTTAATGGGATAACGTGTTCCAATACGCATTGATCCGGATCAATCTGCGGATCTTGCTCAAGATAAGCGATCTTGAGATCATTGCGATATGTGATGCTTCCCGAGGATGGGGGCATGGCGGAGCTGAGAACTTTGAGAAGAGTGGTCTTGCCACTGCCATTAACGCCTACAATGCCGAGTTTATCGCCGGCATGGATTCCAAAAGATGCATCGGTGATGATGTTCCGATCGCCAAACGCGACACCGACGTTTTCAGCGGTGAGGATTACTTCGTTTGCCATCTGTCAAGGAGTAGAAAATGGCGTCCCTGAGGCGATTCGAACGCCTGACCTTCACCTTCGGAGGGTGCCACTCTATCCAGCTGAGCTACAGGGACGCGAACTGTGTTCATAGATTTTCCATTGGGTCTTTCTGTCAATAGATTTGCTTGAAATCACTCTTGCCACAGAGCAGACGGGCAGCATTTGGGGCTTGTCCTGTGACCGCATCACAGATATCTTTGGAGAGTTCGCGAATCTCCCATTGGGCATGACTATCGCTGCGCAGCCGCACAAAGTGATAGATCTCTCTGAGATTCATCTTTGCGTAAATCCTGCAGAGATTTGCATTGGTCTTGAGATATCCGCGGATATGTTTGATCTTCTCCGGGAAGGCGTCGCTTAAGACGTCTATCTTCTGTTGGAGATCTTTCCAGGCTTCGGATCTGTTGATCTCTTCGATGGCGGGTGGGATGATCATGGAATTTGCGTCTCCGCCTTTTTTGAGGAGAGTGCACATCCGGTGTCGCTTAAATTGTGCCCAGCAGGATTCACTCATGATCAATTCAAACTCAAACTCAGCCAGTTCAAACGCGCGCGGGCATTTGTGCCAAGCCTTCATCCCTTTGAAGATCTGTTGCCAAAGCTGCTCTTTGGCGATCTTGGGGAGGCGTGAGACGGTCTCGAGATTGCTATCCCAAGCCAGCTCTCCCTGACTGTATATGATGCCTGCGAGGATCTTATCTTCGAGATTCTTGGTGCTTGAGATCAAGCGAAGCTTGGTCTTCAGATCCAGCTCTGCCAGCCAGGGTAATTCTTGTTGCAAAAAACTGCTCAAGCCGATGCTTTGGATGTTTATCTTGCCCAAGAAATCGTCCGACTCGGTATATCTTACCAAGGATGGGGCGATCGGGGAGACTGCGTCTAGGATCATCGTCCTGATCTCCTGAGCTTCGGATAGTGGGCTGTTGCTTAGGCGGCGCAAAAGGTTCTCAAGATTGCGCGCGTTGATGGTCATGCCCATCTGAGTCTTGGTGGCAAGAGGCAGTATGTAGCGCGCGTCTTCCTTGGCAAGACCTTCACGGTCGCGGGGTTTTAACTGAGGGTGAGTACTCTCATACTTTTGGGAAAGAGCTGATACGCACAAAAAGTATTCATCAAAGAGAGCCTGAATAAGCTCGTTGTATGCCTTTTTAAGTTTGGCTCGGTTTCTTAGCTCTGAAGGAACTACCCAGCTGCGCCCGAATGTCACATAACGCTGAGACTTCTCGGTGAAAGATACAAGGCGACTGCGCTGCAAAGTCTCGGTGATCAGACGTGATACATCAATGAGGTCGAGATTGAAAACTGCATGTTCCGCGACGGAGGCGTGACCCATCTCAAAGATAATCTTTTCATTTGATATCCTAGCTTTGGCGACCTCTGTAAGAGCGTCCTGGCGAAGCTTGTCCACGCTTCTTTGACTGCGGCTGATTCTGGCATAGGCTGCGGAGATGACCTCCGGGCTGGCGCTCTGAGTGCCAAGCTTTTGGATCAAGCCGCTGTCGATATTGTATCCGGCGAGGATGATCTTCATTTCACTACCTATAGGAGGGCTTTCACACTGCTGGCGCCGATTCGGCTGGCTCCGGCATTGAGCATTGCTTGGGCGCTTTGCGCGTCACGAATCCCGCCGCTGGCCTTTACACCAAATTTGGGGCCTACTACTTCACGCATGAGGGAGATGTCTTCCACCTTCGCTCCGGCGCTGCCAAAACCGGTCGAAGTCTTCACATATTTGGCTCCGGCTTTCTTAGCCATAAGGCAGGAGATGATGAGCTCTTCGCGATCTAGGAGACATGTCTCGATGATCACTTTGAGGAGTTTCTTGTATTCAAGGCATTGGATGGCAACCGCTTTGATGGTTTCCAGCACCATGTCCCAGTCCTTGCTCTTGAGAGCGGCAAGGTTTTGGACCATATCCACTTCATCGACTCCAGCTTCCAAGACGGCCCGGGCTTCTTTTTTGACTGCTAATCTGCTTCCGGAACCCAAGGGGAAATTGATGACTGTGCAGCTCTTTACGTTCTCTAAAAGCTCAGCCTTGATCAGAGGGATGTAGTAGGAATTGATGCAAACAGAGGCGGTCTGATATTCATTTGCCATTTGACACAATTGAATGACATCCGGCTTTGCGGCATCAGCCTTTAGGATCGTGGCATCTACATGGGCTGCAATGCCCTTGGCTTCGTCATAGGTTTCGTCTTGTTCTTCGGCGCGGCATCTGGCGCAGTGCAGACATATCTTGTGACCGCCTCCGCAGCGTGCAAGATCCTCACTGTCAAAGAAATCTCTTGCGATTCTTTCTATATCGTTCATAGCTTCACTCCTTTAGAGTATTTGCTTTATTTTGGTGATTGTGAGATGCCGAAAGCTGGCCACAGGCCCCACAGACCTCTGCGCCTCGGCTGCGTCTGAGAGTGATGGCTTGATTTATGCTCTTTGCTGCCCTAAGAAAGTTCTCAATCTCGGGCTCTGTCGGGCTGCGATAGGGGAGATCAGGCACCTCATTGTAGGGGATGAAATTAAGCTTGCAGGACAGATCTCCCACAAAACGCTTAAGAGCTTTGATATCTGCTGAATCCATGTTAAAATCAGGGATTAGTATGTATTCGAAGGTCACGCGGAAGCTGCTCTTTCTGAGGTAATATAGGATAGCTTGTTTGAGCCGGGGGAGAGGCTCCTTTTGGTTGATCGGCATCAGGATATTGCGCTTTTCGTCTATGGCAGAATTGAGTGAGACTGCCAGCTTTGCTTTAACACCGCTATCGGCAAGGCGAATGATGCCTTGGGTGACTCCACAGGTGGAGATAGTGGTTCTGCGTGGGCTAAAGCTGAGGCCATCATCATCTTGGATGATTTGAAGGCAGGAAATGAGATTGTCGAGATTGTCCAGAGGCTCGCCCATGCCCATAAAGACAAGATTTGTTAGGCGATGGGGGGCGGAAATCTGCGATGCTAGAAGGATTTGGGCGACTATCTCATGGATAAAAAGGTTTCGTTTCAGTCCCATCCTGCCGGTGGCACAGAAGCTGCATGCTCTAGAGCATCCTACTTGGGAGGATACACAAAGAGTCCGTTTGTTGCCATCAGGGATCAAGACCATCTCGATGATCGATCCATCGGTCAGACTCAGGGCATACTTGGTGGTTTCATCCGCCGCGGTGACGGCATCAACTATCTTAGGCAGGCAGAAGTCATAGTGTTCAGCAAGATATTGCTTGAGATCAGCGGGGAGGTTCGTCATTTGATCAGGATCAAACACAAACTTCTCATAGAGCCATTTCATGAGCTGTTTGTAGCGATAAGCCGGGAACTCATTGGCGAGATCTTCTTTGATCTGCCGGGGTCTGATGGAGAAGATGCTGTTTAGCATTGTTCCAGATCAGGAATGCTGATGATTTTGAGTTGTGAGAACTCCTCCAGATTTAGCTCCACCATCGAGTGGTCATCATGGGTGAGATAGATCTTCTGAGCCAAGACATCAATCCTGAGTACCATTGCTTTTTGGTCCTTGTGGAGGACACAGGTTCCGATCAGGGGATAATCCTTGCCGGCTTCCACATAGAAGTCTTCTTCAAAATTTAGGCAGCACAAGAGCCTGCCGCATGGACCGGAGATCTTGGAGAGATTTCCCGCTAGATTTTGATCCTTGGCCATCTTGATGGTCACTTGGTTGAATTTCTTTAGAAAGCTGCTGCAGCAATATTGATTGCCACACATGCCAAAGCCACCAAGCCTCTTTGCTTCGTCACGGCCGGTGGTTTGATGGAGCTCGATCCTCGTTTTGAAGATGGTCGCAAGCTCGCGGACGAAGGTGCGAAAATCAATCCTGCCATCAGCAGTGAAGAAGAAGGTAAGCTTGTTCCCATCAAATTGGTAGATGGTCTCGATCAGTTTCATTACAAATGGATAGCGGCTCAGGATGTCGTTAAAGGTCTTGCTGGCCTTTTCTTCTTCATTTCCGATATCTCGTAGCTTTTCAAGGTCGTTTTCATCTGCCAAACGGCGGATCTTGTATTCCTTCAGCGCTGATTCATGGCGATCGTAGATCTCGCGTGTGACAGACATGTGTACTATCTGGGCGATGTCTTCACCACGTTCCACTTCAACTATGATGAGATCTTCAGGTTGAATCGGAAGATTGTCCGGGTTTTGATAATAGCCCATCCTTCCGGTTCGGAATTCAACTTCTATATATTCTTGCATTTATTCTCCTGTAATGGTGTGCAATAGCTTCTTCTCGGCCTCAGAAAGAGCAAGTCCTCTGCGCTTCTTGACGAGATTGGCTGTTTGGCAGAATTCTTCAAAGCGGTATTTTGTCAAGTGCTCGGCTTCGCCCCATGAAAAATCCGGGATAAAACCGGAAAAAAGCCTGCTGCCAAAGATGTTTGATCCGGAGCCTACCACAAGGCCGGTGTTTAGGCTCACATTGATGCCTGTCTTGGTGTGATCTCCTAGAACGCAGCCCATAAATTGGCTACCGCAATCTACGAGCGAAGCCCGGGCATAGTCGTAGGCCTTGACATTCTTATATGTGTTTTTGAGATCACTATTGTTTGTATCGGCACCGATGTTTACCCATTCGCCTATGTAAGAATGTCCCAAAAATCCATCATGCTGTTTGTTTGAATATGCTTGGAAGATGCTGCCTTCGATCTCTCCGCCTACTTTACAGACTGGTCCAATGCTGCTGCCTCCATAGATCTTTGCTCCGATCTTCACGAGACTGTTTTTGCCGATATAAGCAGGGCCGAGGATCACCGCGTTTGCCATGATCTTGGCGTTGGAATCTATCACGATCGGGCCACCTGAAGCGTCTAGCACGACATTGGGCGAGATCCGAACATCCTCAGCTATCCACACTTTATAGGGATCCAGCACACTCACGCCGGTCTCGGTTTCAAAGAAATTGTCCTCTTCATAGAATATGTGATCGAAGTCCCATTGGATCAATCTTGCGTTGTCGTGGACCAGGTCGCAAAAGCCGCGATAGATGCCGATCTCGCATTGCTGCTTTGATAATGGATATCTGCCGGAAAGACAGTCATCAAGATCCGCCCGGGATCTGAAGGCAATGACGTCGTCCTGATGCAGCAAAGCCTGATCAGTTTGGAGGGACTTGATCAGCTTGATCGCCGCATCATCAATCTTGATCCGAGAGTTTAGATATAGCTTGTCCCCCTGGGGGCGTTGATTGATCTGCCAATCGGGGTGACGCTCCTTGTATAGAGGCACCAAGCTGGGATCAATCTGCACGATGCTGTCTTCGGCTCCAAAAGCATATTCCAAGCGTTGCCGAAGCTTCAGGATCCCCGCTCTCAAATCTCCGACACTGCGGGTGTGAGTGATCGGGAAGAAAGACTCTCGATGGATATCATCAAAGATTACGATATGCATTGTTTACTCCTTTGGGAGGTCGTTTGCCATGCCACACGAAGATGCCCAATTGACCTAAAACCATCGTGAAGACGAGCATGAAGGTCTGGATTACGAGCCACAGAGGATAAAAACGGAGCATGCGACTGCTGATCCCAAAATGCTTGTGCGAATATGAGATCATGGACAGCTCTATGAGGATCCTGTAGGCAAAGATCATCAGCCCCAATTTGAGATTTAAAAACATCATGAGGATGCCGCCCCAATAGAGGCACGCCATCGAGAACAAGATGAAGAAAAATTCAGGGTTCAACCTCAGCTGATGCTTCATGTTTGATGCCCATCTGCTGCGTTGATTAACAAAGTGTTTCCAGCTTTTAACTGGATGAGTGTGGGTAAATGATGCCGGAGAGAAGTTGAAGATTATCTTGTGCCCACTTCTACGCATGAGCTGCATCAGGTTTACATCATCCCCGGAGATGAAGTGCATGATCTTGGAAAAGCCGCCCACGTCTTGCCAAGCACTCTTTCGATAAGCAAGGTTTTGCCCGATGCAAGCCCAGCTTTTGCCAAGAGTATAGCCGCCACCCAAGACCATGTATGTGAGTGCAAAATCAAGATGCTCATATTTCTGTAAGATCTTGGCTTTGCTCCAGACGGGGATCAGAGTGCGAGAATATCCGGCGACCATGCTCACATCATCAGCAAAACACGACACCATGCTGGATACCCAGGTGATGGGCACAATGCAATCCGCGTCGGTGGTGATGATGATGTCTCCATTTGCGGCTTCAATGGCTCTGCTGAGCGCAAGCTTCTTTGGAGAGATGGCTTGCTCTCTTCCCAAAGACTTCAGATAGTGGATCTTGTGTCCCTTATCGATATAGCTTTGGATGATGGTTTGGGTATCATCATCCGAGTCATCATCTCCAAAGACTATCTCATATAGATCTTTGGGATAATCCTGGGACAAAAGGCAGGTCATAAGCCGATGCAGATTATGAGCTTCATTGCGGGCTACAACGACGATGGAAACTCGCTGTTTCTTGAAGTTGATGGTGGGCTTATAGCGTTTCCAACCGTAATAAAAGCGAATCACAAATGTGATGTAGGTAAAAGCTCCTGATGCAATCAGAGCCAGCAGAGCGTAGAAAAAGACCTTATACAGCACTTGGCGCTAAAACTCCAACTCATCATTATAACCCCAGCGGGTTGGGTGGAAATTGAAATGCAAGGTATCAGCCATCACCGGTGGAACGTTATCTCTGATGAATACTTCCTCGATTCCTCCGGATTCGACCTGGAAACCGGTCTTGGGGTTGATCATGCGAGTTACTACTTTCTTGGGCTTCTCAAAGCTATAGCGAGGATCATCACCGCGGGGAATCTTGCCGCCATTATCAAGGCGAATGCACTCAGTCATGATCTTTCCCCAGATAGGTGCGCAGACTGCGCTGGCGGAGATGTTGGCATTGCTGTCAAATCCATTCCAGATGCCTAGGGTAAAGCTTTTGTTAAAGCCGATAAACCATGCGTCTCTATGATCGCTTGATGTGCCGGTCTTGCCAGCTACTTGCCAGTGATAGTTGTTACGGGCGGAAGCACCTGTGCCCGAAGTGGTGACGCTCTGCATCATGCTTGTCATCAGATATGATGCTTCAGGCGATGTCACCCGGGTCTTGCTGGTGATGCCGCGCTCAAGAATGCGGCCGTTTGTATCTTCTACCCTAGTGATGAAAACGGGGCTCACGCGGGTTCCTTGATTTGGGAATGTAGTATATGCCGAGATGAGATTCATTGGGACCACTTCATAAGCGCCAAGAGCGGCGGCATAGTCTGTGACACGGCGCTGAATGCCAAATCGGTTAAACGCATCAGTCATAGTGTCAAAGCCGATGTCGATGGCAGTCTTCACTGCCCAAAGATTGTACGAGTGCGCCAAAGCGGTTCTCATTCTGGAGAAGCCATAGAACTTGTGAGTATAGTTTGTGGGGCTCCAAGTCTTTCCGTCGCCCGCCACCAAAGATATCGGTCCATCATTGATCACGGTAGAAGGAGTATAGCCCTTCTCGATCGCGGCAGTATAGTATACCGGTTTGATGGCGCTGCCGGGTTGACGTCGAGCCTGAGTCATCCGATTGAACTTGCTGTGGGCAAAGTTCCTTCCTCCGATCATGGCACGCACATGTCCGGTGTCGTTATCCATCAAGACCAAGCCTCCTTGCAGATAGCGGGTATTGATGTTGTAGGTGTTTGGCTGAATATCTTTGAGTTTGTGAGGGTAATTGTAGCGGTTCTCAACCTCGATCAGATAGTTGTTTAGCACAGAGTCCGCGTATACTGTCAGATCTTGATCAATGGTAGTATAGATTCTGAGCCCGCCTTCAAAGAGCCGATCTGTGCCGTACTTTCTTTCCAGATAAAGCCTAATGTGATCGATGAAGTAATCTGACGCGGCTTGACGCATGGAGCTGCTTCCCCGTCTGAGTGGAGCGGCTGATGCCAGATCATAATCTTCCTGACTGATCTTGCCTTCGTCATGCATCCGCTGCAATACGAGGTTACGGCGGGCTGTAGTGCGCTCTGGATGCTTGATGGGATTGAAGTAATTAGGACGCTGGATCATGCCAATCAATGTAGCTGATTCAGCCAGATCCAGCTCGCTGGCGTGTTTCCCATAATAGTGTAAAGCTGCAGCTTCGACACCCAAGAGCTGACCGCCCCAGAAGATCTTGTTAAAATAGATTTCTAGAATCTCGTCTTTACTGAACTCCTGCTCGATGCGAAACGCTAGGATGATTTCCTTCATCTTTCTGGATATTCGTTTATCCAAGGTCAAAAACATGTTTCTTGCCATCTGTTGGGTGATGGTGCTGGCGCCTTGAGAAAAGTCCATGCGGATGACGTCAATCACCAGGGCACGGATGTTACCCATGATGTCGATGCCAAAATGCCGATAGAAGTTTTTGTCTTCAGTGACTATCAGAGCGTCAATCAAATGCGGTGGAAGCTCTTTGAGTGAGACCAATTTGCGCTGCTCAAATGCAAAGAGATGGATCATATTGCCATTGCGATCATAGACCTCAGATCCGCTCCGCATGGTGAAATTGCGCAGTTCTTCAGTGGGAGGCAGAGTGTCGGAATAGAACCAGATGGTTCCCAAGACTATTCCGATCAAAAAGCATGCGCTAAGTGCCACTATGCCCAATATCTTGGGCAGCAAACTTCTTCTTTTTCTCATAATTGACCCTTCAATGAGGGGATTTTGATCTCCAGATAATAACAGATATATGCGGTAGTGATTCCGCTAATCAATGCTAAAAGAAGTAGGATTGGTGTCAATACAAAAAGGCTGTCATTTGGAATGATAAACAGTCTAGCCATGCCCAATTGAGTAAGATTATGCGCGATAGCTCCCACGATGCTGATCCCGGTGAGGCTAAATCTGGGTCTGATCAAGAGCGCCAAACTCATTAGGAAGACTGAGATTACGCCCCCTGAAAGTGAGAGAAGAATCGCGGGACTTAGAAGAGTCAAAGTCACGACTCCACCAATGATGGATTTTGCGATAGCCACCACAAAGGCGGATAATATCTTTCTGTTCCAGATCAGATACAAGATCACGATGTTGGAAAGACCCAGGCGGATGAATGGCAGTGGGACAGCTCTGAAGATAAGGCTTTCTACAATGTGCATCACAGAGGCTGTCGCGGTCAAGAATGCCAAAAAGCTCAGGTTTCTTTGTGTCATCAAGAAAAATACTTACGGATGATGTCTTTTTCGCTCTGCATAAGACCCTGATAGGAGCCATAGTAAAGCTGCTCTCCATTGTTGATAAAGAGCACTTTCTGTCCCAGTTTCTCGATGGTCGAGATATCGTGCGTGATCGTAATCACGGTCGCGCTATTGTTCTTAATGATCTGCGTCATATAGAAAAGGGTTTCCTCAGCCGTGATCGGATCCAAGCCTGATACAGGCTCATCAAAGATCAAGTAATCCGGCTTATAGACCAATGCACGGGCGATACCGATCCTTTTGCGCATTCCTCCACTGAGCTCGGCAGGATACTTGTATAAAGTATCTTCAAGCCCCACCAATCTCAGGCATTCCAAAACGCGCTCAAGGATATAATCTTCATTTTTCTCACCCCGCTCATAAAGCGGCAGAGCCACATTCTGATAGATCGTAAATGAATCCAGAAGTGCGGCGTGTTGGAAGACCATGGCAAATCTTTTCTTTAATCCGTCCAGCTCTTTACGAGATGAATCATAAAGATCATGTCCATCGATGATAATGCTGCCCTCATCGGGGGGATAGATTCCCAAGATACTCTTAATCAAGACCGTCTTCCCGGAGCCACTTTTGCCCAGAATGACCATATTTTCATTGAAGGGTAGGACGAAGTTGATTCCCTTGAGGATCTCCTGTCCCGCCAAGCTGATGCGGAGATGCTTGATTGCGATCATCTCGAACTCTTTCTTTGATAGATTAGATATCCGGCATAAGCCACTATCAGCCCGCTCCAATTTGCCAAAAGATCCCAAAAGGAGACTTGCCTGCCCGGGATATAGTGCTGATGATACTCATCCAAGGTCGCCAGAAGCATCATAATAGCAAAAATAAGCGCACTATGTCCACACCCGGCTTGTCGTTTAAAAAGATATAGAGCAGCCCAAATGCCCCATACTAGGTAGATGCCAAAGTGGGCAATTTTGTCAAAGCCAAGGTCATTTAGATCAGGAATTCCTGATTGAGGGATTGAGGACAGGATCCAGATCAGCGCCATCCATGCCCAAAAAAGGAAGTGGTAGTTTCCGGCTTTCATCTAGCGGATCCCGATGATCTCCCAAGTCATGCCAATCAGGTTTTTCTTCAAGTGTGCTTTGAGCGGGATCCCATTGTCAGAGATCCAGATAGTGAGAACAAGATTTGCATCAAAAAAGTTGTTGGTCAGCATATCGACATACGGAGCTTTTTCTTCGCTTAGCGGCTCCAGCTGGATCTCATGCCGGCGGGCATACATGGTTCCCACTCCGGTTCTGATCCTTTGTCGCTGTCCGATTCCCACGTGTGCACGCCATGATCTGCCGTCTCCATCCAAAAGATAGCTTTCGTCCGGGCTGGGATCCTGGCAAAGAGCATATAGGAAGCTAAAAAAATCTCGGCTGCTCTTTGAAACGTCATATCTGATGGACTGCCCCGCGCTATCTTGGTGCATGGTAGCTGTGGGATATGAATATAGTGTATGGATAGAATCCCGCAATTCACCCTGATGGATGATACGCCTGTAGCTTATGGGGAAATACATCTCATCCATTTGAACATGGTAGACATTGTTCAGATGCGGGAAAAGGCTAAATCTGCTTTCGTTTTGGACCCTGATCTCTATAGCTTCAGGGCTCATATCAATCGCCAGATCAGCTACTTTCAACGACATCGAGCTTATCTTGTAGTCCAGCTTCTGAGCGGGCAAGATCGATGTGGCAAGCACTATCGACAAACCCAACAAAATCTTTATCATACTATAAATGACACCTTACTCGGATCTTCTTGATACTTCGTTCGTCACTTTCCAAGATTTCCATATTCAACTTTTCGTCAAGGTCATATTCCTCTCCGACTTCCGGAACGTGGTTGAACTGCGCCAAAAGAAATTCAGCCAGATTATCATATTCATCGACCGAGATCTCGCGAGAGAATTCTTGGTTAAACTGGCGAACGCTAAAGTTCCCGCTGACTTCATAGTCGTTTTCAGTGATTTTGACAAACTCAGGAATCTCATCGGAATCATACTCATCCTGAATCTCTCCCACTATCTCTTCCAGAATGTCCTCCAAGGATATAATCCCGGATGTTCCGCCATATTCATCCACGACGACGGCGACCTGCAGCTTCTTGAGCTTAAATTGATTGAGCAGACTCTGCACTTTCATATTTTCCGTGATAAACCACACGGGGCGCATAAGCTCGGTCAAGCTCTCTTTGTCCGGATACAAAAGCAGATCTTTGACATAGATGATCCCGATGATATCGTCGATGGTTTCTCGATAGACGGGGATGCGAGAATAGCCGCTGGATATTGCCAAAGCCTTGAGCTCGTCCAAGCTCTGAGTTTCTTCGATGGCAGTGATTTTTACCCTGGGCACGTAGATCTCGCTGATCTCTGCTTCTCGAAAACGGAAAAGCCCCACTAACATCCTTTTTTCATGCTCTTCCAATGAGCCGGAGCTGCTCTCACTATGGATAAGATTGTGAAACTCCTCATGTGTAAATCTTTGGCTGATATGATGATCCACGTTTCCCTTGCGAGAGATGGCAGCACTGAGCTTCTCAAAGATCCAGACTATGGGGCCAAGCACAAATTGAATGAAGTGCAGCGGATAGGCAATCCACAAAGAGATCTCATTTGCCAAGGACAAGGCGATCAATTTTGGCACTATCTCACCAAAGATCAAGATCACAGTAGTCACCAGAATGATCTGTATGGTGATGGTATAGGAGAGGTTCCAGCCATATGTCCCCGCAAGGCGGATTGCCAATAGTGTGCTAAAGGATGATATGGCCATATTGACAAAAGTATTGCAGAGCAGCAAGGTGACCAGAAGACGCTTGGGACGGGTGAGCAACCTGATCACAAGCCTACCGCTTTTGTCGCCGCTGTTCTCCAATTTCTTCAAATACACACGTGACAGCGAAAACATCGCCGTTTCGCTGCCGGAAAAAAATGCCGAGAGTAGCACGAACAATAGAAGATACAAAGCTTTTGAATCCACTATTCAAGCTCTCCCGGAATCTGCCTTCGATAATTATCTTCTGCGTCTTCCATCTTTGTTTTGTCTGCAGGTTTTATGTGATCATGCCCCGCCAAATGTAGCAAAGCATGGATCAGCACCTGCCAAAATTCCTCTTTATATGTATTTTTTCCCTTTTGTTTGAATACTTGATTTGTGTCAATGATAATATCGCACAATCTCATGCTATCCATGCCCAGATCAAGACATTCTCCTTCAAAACTGAGCACGTCTGTAGGTGAATCCACCCCTCTATAGCGGAGATTGTATTGCCGCATGGATTCACTGTCGGTCAATAGCAGTGAAATCTCATAGCTAATATGAGGTGATTCCTGCTCTAAGATATATTCGGCAAAGCGCTCTACGAGATCTTCTGAGATCCCTCTCGGCAGCTCACCCTGAAAGCTTAGTCTTGTCATCGTCGTCCGGATAGTCCAGCCTTTTGCGATAGATGCTTCCCAAGACGGGGAGCATGGCTTCTTTGATCACTGCCAGATCTTTCATGGTGATCGGAGCTTCATTAAATTGCTCTTCACGAATGAGACGTGAGATAGTGTCGTCGATGATCTTGGCGATATCTTGCTCACTGCTAATGGTCTTTGCCTTAGTGGTACTCTCCACCATGTCTGCGATCATCACCAAGGCAGCTTCCTTGCTCTGTGGTCTGGGTCCCGGATATTGATATGCCTCCGCTTCGGTGGGCATCTGCATCTTTTCCGCGCGATCGTAAAAATAGCGGATCACGCTGTTGCCATGATGCTGCATTATGATATCAATCACAGGCTGGGGTATCTTATATTTCTTTGCAAGTGAGATCCCTTCTGAAACGTGGTTTTTGATCAGAGAAGCACTCTTATCGGGGCTCAGATCATCGTGAATCTCCGAGGATTCTTCATTGTTTTCTGTAAAGATCTCTGTGTTGATGATCTTTCCGATGTCATGATAATAGCTTCCCACGCGTGCCAAAAGGGGATTTGCTCCGATGGCTTCTGCGGCTCGCTCTGTGAGATTTCCCACAATAAGGCTATGGTGATAGGTGCCCACTGCTGAAGTTGCCATTTTCTTAAGGAGTGGATGATTGAAGTCAAGCAGCTCCAAAAGAGTCTGCTTTGTGGCTCTGTTCCACTTCTTTTCGTAGTATGGCACCACCATGATGATGCCCATAATGCTTATTGAAGCAGAGACCATCACAAAACCGAGGTTTTGAAACAGGTTTGTGATCGGATCATTGTTGTAGATCGATAGTCCCACGCTTATCACCGAAAAGCTTACCAATAGATAGAACCAGATGGTCAGATATTCATGATGCGCTTTTTGACGTTTGATGAGTGCCAGCGTGATGATGGTGCCCAAGATGAAGATCACCATAGAGTGACTCTCCCAATTTGTAAAAGGAGCCAGCAGCATGCCTGAGCAGACGGTGTATAGGATCCCATAATCTACGGTGACCAAGATCGCGGCTGCCACAGTCGTCAAGGCAAATGGGATCAAAAGATTGTTCATGCTCAAAAGATGATTGGAAAAAAGCGCAAAAAGACTCAGTAGGATAAAGCCCAGATTCACCGGAAGAAAATCTATCATTTCTTTTTGCTCGGCCGGATGAGAGGCACCATAATAGTGGTTAGCCAAGACCAAGATGCTGAAGAAGTAGATCAAAAGCCCAAATGACAAAAGCATCTGCTGCATCGGTGTCCTTTGGACATTGCGGGATTCATAGGCTGCTTGCAAAGAAGCGAGCTTATCTATGTCTTCTTGGCTGACGCGGGCATTTTTGCGCACTATCACCTCATTTTGCAAGACCATCCCTTGTGTCTGCGGAATCTCGCTGATGAGATTTTGGCTTAGCTCTTGATATCGATCGTTATCCGCCTCTATGTTTGCGCGGATTAGCTTGGGAGCCAAGGCCTCCAACAGATCGGAAGCAAATCCGGTAAGATTGCTTAAAGAATCACGCGCTGCCGAAAGCTCCCAAAAAGACTCTGTGGGCATCCTTTGTTCTTCGCCCGCATGCCAAACACTGATCTCGGATTTGTCGATATCCTGATAGATCCCGCGGGCGTACATGGCATTGATCCTATTGCGCAAATCTTCATAGAGAGCATCCCGGATTTGAACGTCTTTTGCAAATGTCAGAGCAGCGGGGTCCACACGAATATCCAGCTTCTGAAGCTCTGCACTCAAGCTCTCTTCACTGCCGGATTCATTCGCATAAAAGACAGACCAAATCCTATCCATCAAGGTCAGAGCCTCAAAGAGCGGATCGTCATTCACTCGATATGGCATGGCGACTGTGCGGAGACTTTCTTCCTGCTCGATGATTAGCTGTTCAGAGTTTTTGAGGATCGGAAAGTCAAATGGAGCGATAATCTCTTTCTCCGAAACTTGTCCGGCACGCAGCCGAAACTCAGGATAGCTATAGCGTCCGACGGCAAACAGGTGATATAGCCCTACGATCAATAGGGCTGTCAATATGATGATCAATATATATTTCGAATTCATGTTTCCCATTTAAGCGCAAGCGGATACTTGTCAAGTTTGTTCTTAAACGACTGTTTTCTGAGCAGCTCTATAGGGGCATTTGTCTATGATGGTATTATAAATTTATGTTGGAAAATGATCCGAAATGCGTCAAAAACGCACTGCTAAATGCTTGCAAAATATGGCGTCCTCATGCCTCCCTCACCTCACGCTCACCGCTCGAGCGTGCAAGCGGTGAGAAAATAAAGACTTACGACTCTAGGATGTTTGCCATGTAAATATAAGAAAGATCAAGTAATATTGCGGCAAGCTATGCTTTGAGCACGTCATCATCTGCTTAGCAAGATATCCGCCGAGTCTCACTAGAGTCTTGGCTTGTTGGGCTCTTGGCACTCAGTCGACAAGCTCCTTAGTCCGACTCAGGAGGATCGGAAGAGAGTGGCTGATGGCGTGTCATCTGAAGGTGTAGATGATCCTTAGATGAAAATCTCTTCCTGGAGCTGGGTAGCCATGTTCGCTTTGATAATCATGGTCAAAGATATTCTGCATGGAGGCGTGCAGCTCAAGCTTGCCAAAAGTCCGGCTGAGTCCTACTTCATGAGTGTGATATGCATCCAGCTCGTGAATCATTGAGATGCTATCTTGGGATTTGCGTTTACTGCGCCACATGCTGTCCAGATTCAAATTGAACGAGTGTGGCAATTTTATGCGAGATTGGATATTGATGCCATGCGGTGCGCTGTCGGAAAGGACATAATCCCCCCATGTTCCCAAAAATGCATATTGGACAGAGAATTCCCAGATGGGGCACAGCAGAGCGGAAAGCGAGGTCTCAAAGCCATAGGTCTCTACTTCATAGATGTTTTCATAGCGTTCACCGGGGCGATCTATAAGATCGCGGACGACGTTGTAGTATAGATTGATGTCCCAAGCTGCACTTCTGCCCGGAAGTCCTAATGCGCGTTGGTGTCCCAGCTCACTTTTAACTGCTCTGGAGGCGATCAGATCAGGATTTCCGCTGTCTGCCGAAAAAAGCTGTCTCATCGTGGGTAAAGCTGAATTCAGACCAAGAGATAAGGAGCTGTGGCTACCATCAGGATGATCCCAAAAGACTCCGGCGGAAGGCTCAAAGATTAGCTTTAAGTCTCGATCTTGGCTGTGTGAAAAGCCGGTAATGCCGGCGCTGAGGCTAAATGACATCGACTCAGAAAGATCACGCTGATATTGGCTGAAGATACTGCCGACAAAGGCATCATTCTTTGTCCAATTCAGATACGAGCCAGTATCTCTGCGCTTGATTGTGCGGTGCTCAAGCCTCAATCCACTACTGAGAGTTCCGCGAGATCGATATTCGAAGATCGGGGCAAAGCCAAAGTTTTGGGCTTCCATCCTTGAGCTGAGCAGCATCGCTTGATGCGAAGGGTCATTGTAGCGCTCAAAAGTATCTGCCGTGGAATCAAGATATAGCTGACCGCGAAAGCCGGTGCTAAGAGAAGATTTGATATCCCATGCCACCGCAGCATCGGACTTCTGCCAATCTTTGTAGACTCGATAGTCACGGCTGTAAATTGATGATGGGATCTCTTTGTATGGAATGCGAGTATGCCCCGCGCTGATACCCATTTCATGAAGCTCATCGATCCAAAAATCAAGACCCATTCTGCCCTGATAACTCGTTTGAACGCTATGGTCACGCAGGCCGCCATTCTCAAAGACGGTGGGCTCAAAATCCTTGGATAGGGCAAATCCGGGTCGTTCTTCTCTGATCAAGCTAAGGTGGTAGGCAAATGTGCCAAGATCGCGGGCTGTGCTGAGCTTCTGGCTGTTTCTAAGATTTCTGTGCAGATTGCTCTCGAGCTTGAAAAGATGACTCTCACGCTTGGTGATGATATTTAACACTCCGCCCATGGTTCCCGAGCCATAAAGAGCTGAAGCAGGACCTTTGATGATGCGGATCTCGGCTATCTCGTCACTGAGAATCTTGCTGAGATCCACATTGCCAAAGTAGCCGCTATTTTGGGGTCTGCCATCTATCAGTATCAAGCTTTCGTTTTTGCGGAAACCGCGAATGCGGAGATTGCTTTCGTCCCGAGAGCCATAGCTCATGCTGATGCCGGAGCTTTGTTTGAGAACTTCCGAGATTGGGGTGTTGTTTGGTGGATTCAAGACACGCGAGATCGGGCTGACGCTTGCCTCCTCGCCCTCGGCTATCACTCTCACGGGGTGGAGGTGAAACTGCCTCAGACTGTCAGGAGTGATTGTCACACAGAAGATCAGCATGGGCAAGATACCCATGCTGATCATAAGCGCTAGTTTTTTCAAAAGTCTGTAAGTTCTGTGCCTTCATATGAGCCGAAGCTTTCCGGCAGGACGATGCTGAGATCTGCATTTAGCTCAGCTGCATTTCCCCAAGCTTCATCACCCGTGGGAGTTCCGCCATTGATAGTGATCGATGCGATCTTTCTAAAGCGTTTTTCTCCATTGGTCATGTCATCGTTCAGATTTGGGAAGGTGGTGATTTCACTGTTTAGAAGATAAAATCCCTCTGCGATTTGCTCCGGGCTGTAATCGCGGGAATATCCGTCTGCGGCGACGAGAGTCACAGAATCATAGCCTTCCCAGCCGAGAATGATGTCACTTAGTTTCACGGCTTCTTCGCATGCTTGACTCCAGTTTTCCACCACCTCGATTGGAATGGCTCCGAGCTGTACATATCGGCTCTCTGCTGTGGGGCTATGTGTCACTTCGACATGGCGATACAAGCGAATCTCATGGGCATACTTCACTCTGAAAGCGCCGGGTATCTCAGCGTCTTCAAACCATGTTCTGTTTTGGTCATCAGGAACGAGATAGCCACTGCGATAGACATTCCAGGGAAGGTCATAGCCCGCATTTGAGCTGTTTCTGGGAGACCAACCATCTTCGGCGATTATCTGGTAGGCATATAGATCGCGAAAGTCTTCCTCAGGATCAGCTTCATAATCAGTGATAGCGATCACGTCTGCTTGTCTTACAAACTGATCTAGCGAGTATCCGGTGATGGTTACGGATGTGGGATTGTCATTCTCACTGCAAGCGCTAATCAAAAGCAGCAGTGCCAGCAAAATTGCTAATAGGTAGTGTCTCAAGGTAAAAACCTCCATTATATTTTTTGGAGGCAAACGGGATCATTCTCCGTGCGCCTTTCCAATGTGGGAGGCATGGCTGTTTCCGACCATACCCTATCGGTATTGATGCGTGCCACTAGGTAGTTTAGCTATCAATACTCGGCTCGGATCCATTATTTAAAGCAAGGGGATATGTGTCAAGCTTGCTTTTGGAATCTTGCGATCCCATTTGGACGAAAGCCTCGGAAGGATCTATCACTTAAGCAAGCCTCAAATCTTCCATCAGCCTACCCTAAAGAGACTTTATGGCATATCCCGGACGACACAAAAACACGTTTTGATTGACACAATCTAGCCTTCTGTAATTTGTGACAGACAGGGAAATAATAGCTGCCCGATGTGTTTCCCATCATACTAGGGCACCTGAAGGAAGTAATAATGCTCGAGAAGATTCTTAAAAAACTATTCGGAGATAAAAGCAGCAAGGATCTCAAGCGCTATGAACCGCTTGTAACAGAAATCAACAATATATATGAAGGTCTGCATCAATATGATGATGATCAGATCAGACAACGCATCACAGAAATCAAGCATGAGCTTGCCGATCATCTGGCTCCCACACGCAAAGAATTGGAGGATCTCCAGCAAGCCTTTCGCGAAAACTCTGATGATAATGAGCGCAATCGCATCGACAATCAAATCGACGTCGTTAAGAAGAAGCTGAAGCAGCAAAATAAAGATATCTTGGACGACTATCTTCCCGAAGTCTATGCAATCGTCAAGGATACTTGTCGCCGTCTGATGGGACAGGAATTTGAAGTGAAAGGTCACATGCAGGCATGGAACATGGTGCCCTTTGATGTCCAATTGATCGGAGCGATGGCGCTGCATGACGGCACTATCTCCGAAATGGCGACCGGTGAAGGCAAGACTTTGGTGGCGACACTACCGCTGTTTTTGAATGCTTTGCTCGGACGAGGCGCACATTTGGTGACCGTCAATGATTATCTTGCCAGCCGTGATGCCGAGTGGATGAGCCCCATCTTCAACTTCCATGGCATGAGAGTGGGCTGCATCACCACCGGCATGGACTTTGCGCAGAGAAAAGACGCCTATGAAGCCGATGTGACATATGGCATGAATAGCGAATTTGGCTTTGACTATCTCAGAGACAATATGGCCACCAGTCCCAAACAGCTCGTTCAACGCGACTTTTACTACGCGATCGTGGATGAAGTGGACTCCATCCTCATCGATGAAGCAAGAACTCCCCTCATCATCAGCGGCCCCATCGCGCAAGATAAGAATTTCTATCATGAATTGCGTCCCGCTATTGCATCCTTGGTGCAGGCTCAAAATGCTCTTATCACTCGCTTTCTGTCTGAGATTCGAGAAGATTTGCAAAATGACAGATCCTATTCGACCGAAAGCAGGCTTGCCAAAAACCTCTTATTGGTCAGGCGGGGAGCCCCCAAAAACAAGGCCTTCACAAAGCTGATGCAAGAAGCTGCCCTCAAGCGCTTGGTGCAAGACACGGAAGGGGTCTATCTCAGAGATAAGAAGATGCATGAGCTGGATGAAGAGCTATTCTTTGTGACCGATGAAAGACAAAACAGCGTGGATCTTTGCGACAAAGGCAGAGACATGCTCTCAAAGAAAGATCATGACCTCTTTGTGGTCAGAACCCTGGACGAGGTCATCCAAGAAATTGAAGACGATCCCAATCTCAGTGATCAAGCTAAGATCCGCGAAAAAGAACTTGCTACCGGCCGCTTTATGGATAAAAGTGAGAAGCTGCACAATATTAAGCAGCTCCTGAAAGCATTCACCCTCTTTGAAAACAACCAAGAGTATGTCGTGATCGACAACAAAGTCATCATCGTGGATGAATTTACCGGGCGTCAGATGCCGGGTAGGCGCTTTTCAGATGGCTTGCATCAAGCGCTCGAAGCAAAAGAGAATGTGGCTATCGAAGCGGGAACACAGACTTTTGCGACCATCACCCTGCAAAACTATTTCCGGATGTTTGAGAAACTTGCCGGCATGACGGGTACTGCCATCACTGAAGAAGGCGAGTTTATGGAGATCTACGGACTCCCTGTGATCGTCATCCCGACAAACAAACCCATCACGAGAATCGATCATGATGATGAGATTTATCTCACAAAGAATGAAAAATACCAAGCCATTATAGATGAAGTGGTCTATTGGCACAAGCAAAAGAAGCCTGTGCTGGTCGGAACGGTGAGCGTGGAAGTCTCAGAAGTGCTTTCCCGCCTTCTGCGACGTCATGGAGTTCCACACAATGTTCTCAACGCGCGACAGCATCAGAGAGAGGCAGAGATCGTCTCGAATGCAGGAGCACCCGGAGCCGTGACCATCGCCACAAACATGGCAGGACGCGGAACTGACATCAAGCTCGGAGCAGGAGTCGTCAGTCAGTCCGTCGAGAGCTATCTCGGACTCTCCAGACAGCGCACGGATGAGTTCTTCTATGGATTGCCTTTGGATGGTTTGCATATCATCGGTAGTGAACGTCACGAAAGCCGCCGTATCGACCGCCAGTTGCGCGGCCGTGCCGGACGTCAGGGAGATCCGGGTACTTCAAGATTCTATCTGTCTTTGGAAGATGATCTGATGCGCCTCTTTGGCTCAGACCGCATGGCGCCTCTCATGCAGAAGATCGGACTCAAACAAGGCGAAGCCATCCGTCATCCCATGATGACCAAAGCCGTCGAAAAAGCCCAAACCAGGGTGGAAGAACACAACTTTGAGATCCGCAAGAATCTGATTAAGTATGATGAAGTCATGAACCAACAACGCGAAGTGATATATAGCTATCGTCGCAGTGTGCTCAAGGGATACGAACTCAAGAATGAAATCAAAGAGATGATCGCAGAAAGCATTGCCCGCTTGGCGTACCAGGTTTCCATGCAATCCAAATTTGCTGAAGAATGGGATCTTGGAGTTGCGATTGAGTATTTCAAGCGTCTCAATATCACTATTACAGAGGACGATCTTTCGAGCGATCACCTTAACGAAGACCTTCTGTTTAATACCCTAAGTGAGATCGCAGACAAAGCCTATGAGCGTCGAGAACAGCAACTTGGCTCCGATGTCCTCAGAGACATTGAGCGTCGTGCGCTATTGGAAGTGGTGGACGACGAATGGAGGGACCACCTTCATGAGATGGATCTCCTCAAGGAAGGAGTGTTTCTCAGATCATACGCAAACAAAGACCCACTGATTGAATATAAAAAAGAGAGTTATTCCCTGTTTGAAGGCCTGATAGCCAGGATACAGGATAACGTAACAAGAAGGGTATACACTACCTTCATATTGACCAGAGAGCAGCTTAGCGACATGCAAGAGATGCTCAAAGGAGCAAACATGACCCATGAAGCGATAAGCTCCTTTATGAGTTCTCAAGATCAAGAATACCAAAGCTCTGCAACTCAAGCCCCGCAATATAACAATCCGGAACCAAAAGCACGTCCAGTGCAGGTGGCGGAGAAGGTCGGACGCAACGATCCTTGCCCTTGTGGTAGCGGGAAAAAATACAAAAAATGCTGCGGTCTACACGAAGATGAGGAGTTATAAACATGGCAAAAGGACTGATAATAGTAGAATCCCCGGCCAAAGCGCACACGATCTCGAAGTTTCTCAAGAACCAATACATAGTAAAAGCCTCCATGGGTCACATTCGGGATCTTCCCCCGCACGATCTGGGAGTGGATGTCGAAAAGGATTTTGAGCCCAAATACGTCACCGACAAAAAGAAAAGCAAGATCGTCGCGGAATTGCGAGAAGCTGCCAAGGCATCGCAAGCGATATATCTGGCAAGCGACCATGACCGCGAAGGAGAGGCCATCGCATGGCACCTGAGCAAAGTCCTGGAAAAGGAGATCAAGGACAAACCCTTGTACAGGATAGTCTTCAACGAGATCACGTCAAAAGCCATCAATTCAGCCATCTCCGAACCGGGCAAGATAGATATGCAGAAAGTAGATGCACAGCAAGCCCGCCGCATTCTTGACCGCGTCGTGGGTTACAGCATCTCTCCGCTATTATGGAAGGTGATCGCCAAAGATCTTTCTGCGGGAAGAGTCCAATCCGTCGCGCTGCGTTTGATATGCGAGCGTGAAGATGAGATAAAAGCGTTTGTTCCCAAAGAGTTCTGGAAGATTGAGACGGAATTCTGGAAGGACGGCCTTCCCAAGTTCAAGGCAGTCCTAGATCGCTATCAGGGCAAGAAGATAGAAATCAAAAGCGAGCAGGAAGCCCTGCAGATAAGCGGTGATCTCAAGACTCAGCAGGCTACTCTTGCTGAGATAAAGCGCACTACTCGCAACGTCGAACCCCCTGCACCATTCATTACAAGCACGCTTCAGCAGGAAGCATCCAAGATCCTCTCCTACCAAGCTCAGCGTACCATGAGCATTGCTCAACAGCTTTATGAAGGCGTGGACATCGGAGGTGAAAGCACGGGTCTGATCACCTACATGCGTACTGATAGCACTCGTCTTGCCCCGGAGGCTGTTGATGGATGCAAAAAGCTCATTGCAGAACGCTTTGGAAGTGACATGGTGCATGATTCCACAAGGGTATATAAGAACAAGCAAAGTGCCCAAGACGCCCATGAAGCCATTCGCCCCACCGATGCTTTCCGCACCCCCGAAAGCCTCAGCCCCCATCTCTCCAGGGAGCAGCTCAAGCTATACACGCTCATCTGGCAAAGATTTATCGCCACGCAGATGAAGCCTGCCAAAGTGCAAGCAAGTACCGCTAAGATCGAGATCGGAGAAGCCATATTCGCTTCCAGCGGCAATCAGATCACTTTTGAAGGATTTCTCAAATGCTATTCTCACGTAAACATACCTCTTGGGGAAAAGATAGACAAGGATTATCGCAAATCAGATGAACTTGAGCATGATAACTTACGTAAGAGTCAACATTTTACTACTCCTCCGTCTCGCTTTACGGAAGCTTCGCTGATCAAGGAGCTGGAAGCCAAGGGCATCGGCCGCCCATCCACCTATGCCGCCATCCTGAGCACGATTAGAAACCGTAAGTATGTGGTACTGGAGAAGAAAAGCTTCAACCCCACTCCTCTAGGGATGGACGTCAATACCTTCTTAGTGGATAAGTTCGACAGTCTTTTCAATGTGAAGTTTACTGCCAAGATGGAAGATAAGCTGGATGAAGTAGAATATGGTAAGATCATCTGGCACAATCTGGTAAAGGGATATTACGAAGACATGAAAGGATTGATCTCAAAAGTTGATGTCAAAAAAGAGAAAAAGGCCATGACTCAAGAAACCGGGATATCCTGCGATAAATGTAAGGTTGGAGAAATGGTTATAAAACACAGCCGTTCCGGCGAGTTTCTCTCCTGCAATCGCTATCCGGAGTGCAAGAATAGCAAGAGTTTCAAACGCGAAGCGGATGGCTCCATCAAGATAATCGAACCCAAGACCCTTGACGAAGCTTGCCCGACCTGCGGCAATCCTCTTGTGGAAAGAAACGGAAAGTTTGGAGCCTTCATCGCCTGCTCCACCTACCCTAAATGTAAATATGCAAGACCCAAAACTCTCGGGATATCTTGTCCGGAATGTGGTATCGGCGAAGTGACAGCACGCAAGAGTAAGAAAGGAAGCCCATTCTACTCATGCAACCGCTATCCTGATTGTAAATGGATCTCAAACTACAAGCCTGTCCCTCAAAAGTGTCCAAACTGTGCAAACCCATATCTTGAGGAAAGATACAACAAAGACAAGGGCAATTTCCTTCAATGCCCCAAATGTAAACACATCATGGAGTAAGAGATGCATATTGGTGACGGAGTTCGCAGCGCTTTCTCGAGTATCGCTTCTCACAAGCTGAGAAGCATTCTGACCACCACCGGCATTGTGATCGGTGTGATGGCGGTCGTCACCATGTTCTCAAGTGTTTATGCCCTCAAACAAATGATTTCGGAGAATATGGAGGGGATGGGCTGGAATCATTCCCTTCTTGTCATCCCTGCAAATTTTCAAAGTCAAGATACTCAAGGGAGGGCAGCCGTCCAAGTCCAAAGGCGAGCCGCGCAAAACGTGCAGCGTCTGGGATATGATGACTACATCGCTCTAAGAGATAGCCTTAGCTACAAAAGCATCTATGGCCTGTTTGAAACCAGCAGCTTGCTCAGAATCGGGAACAAGGATAACTACGTTAGCGTGCGGGCAACTGACAACGGCTATTTTCAGACCAAAAATTATGGCCTGACCAGCGGAAGATATTTTAGTAATCTGGAGCTGGATGAAGGGCTGCCGGTGGCAATCCTGGGCAGTGGATTCGTCCAAGCATACTACCCAAACCAAGAGCTCATCAACGAGATCATCATCTTAGGTAATCATCGCTATCGGGTCATCGGCATTCTGGGAACTGATGTGCTCAATACCGGCAGCGGAATGAACTTTAACACTTGGGAAAGGGACCGGGATCTACGCTCGGTCTATGTGCCCCTCAGATATGCTGCATATCGATTTGGAATAAACAAGATGGTGCACATGATCTACCTTCAAGCAGAAGACCAAAGCTCTTTCTCCACTTTGCGAACTCGGACTAGACAACTGCTGCTCGCCAGGCACAATATGTATCCAAATTTCAGTTTCATGGATATCGGCGCGATGATGCTCACCATCTCAGACGAGCTGGATAAGAACATGAAGAAGTGGAATATCACTCTTTCTGCAATTGCCTCGATCGCCCTGATAGTCGGCGGAGTCGGGCTGTTCTCGACACTCTTGATATCAATCCAAGAACGCATGGCTGAGATCGGCATCCGAAAAAGCATTGGCGCTACTGATAATGATATCTTCTTTTACTTCATCACTGAAGCATTGATCCTTGCTTGGATCGGAGCTGCTGTGGGAATCGGGATAGCATGGTTGATGATCTCAATCATGGGTCAACTAATGCATATCCGCCTGTTTTTGCCTATTCCCGGAGTAGTATTGGGGATTCTCTTTTCAACGATTATCGGCTTCCTGTCCGGGCTCTATCCTGCACTTAAAGCTGCCAAGATTGATCCCATCAAGGCAATCTATTACAAGGATTGAGCTTGGCGGAGCAGTTCTTTCTAGTGAAGCCCAACTGTCTCCTTGGATATCGCGGACAATATTGACTCGATAAACAGTCTTGTCGGCTTCCTGATCTCTTGCTCACCTCTCGCTCACCGCTCGAGTCTGCAAGTGGTGAGAAATCAATGACTTAGGCTCTTCGCGAAGCAAAGTGCCTATAACCGCAAACATATCAATGCCTTAGCCAGCATACCGGTTTTTCTGACCTTAGGAACAATTCGCCATCAACAATAGTATGTGTGCTAATATCTGCCAAGCGGTATTTCACAAAATTTAAACAAGTCAAAAAAAAGTATTGCCTTCGCTAAAAATTGCCTTATCATGTTTTATGTATATCTGATCAACTAGCAAGATCGGAAGAGCACACGTCTGAACTCCAGT
>CALGPA010000052.1 GCA_937960795.1 uncultured bacterium | reverse complement strand
CAGCTGAGGGGCTCAGAGCGGCAGAGAGATATTGAAGATAAGACTGCGCGAAAATGCAAGCACAGAGAGCTCTGGACTACTTTCTCTAATCATTTACACTCATGAATGTGTAAATGTATCCACAAATCTGTGGGATTAAAGCCAATTTTGTGATTTCTTGCGCCTCTCAGATCTACACGTATCCTGTAACAAAAGATACAAATCGGGCAGTCACAAAGATTCATCCATACTCCTTTTTAGTTTAAAAAATACCGGCATAGCTCGCGGCTTAACGTACGCAAAGCACTGCTATATATGTAGATGCGAATACCTTGATCAGATGGTCATACCAAGATCATATCTGCTATTCGCATCTCGGGTATATTAGATTCCGGTTTCGCAAAACCGTCAAGCAGGATCTTGCCCATTTAAATATTGGGTGCAGATATACTCAACCATGGTAACAAAATGCCGGGCTTGTTAGAACCCGGCATTTTATGTCTTGCGAAAGAGGGCTTTATCTGCTTCTTACCACGCGAAATCCGATATAGCTGTTTTTTTGGTAAGGCTTGGCAAAGTTGCGGGCAGTATTGCGCATCAAGGATTGCTTGTGATACCATGATCCGCCGCGGATGACCTTGTCTGTGCCATCTTGGGGACCGCTAAAGAGGCTGCTCACGCGATAGCTATAGGGCGCATACCAATTCCAGACCCATTCATAGACGTTTCCGCTCATATCATAGATGCCTAGGGCATTGGCGTTTTTTTTGCCGACGGGCTGGCTTTGGTCATTTGAATTTGCGGCATACCAGCCGACACTGTCGGCATCGTCTGAGCCGCTGTATTGGCTGAAGCTTTTGCCGATTCCGGCTTTGGCGGCAAATTCCCATTCAGCTTCTGTGGGTAGGCGGTAGCCATTGGCATCAAAATCGCAGATGATGGTGGTTCCGCGGAAATCATAGGCAGGGCTTAAGCCATCTTTGATGCTCTTGGCATTGCAATATTCCACAGCGTCATAAAATGAGACGTTTTCCACAGGCAGATCGTCATCCACAAAGAGTGAGGGATTGACGGATGAGACCATCATCCACTGCGCTTGTGTGATCTCGGTGGGACTGATCATAAATCCCTTCAGCGGGATGGTCAGCAGCGGAAACTCATCGTCGCCGGCATCGGGGCTGATGCTGCCCATGATCAAGGTATCGGCAGGCACCCAGATCATCTCAATGGGGATGTTTTGATTCAGAAGAGGCTCGGTGATCTCTTCCAGATCTATCTCGGGCTCTTCCATGCTCAGCTCATACTGCGGCTTTTCCTTGATAAAATAGTGATCCACAAAGATGTATCCGATGATGATGAAGCTGAGGATCATGAGGGTGATAAAGATCTTTTTCATATTTTTGAGATCCTTCGGCTCTTGAATAGCAGCGGGCTGAGCAGCTATGGCAATCTTGACCGGCTTGGGGCTTGGGGCTTTCTTTGGAGCTTCGTCCTTGGAGATAGTGGCTTGGCTCTTTGGGGCGATGGCTTGGGCTTTATCCTTGGGAAGATCATCCTCCGCTTTTGGGGCTGATTCGTCAGGTTCAATGTCCCTATCCGGGACTGTAGCAGAAGCGCCTAAAGGCTCTGTGGCAGCCGGCATCACCGGAGCTTCATTGGGCAGATCCTGCGCGGGGGGCTCATCCTCAGGGACAGGCAACTCGCGCGAGCTTTCCTTGGGCAAAGGCGACTCATCGGAAGGGGCTATATCCGCAGCAGGCTGGGGCTCAAGCGGCTTGGCATCATTCTCGGGATCGGGCTGCGGCTCTTTGATCGGCTCGGGCTCCGCGACAGGCTTGGGCTCCTCCGGGATGGGCTCGGGGGCTTCCGGCTCGGCAGGGACAGGAATCTCGTCCTCAGCGGGAGGCTCAGCTTCAGGAGCTTCAGGCTCTTCATATAGCCAGGATATCTCTGGAAATTCCCCAGAGAGGATCTCAAGGAGCTCTGAGATGTCCTTGATGCGTTCATTGGGATCTTGCTTTAAGCAAGAGAGCAGGATGCTATAGAGTCCATCCGGCACGATCGCGGCATCCGGCATACTGACTCCACGGCTGAAGCTTTGCAGCTTTTGCTCATCGGGGCCGATGAAGCTATCCAGGCGCCAAGGAAGAGATTTGCAAAGCATCTGATAGAGGATGACAGCCCAGGAATAAAGATCCGAATTTGGATGAGCAGAGGAGCTTCTGAAGATCTCCGGGGCTACATAGAGCATCGGGAAGGGATAGTTGAAGTTTCCTTCTGAGTGTTTCCAAGGATCGCGGGAGTCTTTGCCAAAACCGATGATTTTGAGGCGAGCTGCTTCATCGATGATGATGTTGTAGGGATTGAGGTTGTAGTGCCTGATACTCTGCTTTTCGGCATAGTGCAGTGCGTGCAGGATGTCTCTCGCCCAGACTAGGCATTGCTGCAGTGTGGCTGCATCGGGATTTTGCAGGAGGTATTCCGCCAGGGAAAGTCCCGGAGCATATTCTGCCACGAGATATCCGGAGAGTCCTTCGCTAAAGTGAGCGATGCCGCGACGGATATTGGGGTGCAGAAGTGTAGTGGCAGTATCCGCTTCGCACTTGAGGCTGTCGAAGAGGGCTTGATCCCGCACTTGGGTGGGATCTTGGGTCTTGATCAGGACGCGAGCATTGTCCTTTTGGGCTTCGGCTCGATAGAGGACAAAGCGCCGTGAGTGGTGGATGGTATCTAGGATGCGAAAGCTGGAAAGCGCCATCTTCTATGCCCTATGGATGAGGTGACCGCTTTTGATCACCATGTCAATATGCGAAGATCCGAGGTGGTAGGGGATGAAATCAATGCCGGGGATATCCCAGATGAGTATATCGGCTTTCTTACCGATCATAAGGGAACCGACGCTATCTTGGCGAGCGAGCGCGGCAGCGGCATTGATGGTGGCGGACGCGAGCGCTTCCGAGGGGGAAAGGCCCATCTGAAGGCATGCCAGGCTCATGGTAAGAGCCATACTATCGCAATTGCAGCTACCGGGATTGTAATCCGTGGCGATGGCTACCGGCAAGCCGGAATCTATCATGAATCTTCCTCTGGCATAGCTCTTGGAGCGCAGGGAAAAGAGAGTGGCAGGCAGCAGGGTCGGTATCACTCCGGCGCGTTTCATGGCGAGGATGCCTTCATCGGAAGCAGCACCGAGATGATCAGCAGAGATGCAGTGCATCTCAGCAGCCAGCTCTGCCCCACCGATGGCTTCGATCTCATCCGCGTGCATCTTGAGCCCAAAATCGAGCTCACGAGCGGCTTGGAGGATGCGTCGGGATTCTTCGATGCTATAGACGTGAGCTTCGGTGAAGACATCACAAAACTCGGCAATGCCCTGTTCTTTGACAGCGGGCAACATCTCGTGGATGAGGATCTTGATATAGGCTTCGTGATCATCTTTGTACTCAAGGGGGAACTCATGGGCGCCCATGAAGGTGGGCACGATGTCTATGGGCAGGATCTCTCCCAAGATCTTGATAGCTTCCAGCTGTTTCAGCTCGCTTTCGGTGCTGAGGCCATATCCGCTTTTGGCTTCGAGAGTGGTGGTCCCCAGAGCTATCATCCGGCGAATTCTGGGCAGGGATAGCTCGACCAGCTCTTCCACAGAGGCTTTGCGCACAGCATCGATGCTGGAGCGAATGCCTCCTCCGGACTTGGCGATCTCCACATAGCTCTTTCCGGATAGGCGCATGGCAAATTCTGCCTCACGGGTGTGCACAAAGACGGGATGGCTGTGACTATCCACAAAGCCCGGACTGAGCATCTTGCCCTTGGCATCGATGATCTCATCCGCCTGATACTTTTGGAGGATTTCACTATTTGATAGGATGTCCATGATCTTGCCGTCTTGGATGGCGATCCCTGCATCTGTGATGAGTCCGGCATCTGCCATGGCTTTGCCGGCTTTGAGGTTTTTATCAGACGCCATGGTGGCAATTGTGTGGGCACCGGTAATCAGCATGTCTACTTTCATATCTTAGCTCCTTAGAAAAGCAGGATTTTGATGCAATGCTTTTCGTCAAGTATTTTGCGCCAAAGAGCGTCAGAGCTTGTGGATTTAAAGCGAAAGACTTGAGCTAAAAAGCATAATCCTCATCAAAAGCTTGCAGAAACGGACAATGGGCTTGACAGATTTTGACCGAAATATATATAGGAAGCGGGCATGTATATGAAAGAGAAATCTTAAAGGAAAAGGATTTGGATAGCATAGAATCAAAAGCGCTGGCGGAAAACCTTCAAGCCACCAAAGTGGCTCAGATTGAGTATGATGATTCAGCCCGATGGCTGCTTGCCGAAGCGCAAAGTTTTTTTGGGGTTCATCAGCGGCTTTTGGCATTTTTGGAAGAGCTTTATCATCCCTTTGTGAATCCCGGCATCGCTTTGGGGCTGATGCGCGCCAGCATCTTGGCTGATATTTGGTGGTTTTGCAATCACGAGCCCGAAGCTAAGACGCTTGATATTGTCCTGGCTCTAATCCAAAAAGCGGAAGGCATCTGCGAAAAGGATGAAGACCGCAAAAAGCTCTTTGCCGATTTTCTGGAGTTTTGCAGCGCATTATGTGCGCAGGAAGGCGTCAAGATCTATGATCAATTGATCCAAATGCTGGATCACTATAGCCAAAAGGATGAAGCGCTCTTTGTTCGGCTCAGCAGCCAAGCTCGCAAAGCCATCCTCAGGCTCAGCAAGAAAGTGGAGGATGACAAGCTGTGCTATGATATCCTCAGGCGAATACTCATCCAAAATCTCAAACACTGGCAGGATAGCACGGATCTCTCCAAATGGTTGAGCCATCTGGGAGATAAGCCCACCGGGGAAAGCCTGTCGAATCTGCCGGGGAAGAATTTCTACAAACATTGGCTGGACTATCTGGGTACAAGCACCGAGATCGCTGAGCTGCAGAAAGTGCCGGCACATGGTGAGATCGCGGCACTCTATCGGGATTATATCCGAGAGCTTCCCCACCTCAGTCATCGTGTGCAATATATCTTTTTCCTTTTGGGGCTAGCGCCCATGGTCGACATGATGGATCATCTTTTGTGGGATCTGAATCGGCAATTGGCAAATCTTTATGAAGAGCTTTCCGCTGCTGAGGTTTCAAAGATGCTCAAGACCATCTTTGAGACGCTTGAGTCCTTTACAAGCAGCCATCTCAGCATAGTTTTGGATTGCCTATTGACCGTGGGCAAGGCTGTGCTCAAAGGCACAGATTCGGATCTGCACAATGAGGTGATCCGCCTGATCGTGGATTTGGGCTTCACAGCTCCGGGAGAGATCCGCATAGCCGGGGATTGGCAGCTCGAGGTAGATAAGAATCACGTCAAACATCTGCGGCTGCTCTTGGAGCTGATAGCGCTCAATCCACGAGATTATAAAGATCTTCTGGCGTTTACGGTGATCAGTCTCAACCGCAAGGGCGTCTTCATCTCGGATACGGATCTCTTTCAAAAGGATGTCTCGGCATTTTTGGCGAGTGATCTGAGACCCATCTATGTGCAAAGCAAGCATCTCTTGAGGATGTTCCCCGTATTCTTCAATGAGATAGGCGCAGAGGGTGAGATCCGGGATGCGAGCACGGAGCTGGATGAGCTCTCGATGCGCAAAGACCGTCTGATCCATTTCTTGAGAAAGCAGGTGCACACCGAGAGCAACAGCACGCAGATCACTCTCATCGAGCGGATCCTCAGATATTGGGTAAATCTGGACCCCGCGCCACTTCAGGCTATGATCCCGGACGATGTCTGGGAGCAGATCCAAGAGCCGGATCAGCGAACCCAAGATCAGAGCGAAGCCGTCAATAGATTCCTGCGTGAGCATGAGCTTTCGGATAAGGAGCTTTTGGCGCTATCCTGGCAGAAGGTACAGCTACTTTTTCGGAATCTCGAAGAAGACTTCTTTACCAAACGCATCAAGCTTTTGTGCTACTGCCATTTTCTGCTCAAGGACAAGTACAATCTGGATCCCTATGATATCGTTAAATTCCTTTCCAGATATAGCTTCTTTGATGCCAAAGAGCAGAATCGACTGCGCACCAGCCTCACCCGCAAGGATTATGACAGCTCGATCAGGCAAATGCTCTCCTACATCGGCAGACTCAATACCCGCATCTTGGATCCCACGCCCACCACCCCCTGGGAAAACATCTATTACAAAAGGCACATAGCGGCAGGCATTCCGTCGATGTATGGCATGTACCGAGAACCTAAGCTTGAGGCCATGGGGATGGTCTTTCGCCTGGAAAACGTGATCCGCAGACTGTTTCAGAGAAGCATCGGTCAGATCAATCTGGACTATATCAACGGACGAACTCTGCGCCGCATCGTGCGAATCTTGGAGATCTATGATTATGCGATGAAAGAGGAGATGGTCACCAGCGATGCTTTCGGCTCTGCCTTGGCCATGCTGAGCTCTGTGCAGCACAGCACTACGCTGACTCTGGATCAATATCTCGATATCTTCAAGCTGCTCAAAGACAGCGTAAATGAGATCATCAACGAATACTACTACCGTTTTTACGACAGCCAATTGGCTCACATCCTGGAAGAGCAGGTAAGCAAACAGGAGCAGGAGATCTTTGCTGAGGAGTTTTATCGGACCCTGCTCTCAGCATCCTTTTTGGTGCAAGGCTTGGATGGCTTTATCACGCGCATCCTGCAGTCCTTGACCGAAATGCGTCAGCTCTTTAGCAAAGAAGACATCGTCAAGCTGATGTCCTACGACCCGGATCGCTTGTTCTTTCATCTCTACAACCGGAATTCGCGCATCGAAAACCAGGTGCTCTTGGGATCCAAAGCATTCTTTCTTAAAAGGATGTATCAATATGAGTTCCCGATCCCCCCGGGCTTTGTGATCACTACGGATCTCTATCGAAACCGAGATATCATCAATACACATCCGGATATATCGCAGGAGTTTGATCGCTTGCTTTTGCAGAATCTTCAAAGAATGGAGAGCTATACCAGATTGGGCTTTGGGGATCCCAACAAGCCTCTGCTCTTCTCGGTCAGAAGCGGAGCGCCGATGAGTCTTCCCGGAGCTATGGATACCTTTTTGAACATCGGGCTCAATGATGAGGTGACTCTCAAGCTCTCCAAACGGAAAAACTATGGCTGGACTGCTTGGGACTGCTATCGACGTCTCATCCAGAGCTGGGGCATGGCATATGGCATCCAGAGGGATGAATTTGACAAAGTGATGATAAGCTATAAGAAGCAGCATAATGTGGAGCTCAAGACGCAGTTTAGCCCCAAGCAGATGCGCGCGATGGTGGGCGAATATAAAGAGGTCCTGGCAAGGCATGAAGTGGTCTTTGAGCAGGATCCGTTCAGGCAGCTCTATCAGGCTATCTCACACGTGCTGGACAGCTGGAACACGGAGCGAGCTAAGCTCTATCGAGCCAAGCTGCATATCGCCGAAGAATGGGGCACGGCGGTGATCATCCAAAAGATGGTCTTGGGGAACATCTCCTTGGAGAGTGGCACCGGAGTGCTCTTTACTTATGCGGATTGGAACAAGGAGCCGGGCATCTGCCTAAATGGTGATTTCACGCTCTGTAGCCAGGGTGAGGACGTGGTGGCAGGACTCGTGCATACGCTGCCCATCTCCGAGCAGGAGCGGCTGCGGCAAGGTGGGGAGATTTCTCTGGAGAAAGACTTCCCGGCTTTGTATCACAGGCTATTGCGCTATGCCAAGCTCTTGATCGAGGATCGCAATTATCCGCATCAGGAGATAGAGTTTACTTTTGAAGGCAAATCCGAAGAGCAACTCTTTATCCTCCAGACGCGAAACCAAGTGATCCACAAAAGTCCGGAATATAAAGTCTTGGGCAGCAAAGACTGCCAGATGCAAAGCATCGGCAATGGCATCGGCATCGGCAAAGGCGCCATGAACGGCATCATAGTGATCCGTGAGGAAGACATCCAAAGCTTCAAAGAGCAAGGCAGTCCCTTGATCTTGGTGAGACCCGATACTGTGCCGGATGACATGCAGCTTCTCTTTGAGTGCCAAGGGCTTCTCACCTCCCGAGGCGGAGTCACTTCTCATGCAGCCGTGACCGCGACCAGGCTGGGCTTGATCGGAGTGGTCAACTGCCGAGAGCTCGTAGTCGACGAAGAAAGCTCTACCCTCAGAATCGGCAAGCTGAAACTCAAAGCCGGAGATAAGATCGCCCTTGATGCCACCGGCGGCGCGATCTATCTGGGACACTATCCCTTGCAAAGCGTACATTTGATAGCATAGATAAGATAAATCAAAGGAGATCCAAGCATGAACCTGAGTCTTAGAAACAAGAATCTGCTGGGAATCAATGGCCTGGGCAGGATTGGTAAGCTCCTATTGTGGAATCAGATCCACCTTAGGCATTTTGAAGGCATCGTAATCAATTGCGGCAGAGAAATCGGCAAAAGTCTGGATGACCTCATCCAAGTGATTGAAACAGATAGCACCTATGGTTCCATTCATAGGTTTCTACATGGCATGGTGGGCAAAAAGGCTGAGATCAAGATCCTCGATGCAGCCAAACCCATCATTGAGATCAATGGCATCCCTGTGAAGATCCTTCGCCAAGCAAGAGATCCCAAAGATATCAATTGGCTCAATGAAGGGGTGAAGATTGTGGTGGATTGCACCGGTAGTTTTTTGGATCCTTCCATTCCCTCAGAGGGCGGCAAGCCCTGTCTGCGTGGACACCTGGATTCCGGAGCTCTCAAGGTGATCTGCAGCGCTCCATTTAAGATGAAGGGAACCAGCCAGACTCCCCCGGACGCAAAAACCATGATCTTTGGAATCAACCATCTGGAGTACAATCCCGGTGAACAGCACATCATTTCCGCGGCATCTTGCACGACAACCGGGCTTTCTCACATGATCAAGCCGCTATTGGACAATGAACTGACCTCGCGCATCGTGACAGCTTCCATGAGCACCATCCACGCCGCGACGAACACACAATCCATCTTAGATAGCGTCCCCAAAGCAGGAGCGACTGACCTGAGGAAATCTCGCAGTGTGATCAACAACATCATCCTCTCCACCACGGGAGCTGCTAAAGCCCTAGAACTGGTCATGCCTGAGATAAAACATATTGGCTTTATGGCAGATAGCGTCCGCATTCCGACCAATACTGTATCACTGATCAATCTAAATGTCACCTTCTATACGAAGCTGGACGATCTTGGCGAACCCCTCATCAACCGCAAAGTGATAAATGATGTCTATCGCTCAGCGGCAATGGGGCCTCAAAAAGACCTCCTCGTCTATAGCGAGAGGCAAAATGTCTCCGCCGATCTCATTGGCAGCCTTGCCGCTATCACGATCGAATCCCACGAGACTCATACCCGCACGGGATTCATCAGTTTCCCGCCGGAAGCTCTTTCTCAGCAGGGACTGAATACCGAAAAGCACCTTGAAATGCCGGTGACGCATGCTAAGATCTTCGGTTGGTATGACAATGAACTGGGATCCTATGTGAATTCCCTGTCACGTCTGACAAACTACATCGCCGAACATAGCATATAAGCAACAGTGGATTTGGGTATACGAATAAACCCGGGTAGCGATACCCGGGTTTTGAGGATTTTAGTCTTTTGGCAAAACAGATACTTTGAGAACATAGAGAGAATTACATGAAGAAAGTACTTATCATCTGCACCGGCAATTCATGTCGCAGCATCATGGCAGAAGCGCTGGTAAACCACTATATGGCTGATAGCTGGCTTGCCTATTCAGCGGGAACACATCCGTCTTACGTCCACCCCTTGGCTGTCCGAGCACTCAAAGAACTTAACATCTCGACTGAGAGGCTGAGAAGCAAATCCATCTCTGAGTTTTGGGAGAGGGAGGATCTTGATCTGGTCGTGACCGTTTGTGATCATGCAAAAAGGCGTTGTCCTACATTTTACAAAGAGATTCCCGGATTGCATATTGCATTTGACGATCCGGTGAGTTACAACGCTAAAAATGACGATGAAGCTATGGCGGGATTTAGAGAAGTGCGGGATGACATCTTGAAGAGGCTGCTACCAAAGCTGCAAGAGCTTGCTTGAGACCCGCCCGTGCTTGATTGAGATCTAGAAGTCAAGCCTTTTTCGGCTCGACATATTCATCCTTGTGTTGATGACGCCATGCCAAAAAGAATCTATCCAAGGCCACCACAATCCCAAAAAGAGCCATGGACAGAGCAATGATGACCAAGATCACGGCAAAGACCTGCGCCGTCTGAAAAGACTTTGTAGCACGAGTCATATAGATCCCCAAGCCTGCCGATCCGCCCAACCACTCTCCGATCACCGCTCCCATCACGCTGTAGGTAGCGGCGAGCTTGAGTCCGGTAAAAAAGCCGGGTAAGCCAGAGGGTAACTTTAGATAACGGAAGCATTTATAGCCAGAAGCACCCATTGCCTTCATGAGCCTGATCTGATCAATCGGAACCTGTTGAAAGCCCTCAAACAAGCCCAAAGCGATCGGGAAAAAGCACACTAGGATCACGGTGAAGATCTTTGCCGAAATGCCATAGCCAAACCAGATAATAATTAGTGGAGCTACGGCAATAATGGGAACCGTCTGAGAAACAACCATATAGGGATATAGAATGCGACGTAGGATCTGCGACATATCCATCAGAATCGCCGTCAAAGATCCGATCACGACGCTGATCAGAAGACCGCTTAGGGCAGCGGTCATGGTTGGCTTCAGATGATGCCAGATAAGTGCGTGATGCCCACCAAAGACACGCAGCACATCCAGCGGAGCAGGAAGGATCCAAAAGGCTATGACGGCTCTCTGACTGAGATATTGCCACAGGATGATCAGCAAGATCAGAAAGCCTATGGGCCACAGGATCTTTTTCAGAAGTCCCCCACCTTGCGGATCTCTGTTTCAAGATTTACCGAGAATCTCCGATACACCGTATCCTGGACATAGCGAATCAGATCAAGAACGTTCTGCGCTGTGGCAGAGCCGAGATTGACGATGAAACCACAGTGTTTTGAGGAAATCGAGGCATCTCCGACGCGATAACCCCTGAGGCCACATTCATCTATGAGCTTGCCTGTGAAATGTCCTTCAGGACGCTTGAAGACAGAGCCGGCGCTGGGAAGATCCAGCGGCTGCTTATCTTGCCTTTGTGAGTCAAAATCCTGCATGCGAGCAAGGATGGACGCGGGATCGTCCTCACTTAACTGGAAGACTGAGCTGAGCTGGATCAGGGATCGCCTTTGAAGCGAGCTCATGCGATAGGAAAAGTCATGCTCATGTGCTCGAAGATGCAAGATGGGATTGCTGCTTTTGAGGTGCTCAAGATCCGGGATCAGGCATTTGCTGCAATATAGCACATTGGCGATCTCTGAGCCATATGCGCCGGCATTCATGAAGACTGCTCCGCCCACGCTTCCGGGGATCCCACAGGCAAATTCAAGGCCTGACAAGCCCTCTTTTTGGGCAAAATCACAGAGCTCTTTAAGCTCCACCCCGGCAAAGGCAGAGATGAAGATCTCATCACGCGTGATCTTGCGTAATCTCTCCATGCTGATGACAAGTCCTCTGATACCTTTATCCGAGATCAAGAGATTGGTTCCCTTGCCCAAGATAAAATACTCAATGCCATGGGTATTGGCATAGATCAGCAGATCAATGAGATCTTTCTGGCTCTCGGGAGCTGCAAATACATCGGCCGGACCGCCGATTTTGAAGCTGGTGTATCCCGCCAAGATCTCGTTAAAGCGCAGGCTACCAGATTCCACCATTTGGGCAAAGACTTCTTTGATGTCCTTCATATCTGACTAAAAAACCTCGTTACTTCATTGATCAAGTGGATCTCATCCCTCAGCTCGACATGCTTTCCAGGAAGGATCTGCTTAAAATAGCTTCCATATCGCTTTTTACTCACCCTGCTGTCCATGATCAGGACGATCCCCCGATCTGTCTTGGAGCGGATGAGGCGACCAAAGCCCTGCCTAAGCCTGAGCAGTGCATTGGGCAGCATGTAGTGCATAAACGAATCCTTCTGCTCTCGATCGAGCTTATCGATATATGCCTCAACCAAGGGCTCTGAAGGAACTTGGAAGGGAATCTTGTATAGAATCAAAAGGGATAGTGATTCACCCTGCACATCGACGCCTTCCCAAAATGATGAGGTGCCCAAGAGCACCGCATTGTTTGCTTTCTTAAATTCATCCAAGATACTGCTGCGGCTGCCCCCTTTGCCCTGAGCAAAGAAGGGACGGTCGGCATGGAAAAGATCGTCCGAGACTTGCTCATAGACGTGATCAAGATCCCGATAAGCCGTAAAAAGTGCCATTGTGCCCACGTCGGTGGTAGCAAAGATCTGTTTGAGACATGATATTGCCTGATTTTGGAAGAAGTGATCCTTGGGCTCCGGCAAAAAACTCGTGATCAAGAGCTTAGACTGTGTGTTATAATCAAATGGACTGTCCACGATGCGCTCGACCACCTCGTTTTGTTTCATGAGATTCAGCCCGGATTGCCCCAAGAAATAGCGGAAAGAACCCCTCAGTGCCAGGGTCGCGGAGGTAAAGACGATGGATGGGATCTTCTCATAGAGCATCTTGTGTAAAAAGCTATTCACTTCAATGGGAGCATAGTTTAGGATGGATGAAGGCATGTTTCGATCCGGGCGCGGACTATTCTCGATCCACAGCGCATAGTTTGCCAGATCGGGATTGATGATGGCCAAGATCACTCCCTCCATCTCCATGAGCCGCATCACGATCGATGTGAGATTCTCCAGGTGCTGATCATAGGAAGGCAATTGCTTGGCTTCCAGAGCGCTAAGCACGTTTTCCAAGGCTTGGGCTGCTTTGCAGATCTCGCGAAATCCCAGACTGAAGCGCTTCAGGCTCTCAAAGAGCTCGGGAATCTCGGCGCAATCCTTGATCCTGAGCTTGTTATAACTATCCGCGGCACTGCATCTTGCCCCGGCTAGATTAAAGATGTCTGTGACTATCTTGCGATGCTCTTCGATCACGCTCTCGAGACGCTTTGCCGTCTGAACGCACTGCTCCTTCTTCATCTCAGACAGAGCGCTCTTGCCAAGCGCTTTGTTGAGCTGGGATATGATTCCACCCTTGCCTCGTTTGGACGCTCCGGCGATGAGGTTAAACAGGATCGTGATATCCGCATATGAGAGGCTGGATCCCAAATGCTTTGAAGCAGATGCCATGAGATTGTGTGCCTCGTCGATCACCAGATATTTATACTCGCCCAAAGTGCTGTTTTCCATGCGCATATCTGCCAGAAGCAGAGCGTGATTTGCCACCACCACAGATGCTTTTTCGATCTCTTTGCGCAAAGTCATCACATGGCAATTGCGATAGTGATGGCACTTACGATTGCTGCACATATATCTGTCAGAGCAGATCTTGCGCCATGTGATGCTGAACCGAGTGCGATCAAAGCTAGAATTTTCGGATATATCACCGGTCTGAGTATGCAACTTCCAGACGTAGAGATTGAGCAGCGCCTGGGCATCCCAAGTACTCAGCTCCCTATCCCCCTGAGAGATAAGCTCTTCCCACCTGCGCTCACAGATGTAGTTTTCTCTGCCTTTGACCAATACAGCCTTAAAGGGAACCGGCAGGATCTGTTTGAGCTGGGGCAGGTCTTTGTAAAATAGCTGTTCTTGCAGGTTTTTAGTATTTGTCGAAACCACCACTCGTGAGCGGCTGCGATGCGCAAACTCAAGAGAGGGCACCAGATACGCAAAGGATTTGCCGACTCCCGTGCCGGCTTCCACCACGAGATGATGCTCATTTTGAAATGCCTCTTCCACACTATGAGCCATCTGCACTTGCCCTTGGCGAAACTCAAAATTGGGAAAGCGCTCCGAAAAGAGGCCATCCTCGGAGAACACACTATCGATCTTGGGCTCCTGAGCTGCTGGGATGAGATTCTCAATCACGTTGAAATATGGGCTTTGCAAAGCTTCCTTGGGAGGAGCGCTGATGGCATCTTGCCGCTGATGTCGGATCAATCTATCCAAAAAGCCCAGGCTGGATAACTGAGCCATCTTCATATAGCTCAGAAGCCGCGCATTGATCACCATGCTATAGTGGCGGACGATATATTCTGCCAGCGCCAGCAAAAGCTCCCCGGTGGCTTTGGCATCAGCATCCGCGCGATGCGCGTTTTCCAGCTTGATCCCAAAGTGGCGCACCATCGTTGCCAACTTGTGATTTGCCGTGAAAGGCAGAAAGATTCTGGAAATCTCCGCTGTATCCCAGCTTTCGTTTAGGATCGGGAATGCACCTATGAGTCCGAGATTGTGATTGATGAAGCCCAGATCAAAGCTGACATTATGCCCGACAATGGGTGATGTGCCCACAAAGTCCCGCAGCTCCTGCAAAACTTGCCGGATATCCGGAGCATCTTCTAGGTCTTTGGGAGATATATGTGTGAGCGCTTGGATAAATTTTGGCAGCTTAGCCCGGGGCTTGACGAAGCTGTCATAGGCTTCCTTGAGCTCCCCATTTTCAAAGCGAATTGCGGCAATCTGGATGATCTCATCTCGCTTTTCGCTGAGTCCGGTGGTCTCAATATCGACCGCTACAAAGCTGAGTGTCCTATGGTAGTCCACTATTCTTCCCGCATGAGATTGTAGCGTTGCATCTTCTTGATCAATCCCTGCCGAGAGAGTCCAAGCTCCCGTGCGGCTTGAGTCTGATTCCAGTCATATCGTTTGAGCGCGGCGTGGATCATCTTGCGTTCGAGCTCCTCAACTGCTTCTTTGAGATTTGTCTTACTGCTCAAAAGATCGATGGTGCGGCTCTGCTCCAGATGCCTGCGAACCTCCTCAGAGAAGTCTGCCGGGGAGATGAAAGTATTGTCCTCAACCAATGTCACGGCTCGCTCGATCTCGTTTTCTAGCTGACGCACATTACCCGGGAAATTGTAGTTTTCCAAAGTCTTCATCGCTTCAGAGCTAAAGCCTAGGACGTTTTTGCATATGCGCTTGTTATATTTATCCAAAAAGTGGATCGCAAGAAGCGGCACATCACCGGGACGATTCTTCAAGGGCGGCACCTGGATGCGAATCACATTAAGACGATAGTATAGATCCAGTCGAAAATCCCCGTTGTCCACCTTTTCCAAAAGCGGGACATTGGTGGCGCAGACTACGCGCACATTTACCTTCTCGGTCTTGGTCGAACCCACCCGCTTGATCTCGCCTTCCTGCAAGAAGCGCAAGAGCTTGGCTTGTGTAGACTGGCTGATATCCGAGATCTCATCCAGGAAGAAAGTTCCTCCATCGGCGATCTCAAACAGCCCCTTCTTATCATATGCCGCGCCTGTAAAACTGCCCTTGACGTGTCCAAAAAGCTCACTTTCTAAAAGAGTCTCGGGGAGCGCTCCACAATATTGCGCTACAAATGCCTTGTTGGCACGGTTGCTGCTATAATGCAAAGCCCTGGCGATCAGTTCCTTACCCGTTCCGCTTTCACCTTCCAAAAGCACTGTGGTGGGAGTATCCTTGACTTTCTCCACGATCTCAAAGATCTTGAGCATCTCAGGACTCTTGCCGATGATGTTTGCATAGAGATTTCCCTTGTGAAGCTCTTCGCGGATCGTAGCGTGAGTCTTTTCCAGATTTGCACTGCGGATATTTTCGATGATCACGATGATCTGATTTGACAGCGCGTTCATCAGGTTAATGATGCGCTCGCTAAAATAGTGTGAGCCACTTTTGCAGAAGAGCAGCACCACTCCCAGATTGCTCTTGCGGATCGAAAGCGGCAAGAGCAGGATGTTATTGTAATTCGCCGCAAAATGTGGCTGCTTGAGATTCCTCAGTGCATTCTCATTGTGAGTCTCATAGATGAGATTCATCATCAGCTCATAATCAGGATCTTCGTGAGAATAGTTCTTAAATATCTTATATTCCCAGGCATCCGGCAGATTACTGCCATTGTGCAGACATAGGATTCCGCCATCCGCTTCTGAGATTTCGATCAGGCTGCTTAGTGATTGATCGATGATCAGATCCAGATCCGTGATCGTGTTTAGCTTCTGAGTGATCTCATAAAACTGGTTGAGCAGGTTTTCCTCAAACTTCGCTTCTTGCATCTGTGAAGAATATTCGCGGGTGATGCGCTGCATGAGGATGTCATTTTGTTCCAAAAGCTTGATCGAGCCATATTGCTGGATCACCTTCTTGTTGTTTTTGAGGATCTGCAGAGCTTGTTCCCACTCCTGCATATCCAACAGAACGCCTGCCAGCTCATAGTTTGCCAAGGACAACTCATAATTTGATCCGCTCGCAACAAAGTGCTTGATCGCGGCGTCCAGATAGTTCCTGGCGTTTTCCAGATTCTTTCTCTCTAGCAGCGCCCTCAGGTATAGGGTCCAGCCCTGCTCAAAATCATTATGCTGTTCGGCAGCCAAACGCTGGGCCTCGCTCAGATAGTAGTCCGCGCTTTCAGCATTGTGTGTCATGATAAAGTAGTATGCCTGATTTTGGCATCCCTCGATGATCTTGTCACGCGCGCATAAAGCCTTGAAGAAGTCAAAGCTCTCCATCAGATAGCGATATGCTTCCTTAAACTTGTGCAGTTTAGTGAGCACGGAGCCGAGATTCCCATAGAGCTCAGCTTTGATGTAGTCATCATTCATCGATGGCAAAAGCTCCAAGCCCTTGAAATATAGATCATATGCCAAGTTCAGCTCACCGCTCTTCTCATAGACCTCACCGAGATTGTTGAAAGATCTTAAAAGACCTTCCTCAAAGCTATTCTCTTCCGAAAGGCGGATCGCCCGCTCATAGTAAGTGATGGATTCTTTCCAATCCCCTTTCTTGAAGCTCAAGGCTCCGAGATTGTTCAGTGACGCGATAGTATTGCGGAAGAAGCCGAAATTTGTAGCCGTCTCTAGGGATTTCTTTAGAGCTTCCTCAGCATGAGAGTAATCCCCATGATCCATCATCGTCACGCCGATGTTGTTGTAGATATTGGTGATGTTATAGGGCTCTGAGAGCAGCTTCTGGATCTTCAGCGCTTCTTCGAGATAGTAGAGCGATCGCCCGGCATCTCCTTTATCGTCCATGAGTCCGCCGAGATTGTTGAAGCAGACCGAGATGCCATTGAGATTGTAGAAATCCTTTTCTAGGGAAAGACTCTTGAGGAAGAAGCTCTCGCTCTTGTCCCATTCGCCCTGAAACATATACAAGACGCCCAAGTTATTAAAGATTGCCGCGCGCCCGCTGTGGTCATCAGCCAATGTATATAGGGTCTCGGATTCCTTGAATGATTCTTCCGCTTGATCCCATTCATTGATATAATAGTGGATCTTGCCGCGCGTCTTCTTCGCCTCGGCTTGCACCAGATAGCGTTTGTGCTGATCATCGATGGCGCTCATCGAGTGCAAGACCTTCTCGATCGTCTCAAAAGCTTCGTTAAATTCCTCGCTCTCAGCCAAGATATCTGCCTTAAGCAACAGAATCCGCGCTTTCCAATATTCATCAATGGAAGCAGGGGAATACTTTTTGATGATCTCGAGGGCAAAATTGCTGGAATTCACTGCAAACAGATTGTTGGCCAGGTGAAAGACCACTTCCTCAGCAGGAAGATTGTTCTCTGTGCAAATATGCAGACATTGGCGATAGCTATCCACAGCCTGATCCTTTTGAGACAGATGGGCATAGCTCTTTGCGATCCGTTGCATGATCTGAAGCCTATCCTTTGGAGTTTTAGTGATATCCAAAAGATATTGATTGATCTGCAGACAACCATGAGCATCACTGAGAATCCCGAAGAGATTGAGCATCTGCGCAAAAAGCTCAGGATTGCTCCCTTGGCTGAGCATATAAAGCCTCAGCTGGATCTGTTTTCCCACTCCCTTTTTCTTTAGAAAGCTCAGAAGTTTTTTCTGTAGTGCTGAGGGAAAACGGGATGGATCTTCTTGCAGCCAACGCCGGAAAGAAAGCTTCTTTTGGATCACGCAGACATCTTCCACCACTGCCAAAAGCCCCCGCTCGACCATCGCTTTTGTATCACCTTTGAGCCCACGTCTTCCAAGGGCCTCAGCGACATCATCGCATTCCGAGCCGTCCAGTATATACATTGCCAAAAGCAGCTCTATCTGGCTCTCGGTAAGCTCGTCAAGATTCTGATAGTAGATCTCGTGGGCATCATATGTCTTCTCGAGATAAGGGCTTAGGTCAAATCCTCCCTTTGGCTTCGCCTGCCGGATTTCGGAAAAGATCTTCTCGAGAATCATCAGATTCCCGCCGGAAATCTTGCTTAAGATCTCGCCCTCGGATACATAGGATAGCTCCGTTCCCGGAAATACACTGCCCAAAAGCTTTTGAAGATCCTCTGCGCCCAAACTCGGGAGATTCTCCACTATGGAAAAAGGGAAAACCCTATTCTGCGAAAGAGCAATCACCTGAATCGAGACATCAGAAGCATATTGAACCAGATATTGCAAAAAGTCACGGCTATAATCATCCAACACTTCCGCGTCGTCAATCACCAAGACCATCGGATGCAAGCTCTCACGCTGCAGTAGCAGCTCCGTCAGATAGTAGAAAAAGTCATACTTCATGCCGGTGTGATACTTCCGGAAATGCTCTTCAAAGATCTCAAGCTGCTCTTTCTCACCGAGACCTGTCAAGATCTCAATCAATTCCGGAAAGTGATTTAAATACACAGGATGCGGACTAAAATACACGATTCTGCTAAAACTGCCCTTAAGCGAAGCAATGATGGGCGAGATGAGATACGACTTCCCGGAGCCGGATTTGCCGATGATCTCAAACAAATGACTTCGCTTGTTCTCCTTCAAGGGCTCAAGTATGCGGTTCAGATCAAACCGGTCAGTCACAAATTCATGCATCTTTTGATACATTTTTTCAGGCATGATTTCCCTCTCCTGAATCTATTGTTTACAGGACAGCTGTAAAAAGAATTGACATACTGTCAAGCAAAAAAAGCTGGCAAGAAGGCATTTCCCAAAAGAAACTGCCAAATCTCGCCAGATCAT
>CALGPA010000051.1 GCA_937960795.1 uncultured bacterium | reverse complement strand
GTCATTCCAGTGTGGATGCGGCTTGTAGCCGCATGATTCTAGATTCCGCGCCTCCCGCCCAGAACCCGTCATTCCGGAAAGTCGAACGAAGTGAGGCTTATCCGGAATCTAATCAATCACGCGACAAGATGTCGCGTCTACATTCCAATGTGGATGCGGATGTCGCGTCTACTATGGGCGGCTAAAAACCGCCCCTACAATAGCAAAAGACCGCTCCCATCTCCGAGAGCGGTCTCACACACAGTGCCCCCCGTTTGGGGATTAGTCGAGTTTACTTCTGATTTCTTTATCGAGTTGCCCCAGCAGGGTGTCGAGCACCAAGAGCAGGATCATCTCAAAGAAGGCTTGTTCTTGATCTTCGTTGATGAAGGGGATGTTGATGCTGCGGTTGATCTTAGTGGCGAGTTCTTTGACCAATGGTTTGAGCAGTTCCGTATTCACGATTCACTTCCTACATAGCTGCGGTCAAGAGCTCAGCGCCTGCCACTTTGGGCAGATATCCCGCTTCGACGGCTTCAGCCACGCTGGTGATTTCGGGGAAGAGACTCATCAGGTCGCCGAAGGAGAGAGTTTTGAGGTCCACAGTCGCTTCGTTGTCGTCTCTAAAGGCGTAGAACTGCTTGACAAACAGGCTGTAGCTATTGGGCGGAAGCTCATGTCTGGGCACTCTTTGCGAAGCGTGCAGACGGGCATAGGTCTTCAGGTCTTCTTTGTAAAGATCGCTGCATTCTGCATATATCTTACTCAGGTTCGTGGCGATAGCGCCCATTTCTTCATGCATATCCCCCAAGCTGGGCATCACCCATTTGCGGGCAATGCAGATAGCTCCATCTTTGTGGGAGCTGAAGGTGATCTCATCGATGGTTCCGCTATATGCGGAGATTCCGTATTTGAGCTTGACTTTCATAAATGACCTCCATGTCACTTTTCTCTATGGCTTGCCTATAGATCTTTACTATATACGGGCTACTTTATCCCTATATAGCCAGATCAGATCCCGGAATCAAGGCGGTGATAGCCTTCGATCGGTTCCAAAAGACCTGCTTCGATGGCATCTCTAAGGCAGATGCAGGGCAGCTGCTGCTCATAGATGGCGCTTTTGGTGAGCAGTATCAGGTTGATATCATATTGTCGTTGCATGGCATACATCATTTTGGTATAGACGTTTTGCCAAGTTATGCGCGTCCCGGGTTTGCGGATCATGGCAGCGTAATACTTGAGATCTGTCTTGAATTCTGGGCTGGGCTTTAGCTTCTTGAGATTCTGCATGGTGGCTGCCAAACGCAGGTTTTGGGGAGTCTCTTTGGGCTTCACATAGCGGCGGCAGAGGATGCGATCCAATTGCGGATCATAGTAGTATACCAAGCCGTCGCAATGACCGCTGTAGGCCTTGATTAGGTTTTTGTAAAAGACTTTCATGTTCTTTGCCTCGTGTGTTTGTTTTCAGGTTATAGCGTTTTGACGTTGTAGCGATGGATCTCGCGCAAAAGTCACTACGCATGCTCTACTAAATACGGACTACGCGGACTCCCCCGTCTCCCAGTGTCCTCTGCCACAGTTCCTTAGCTGAGCTGAGGATGTTCTGGGGAAGGTAGAGTGACGCCTATGAACTAAGAAGGGATATGCAAATAAGATAAATCTGCAAATAAGCAGTGACTAAAAGGAAGGGAAAGGCGGGATTGGGGACAAAGGGGAGAGAAGGGTGCTTATTTGTTTATTTATATGATTATTATATATCATAATATATATAGATATCTTTGATAGCAATACCTTAAGAACTCTGCACCGCTGTGCTTATTTACAGTATAATTATGCAGAGTAATGCAGGGGCGGTTTAGCCGCACATAGTAGACGCGACATCTTGTCGCTTCCACACTGGAATGTAGACGCGACATCTTGTCGCGGGGTTGATTAGAT
>CALGPA010000050.1 GCA_937960795.1 uncultured bacterium | reverse complement strand
ATTAACACGAATTGGTTTAGAGGCTTGAGAATCATATCCTGGCTTCCTACACGGTTCAGCGGATACCATCCCACGCGACAAGATGTCGCGTCTACTATGGGCGGCTAAAAACCGCCCCCACATTGGGCATACGTAAGCATAAAAAAACCGACATGAGGACACGCCGGTTTTTTATATCACAACCTTTCGGTTTTATTTATTCAGATCTTCGGCTTTGATGGCGTCATCTTTTTTGTTTGTGATAGTAGATTCTTCCACAAACTGGATGATGGCCATGGGTGCGTTGTCACCTCTGCGGAATCCGGCTTTGAGCACTCTTGTGTATCCACCGTTGCGATTTGCGAATGCGGGTGCGATTTCATCAAAGAGTTTTTTGACCAGATCACGATCGCCCAAGACGCTGTAAGCGAGGCGGCGTGAGTGTACGGTATCGTTTTTTCCGTATGTGACCACGCGTTCCACAAAGCGTCTCATTTCTTTGGCTTTTGCCAAAGTGGTATGGATTTGACCGTGTTCGACCATTGATTTGACGAGGTTTCTCATCATCAGGCGTCTTGCATCGGTTTCACGTCCGAATTTTCTACCTTGGAGTCTATGTCGCATTTTTCACCTTCTTTTTGGGGCTGGGAACGGGTTTACGCGGTGTCGTGGTTTCATCTTTAGCTTTTGGCTCGGAGCTAGTCTCGGTGTTATCATCATTTTCCAGAGCGGGGTTGATCGGTTCTGGTGAGATTACGCCGCGGCTTTTAGCTTCGCGGATTTTGCGGTAGATGCTATCCACATCCATACCCAGTTCCAGGTCATATTTTTTTAGTTTTTGTACGATCTCTTCGAGCGATTTTTTGCCGAAGTTGCGGAACTTGAGCATTTCTGCTTCGGTCTTGGAGACCAATTCACCGATGGTTTCGATTTTTGCCATTTCGAGGCAATTAGCGGCGCGAACGGTGAGTTCGATTTCCTTGACGCTCATGCGCAGGATGCGTTCTTTTTCTTCGAGATCTGGATCAAGCTCGATGTCACGGATGTATTCGGGCTCGGTCTCAAACAAGCTGATTTTAGCAGCCATATCTTTGACGATTTTGGCGGCCAGGAACAGCGCAACTTGTGGTTCAACAGCGCCGTTTGAGTGAATCTCCAGGATCAGTTTGTCGAAGTTCATACGTTCTTTAACGCGCTGATGTGTGACGGAGAAATTCACCTTCAAAATCGGGGAATAGATGCTATCGATGGGGATGAATCCCACTGCTTTGCCTTCCGGATTTTGACGGTCTGCGGACACATAGCCGCGTCCGATGCCTACGATCATCTCAATCTTTAGATCAATATCTTCGGTCACTTCCAGTAGATACAGGTCTTTGTTGATAATCTTGACATGGGCATTTTCCTGGATCATTCCGGCGGTGATGACACCCTTGCCTTTGTGTTCCAGTACGATGGTGCTTTCTTCCACGGTTGAGGATTCGATAACGAGCTGTTTGATGCGCAGGATCAGATCCAGATAGTCTGAATTTGTTCCCGGCACCGGGGTGAACTCGTGGTGTAATCCTTCAATGCGGATAAAGCGAACTGCAGCGCCCTGAATGGAAGAGAGCAGCACTCTACGCAGGGTGTTTCCCATTGTAGTGCCAAATCCCGGCTCCAGGGGACCAATTTCGAATCTGCCAAAATTGCGGGAGTATGACGCTTTGTCATGTTCCACAGTTTCCGGCATCTGTAAGGGTTCAAGATACATCATATCAAACTCCTGTGGGGGTTACTTGGAGTAGAATTCGACGATGAGACGCAGATCTACTGTGACCGGTATCTCGCTGGCGGCAGGGATGCTATCGAAGCTACCGCGCATGTTTTCTTTATCTATAGTTAACCAGCTGTATGGTGAAGTGCTTTCGGAGCTATCCAAAGAGTCGATGATCATTTTCATGCTGCGGCTTTTGGGACGAACTTCGATGATGTCGCCTTCTTTGCAGAGGAAAGAAGGAATATCTACTTTCTTGGAGTTGACCATAATATGGCCGTGATTCACAAACTGACGAGCCTGCATGCGTGTGTTTGCCAAACCGAGGCGGTATACCACGTTATCCAGACGACGTTCGAGCAATTGCAGGAGATTGTCACCGGTGACGCCTCCGGCTTTTGCTGCTTTCACAAAGTAGTTTTTAAACTGCTTTTCCATCAAGCAATAAGTGAGGCGCAGTTTTTGCTTTTCTTTGAGGTGCAAGCCGTAGTCGGAAATCTTGCGGCGCATCATGCGGCCATGCTGACCCGAGGGGTACTTGCGTTTGCCTAGAATGCGGTCGTATTTTGCGGTGCCAAAGATGTTTTCGCCGAAACGACGGCAAATCTTTGCTTTAGGTCCTGTATATCTAGCCATGATTTCTCCTTATATCCTTCTGGTTTTGGGCGGACGGCATCCGTTATGCGGGATGGGTGTTTCGTCCTTGATCATGGTTACTTTGATTCCGGCAGCATTAAGAGCGCGGATGGAAGATTCTCTGCCGCCTCCGGGACCTTTAACAATCACGCCAACTTTTTGGATTCCCATTTCCATGCCGATTTTTGCCACTTCTGCAGCAGCCATCTGGGCAGCAAAGGGAGTGCTTTTACGAGAGCCTTTGTAACCGATCTTGCCGCCTGAGCTCCATGCCAAGGCATTTCCGGCACGGTCAGCGAGCGTAATAATCGTGTTGTTGAAGCTGGAATGTACAAAGACCAGCCCTTCATCAAAGGAAAGGCGTACACGTTTTTTCTTAACTCTGGTTTTCTTAGCCATGTATCACGCTCCTATTTCTTCTTTTTAATGGCGCTGGAACGAGGTCCCTTACGGGTGCGGGCGTTTGTATGGGTACGTTGACCGCGAACGGGGAGACCGCGTTTGTGGCGCAAACCACGATAGCAACCAATTTCCATGAGCCGTTTGATGTTCATGGCGATCTGAGTTCTCAGTGTTCCTTCCACAATGTAATCATTCTGGATGATATCACGGAGTAGTTTCTCTTCTTCTAATGTAAGATCAGCGACTTTCTTCTTGGGGTCGACATTAGCTTTTTCGCATATCTCGATGGCGCGGCTTCTGCCGATGCCATAGATATAGGTAAGACCAATGAAGAGCCGCTTTGTTCTTGGAATCTCAATACCTGCAATATGTGCCAAGTTGGTCCTCCTTTATTAACCCTGTCTTTGTTTATGTTTAGGGTTTGAGCTGCAGATAACGCGAATAACGCCGTGGCGTTTGATTATTCTGCAATCCTTGCAGATTATCTTTACTGATGCTTTGACTTTCATTGTTATCTCCTTGCATTTCCCCGGGGGGAAGAAGCAATTCTCTTATTTATAGCGGTAAGTAATTCTGCCGCGGGTCAGATCGTATGGAGAGAGCTCCACTTTGACCTTATCTCCCGGCAGGATTCTGATATAGTGCATACGCATCTTCCCGGATGAATGAGCCAAGATTTCATGGCCATTTTCCAGTTCAACGCGAAATGTTGTATTTGGAAGGGCTTCGGTTACCACACCTTCCACTTCGATCACACCTGATTTACTCATGAATATTCCTTCCCTTACGCTTTTGTAAGTATCTCTGCCTCGGCATTAGTGACCAGGATGCTGTGTTCAAAATGGGCAGACAAGCTGCCATCAGCCACAAAAAACTCCCAGCCTTTCTCTTTCACGCGATTGGTGCCGATATTTACCATGGGTTCGATAGCAAGCGTCATCCCGGCCTGCAGACGCGGGCCATAGCCCTGTCTTCCGGTATTGGGAATCTGCGGTTCTTCGTGCAATTCTCTTCCTACTCCGTGTCCGGTCAGATCATCTGCTGCAAAGTATCCCATCTGGGCGATGTATGAGCCGATAGCGTGGGAAATATCCCCCACCCGGGCTCCATCCACCGCAGCTGCGATACCCTTTGTCAGGGCAGTGTGAGTCACCTCCATCAATTGGGAAGCTTCATCGCTGATCCGGGACACAGCATAGGTGCGAGCTGCATCTCCATAATATCCGTCTTTGATCACACCAACATCGATGCCGATGATGTCACCCTCATTTAGAATCACTTTCTTGGAGGGAATCCCGTGCACGATGCCACTATTTGGCGAAGTGCAGAGCGTTCCGGGGAAGGGTCTTAGTCCCGGCACTTGATAGCCCTTGAAAGCGGGTTTCCCGCCGCGATCACGGATGAAGCTCTCGGCAAAATGATCCAACTCCCAGGTGCTTATCCCGGGCTCGATCATGCCTTCAAGCGCTTCCAGAAGCTGGCCAACAATCTGGCAAGCCGCGCGGATCTTGATGATTTCTTGGGGAGACTTCAGGTAGATCATACTTATCTTCCGCGTCCGCGAAGCTTACCCTTCTTCATGAATCCGTCATAGTGACGCATTACGAGGTGAGATTCGATCTGCTGCAAGGTATCCAGCGCAACACCGACCACGATGATCAAACCGGTTCCGCCAAAATAGAATGGCAGATCAAAACGGTGACTCATGATCTCGGGCAGTAGTGCCACAAAAGCAAAAAATACTGCACCCGGCAGGGTTATCTTGGTCAGCACGGAATTAATGTATTCAGCGGTTTTCTTTCCGGGTTTTTTGCCTGGAATGTGGCCACCATACTTCACCATGTTCTCTGCCATCTCAGTAGGATTGAGGACGATGGCAGTGTAGAAATAGGCGAAGAAGATGATCAGCGTCACATACATGATCGTATATAATGCTGCGCCCGGAGATAACCAGCGTTGTAGGGTAACCCAGAATCCACCCCCTGTACCAAAAAATGCCGCGATGGTTGCAGGGAACATCAGTACGCTCTGGGCAAAGATAATCGGGATCACACCGGCAGTGTTCACACGCAAGGGAATGTATGTGCTCTGACCACCATAAACTCTGCGACCCACTATACGCTTGGCGTATTGGACCGGGATCTTGCGGGTGGCTTCTGTGACATAGATCACAGCAGCCGTCACGGCTACCATGAGGAGAACTGCAAAGACAGCTTTCCAAGCATAAGTAGGCTCAGCACCGATCTTTTGGAACATCCGAATAAATCCTTCCGGATATCTGGCAATGATTCCGGCAAAGATGATCAGAGATATTCCATTACCGATGCCGTGCTCGGTGATCTGCTCACCGATCCACATCACGATCATCGTGCCTGTAACCAGCGTGATGATCCCGGTGAAATGAAAGAGAACTCCCGGTGAGGGGACGACGCCACCGGCCAGATTCGTCAGCCATATGGTGATGGTGATGGCATTAAATGCTGCCAATCCCACCGTTCCATAGCGCGTAATCTGGTTCAGTTTCTTCTGTCCCTCGGCACCTTCTTTTCTAAGTTTTTCAAAATAGGGAACAATGCTGCCCAAGAGCTGGATCACGATCGATGCCGTGATATAGGGCATAATTCCCAAGGCAAATACCGATGCACGCTCAAAGTTTCCGCCCACGAAGAGATCAAGGAGACCAAAGAGAGTGTTCCCACCCTCTCTGGCGCCCTCAAAAAATGCTTGCAATGCGCCGGCGTCTACTCCGGGAATGGGCACAAAACTGCCCATCCTGTAGAGCACCAAAAACAGCGCAGTGAACAAGATCTTCTTCTTTAGGTCCGGAATCCGGAACATGTTTGTCATAGTCTTAAGCAAATTACACTACCTCCGCCTTGCCGCCGTTCTTTTCGATGAGCGCTTTAGCGTTTTTGGAGAATGCGTTCGCTTTGATATGAACAGCTTTGGTGAATTCTTCAGTGGTTCCGGCAAGCACTTTCACCGGAGCTTTAGCTTTTTGACCTTTTGATGGAATCAAGCCCAGTTCTTCGAGCTTGGCGATATCGAATTGAGTCTCTTCCAGTTCCACAAGGCGGGACAGATTGAGGCTGCGATAGCCCACACGGAAGATATTCTTGAATCCGCGTTTTGGCAGACGGCGATGCAAAGGCATCTGACCACCTTCAAAGGAGGCCGGAACACTGCCACCGGAGCGGGCTTTTTTACCCTTGTGACCACGACCGGCTTGGTGTCCCCATCCGGAGCCTTGGCCTTTTCCCAGGCGCTTTTTGTTCTTTCTGCCAGCAGGTTTGCCTAGATTACTAAGTGTCAACATTGCTATTCTCCCTGCACTTCTTCAACTTTGAGCAGGTATGATACTTTATTGATCATACCACGGATTACTGGGTTGTCGTCGTGGATCCGGCTGCTGTTGAGCTTGCCCAGACCAAGAGATTTTACAACCCGTTTGTGGGCTTCGATACGATTTATAGTGCTGCGGATAAGGGTCACTTTGAGCTTCTTCATTTCTCCTCCTGACCGGTAATCTGAGCGATGCTCTTATTACGCAGGCGGGCGACATCAGCTATGGTGCGCATGGATTTGAGCCCACTGATGGTGGCTTTGACCACGTTTGTCGGGGTGTTTGAACCCAATGATTTGCAGAGGATGTTTTGGATCCCTGCTGCTTCAAAGATCGCACGAGTGGTGTTCCCGGCGATAACTCCGGTACCCGGAGATGCCGGTTTGATCATCACGCGGCTGGCGCCGAAACGAGCAACGATCTCATGAGGAACTGTTCCTTTGACGATCGGCACGTGGAACATGCTTTTCACTGCTTTTTCTTTGGCTTTGCGGATGGCGTCTACGATCTCATTGGCTTTGCCGCTTCCGACTCCGACGTTGCCGGCTTTGTCACCGACCACTACGATAGCAGAGAAGGAGAAATTACGGCCACCTTTAACGACCTTGGCTACGCGCTTGGTATCGATGATTTTCTCTACCAGTCTTTCTTCTTCAAGATTCTGATTGTGTTGATAATTCAAGCTATCCTCCCCTTTTAGAACTCAAGCCCGGCTTTGCGGGCACCATCAGCCAGAGCTTTCACTCTGCCATGATACTTGTATCCGGCACGATCAAAAGCGATGGTCTTGATCCCGGCAGCAATAGCTTTCTGCCCAAGCTTGACGCCAACTTCATGGCTTTTTTCAGTCTTGGTTTTGGCTTCACCGGCTTCAAAATCTTTTGCTTTGGAAGACATAGAGACGAGGGTCACACCCTTGCTGTCGTCGATAATCTGCGCATAGATATTCTTATTTGAGCGAAAAACCACGAGGCGGGGTCGCTCGGTAGTACCCGACAGGCGTTTGCGGATAGCAGCACGACGACGGGCGCGTAGGTTACTCTTTATCTTTGTGATAGATCTTATCATTTTACATTACCTCTCTTTAAGCTCCGGCTTTTCCGGCTTTAATGGTAACGTGTTCGTCATGATAACGCACACCCTTACCTTTGTAGTTTTCCGGAGGACGGCAGCCACGAACTTCAGCGGCAAACTGACCAACCATTTGCTTGTTTATGCCCTCAACGGTTATGATGCTGGTGAAGTCACTGCGAGCACCACGGGAGCGGGGAACGGCATTGGCTTCCACTTTGAGGCCTTCGGGGATGCGCAGGAGAATGTCATGCGAATATCCCAATGAGAGCCTAAGCCAAGGACCTACTACTTCGGAGCTATAACCGGTTCCAAAGATGTGCAGGGTCTTTTTGAAGCCCTCAGAGACTCCGGTGACCATGTTTTGGATCAGGGCGCGGGTGAGGCCGTGCACGGCACGTTGGTTTTTGCTGTCGTCAGCGCGCTTTACGGTGAGAACGCCATCTTCGACTTCCACGGTCATTCCGGGAAGCATGGTGTAGCTAAGCTCACCCAGCTTGCCTTTTACGGTAATGGTACTGTTGTCAATTTTGACATTCAGATCGGAGCTGAGTTTGATAGGTGCTTTTCCTATGCGGGACATAACTTCCTCCTACCAAACACGGCAGACATACTCGCCGCCCACGTGTTTGAGCCTGGCATCGCGATCCACCATCACACCATTGCTGGTGGAGATGAGAGCACAACCGGTGTTGTTATACACGCTGGGAAGTTTGTCTGCTTTGACGTAAACACGTCTTCCGGGTTTTGAAACTCTTACTAATCCTTGCATCACGGGTTGTCCGTCATTGGTGTAACGCAGGATAATCAATATACGCTTGTAGTTGAACTTGTGCTCCGGATCTTTGTCTAATATTTGAATACTATTTACAAAGTTTTCCTCAGCAAGGATGCGCACCAAAGCCTCGATAATCTTGCTATGGTTTACGATCACTTGTGAGTGTCCGGCACGATATGCATTGCGGATCTTGGTCAATGCATCAGCTATCGGATCAGATACGCTCATTTAAATCTCCTTGTTTTACCAGCTGCTTCTGGTGATACCGGGGATTTGTCCCTCGGCGGCATATTTGCGGAAGCAAAGGCGGCACATTCCAAAGCGGCGCATATAGGCACGCGGACGTCCGCAGATCTTGCAACGGTTATATTGTCTAACTTTGAACTTGGGAGTTCTTTGTTGCTTGATAATCAGTGATTTTTTGGCCACAATATCTCCTTATTCAGCTCTGGTGAAGGGCATGCCCATTTCGCGTAGAAGCTGGCGACACTCTTCATCGGTACGAGCGGTGGTTACTATGTTGATGTTCATCCCGCGGATGGCATCGACTTTGTCATATTCGATCTCTGGAAATACGGTCTGTTCTTTCAGGCCAAAAGAGAAGTTACCTCTTCCGTCGAAAGCATCGGATTTGATGCCGCGGAAGTCACGGATCCTTGGGATCGTGATGGCGGTGAGGCGATCGAAGAATTCATACATCGCTTCATCGCGGAGGGTAACTTTACAGCCGATGGGCATACCTTGACGCAGCTTAAAATTGGAGATGGATTTACGGGCTTTGGTCACGAGGACCTTACGTCCGGTAATCTGCTCCAGATCTTTCACGGCGTTATCCAGGAAAGCTTTGTTTTGAGTAGCGGATCCCACTCCCATGCTTACCACTATCTTGACCATCTTGGGCACTTGATGCGGGTTTTTGTAATCAAAGTGCTTGGTAAGGGCGGGGATCACTTGGCTCTTATATTTTTCTTTGAGTCGGTTCATTTACATACGCTCCTTGTTTACAGCTCATCACCGGACTTTTTGCAAGTGCGGATCCGGCGTCCTTCACGGTTCTGAATGACGGGCTTGGAGACCGTATTCAGCTTCTCATTGAAGAGCATCACGTTTGAAGCATTGACAGGTGCTTCCATGGAGATGATCCCACCTTGAGGGTTACGCTGTGAAGGCTTGGCGTGTTTTTTGATCATGTTGACTTTCTCGATGATCACACGTCCGGTCTTGGGGAAGGCTCTGAGGATGTGTCCCTTTTTGCCTTTGTCTTCACCGGAGATGACGACGACTAAGTCACCTTTTTTTAGTTTCATTTTCTTTTCCACGCTTCCTCCTACAGAACTTCCGGAGCAAGAGACACGATCTTCATGTATCCGGCTTCACGCAGTTCACGTGCGACGGGGCCAAAGATGCGAGTGCCCTTGGGCTCGTGTTTTTCGTCGATTACTACGGCAGCATTGTCCGAAAAACGGATATAGCTTCCATCAGGACGGCGAACTTCTTTGGAAGTTCTTACTATAACTGCTCTTTCCACGGCGCTTTTTTTGACTTTGCCGCCGGGTGTGGCAGATTTGATCGCGATAACGATGACATCACCCAAGGACGCATATTTGCGTTTGGATCCGCCCAGCACTTTGATGCACATGGCTTTTTTGGCACCGGAGTTATCGGCGATATTCAGGATGGTTTGTACTTGAATCATTCCTAAACTCCTTTATTTAGATCTTTCAACGATTTTGTGCAGGGACCAGCGTTTGCGTGCGCTCATGGGGCGTTCTTCGCTGATTTCCACGACATCGCCTTCGCGGGCTTCATTCAATTCGTCATGCGCCATGAACTTCTTATGGCGGCGCACTGTCTTCTTATATAGCGGATGGATGTACTGGCGTTGAACGCGAACGACGATGGTTTTGTCGTTCTTATCAGAAACCACCACACCCATTTTGATCATTTTACGTGAGTTTTCCACTTTCACCTCAAGCCTTTAGCTCTTTTTCTTTGATGATGGTGTTGATCCGGGCGATTTCGCGTCTGGCGATGCGGATCCGATCAGTGCGATCGAGCAAGTTCTTGGCTTTCTGAAAGCGCAGATTAAAGAGCTCGATGCGGAGTTCTTCGATTCTTGCTTGCATCTCGTGGACGCTGAGGTCACGGATTTCGTCAGTCTTCATAATTCCACTCCTTCACGGGCCACGACACGGGTCTTGATCGGCAATTTGTGCGATGCGAGGCGCATAGCTTCTTTTGCTGTCTTTTGATCCACGCCTTCGAGCTCAAAGAGCACGCGGCCGGGGCGAACTACTGCGACCCAATATTCTGGGGCGCCTTTACCTTTTCCCATACGGGTTTCGGCGGGTTTGCTGGTGATGGGTTTGTCCGGGAAAATCCGGATCCAGACCTTACCAACACGCTTCATATGACGGGTTATAGCGATACGAGCAGCTTCGATCTGGCGACTGGTGATGAACGCGTCTTCGAGAGCGATCAAGCCATAATCTCCAAAATCAACATTGCAGCCGGTCCAGGAAAGACCATTGCGTCTGCCCTTCATCATCTTGCGATGTCTTACTTTTTTAGGTGCTAACACTTATCTCTCCTTAGTTTAAAATATCGCCTTTGTAGATCCATACTTTGATGCCGATCACGCCGTAGGTGGTGTTTGCTTCCACGTGGGCATAGTCGATATCGGCTCTAAGGGTATGAAGCGGGGTGCGACCTTGTTTATAGCGTTCAGTTCTGGCAATTTCGGCGCCACCAAGGCGTCCGCCAACCTGCACTTTTACTCCGAGAGCGTTATCTCTCATCACATTACGCATAGCCATCTTCATAGCCCGGCGGAAAGATACGCGCTCTTCAAGCTGACGAGCGATCTCTTTGCCGACCAAGCGAGCGTCAAGCCACATCTTGTCGATCTGTTCGATATTGATTGATACCGCGATCGGGGTAGGCCGATTCTTGTTTATCAAGATGTTCAGCTCGCCACGCAGCTTGTCTATATCTTCACCTTTCTTACCGATGACCAATCCCGGACGTGCTGTATGGATATCGATCACGATAGAATTAGTCTTGCGATAGATTTTGACCTTTGAGACCATCTTCTGAGCAAGACGCTTGTGGATATAACTGCGGATCTTGATGTCTTCCTGGAGGGAATCCACATAAGACGAGCCTTGAGCAAACCAGATGGAATCGGTTTCTTTGTTAACGCCGAGGCGATACAGAATGGGGTGTATTTTTTGTCCCAAGGTTTTCCTCCTATTCGAGTGTCTGGATTTCCAGGGAGATATGACAGGTTTGTTTCCTGATCATAAAGGCTCTACCCTGAGCTCTGGGCATGAAACGTTTCATTTGAGGACCTTCATCAGCCATCGCGAGGCTCACATAGAGCTGGCTCAGATCCACCTTGGGATCTTTCACTTGGGCGTTGGCTATGGCAGAATCCAATACTTTAGAAATGACACCGGCTGCTCGGCGGTGAGAAAAACGCAGAATGTTCTGAGCTTCGCTCACAGGCTTGTAGCGAATGGTGTCCAATACGAGACGGGCTTTACGGGCAGATCCACGAGCGAAACGTACTTTTGCTTTAGCTTCCATTTCTTATCTCCTATCTGCCTTTTTTCTTCTTGTCTTTATGACCACGGTAGGTACGAGTCGGGGAAAATTCTCCCAGCTTGTGACCAACCATGTTTTCCGTCACATAGACGGGTACAAATTTGTGCCCGTTGTGCACGGAGAAGGTGTGGCCGATAAAGTCCGGAGTAATCATAGAGCGACGACTCCAGGTCTTGATCACACTTTTTTTGCTCTCAGTATTGAGGACTTCTACTTTCTTCATAAGGTGATCGTCAACGAATGGGCCTTTTTTAATTGAACGTGACATTATCTATATCCTCACACTATCTCTTTTTGACCGCTTTCACGATGTACTTATCGGAATACTTGCGGGTTTTACGAGTTTTTCCGCCCTTGGCAGGTTTGCCCCAGGGGGATACCGGATGTCCACCACCGGATGTCTTTCCTTCTCCACCACCCATCGGGTGATCGACCGGGTTCATGGCCACGCCGCGAACTGTGGGGCGAATGCCCAACCAGCGTTTGCGACCGGCTTTACCGATCTTGATCAAGGAATGATCGACATTGCCGACCTGACCGATAGTGGCCAGACATTCCTTGCGGATAAGGTGCACATCGTTTGAGGGCATCTTCACATGCACATAGTCGCCGTCTTTGGCTACGACCTGAGCAAAAGCGCCGGCGCTGCGAGCAATCTGCCCACCACGACCTTTCTTGAGCTCGATGTTGTGAACCACGCTACCCAACGGAATGTTCTCCAAAGGAATAGCATTGCCAACGGCTACTTCAGCTTCCGGACCGCTCATGAGCTTGGCGCCCACTTTCAGTCCTTCCGGAGCGATGATATAGCGCTTTTCGCCATCCACATAGTGCAAGAGCGCAATGCGGGCTGTGCGATTCGGATCATATTCAATGCTTGCCACTTTGGCAGGGATCCCGATCTTATCACGCTTGAAATCAATGATGCGATAGTGCTTACGATGTCCGCCACCACGGTGACGGCAAGTGATGCGGCCACGATTGTTGCGTCCGCCGGTCTTGGATTTGGGTTTGAGAAGAGACTTCTCGGGTTTGTCCGTCGTGATCTCTTCAAACTTATAGCCCGTGCGGTAGCGTAAGGTAGGGGTAGTTGGTTTATAATGCTTGATTGCCATGATTTCTCCTATACCTCAAAATCGGCGATTTTGTCGCCTTCACGCAGGGTTACGATCGCTTTCTTCCAATCCGGACGCTTGCCGTTGTATCTTCCCAGACGTTTGGGCTTACCCATCATGCGGATGGTGTTGACGCCCAAAACTTTCACGGAGAAGATGTGTTCGATAGCCTTGGCGATCTCGATCTTGTTTGCATTTATAGATACCTTGAAGGTATATGTGTTTGTGACAGCCATCTGATTACTGCTTTTCTCAGTAATGATGGGAGCGATTACGATATTACGCGGATGTATCATTTGCTGAATACCTCCTCTACTTTTTTCAGAGCATCATCACTGAGGATGAGGTAGCTGCTCTTGAGCACTTCATAAGCAAAGAGAGAATCGGCACGATCAGTCATCACGTCCGGAAGATTGGTGAAGCTCTTCACAGTGGGAAGGTGATGGCCGTCTGTGACCACTAGCTTGCGTCCACGCTCAGGAGCCACTTTTGCCAAGATCTCTTTCGCCTGCTTGGTGCTGGCCTTGTCAAAATTAAGGCCTTCGATGATATAGATGCGTCCCTCGCGGGCACGATCCGTCAAAGCCACCTTCAGCGCCATGCGCTTCTTGGTGCGAGGAATCGGACGGTACCAATCTTTGGGATAGATCGCAAATGCTCTGCCACCATGCACACGGATCGGTGAACGACGGGTGCCGACGCGAGCATTACCCGTGCCTTTCTGTTTGAAAAGCTTGCGGGTGCTACCCTGAGTCATGGAACGATTTTTCTTCTGAACAGTGCCTTGACGCTGGTTGCCCAAATACATGGTCACCACTTCGTGCAAGAGCACCTTGGGAGAGTTTACATCCACGTCAAATACGGCGGCCGGAAGTTCCACTTCGCCGATCACTTCGCCCTGGATATTGAATTTTTTTGCTTTAACCATTACATTTCCCCCTATTGTTCCTTGTGTATGATCACTAAGGAATTGCGATGGCCGGGTACTGCGCCCTTTACCATGATCAGATTTTGCTCTGCATCCACTTTCACCACGTCCAAATGACGGGTGGTGACATTGGCGTTACCATGGTGTCCTGCCATTTTCACACCCTTAAAGACGCGTGAAGGCTGAGAGGACTGTCCGATGGATCCGGGACCACGAAATGACTCGTGAGAACCGTGGGAGGAAATGAATCCTGCAAAACCGTGACGCTTCATAACGCCGGTAAATCCACGACCCTTGGACTTTGCGGTGACCGCAACAGTCTCACCACTGGCAAAAATGTCTGCTTTCAGCTCGTCACCTGTCTTATAGTCATCGAGCTCTTGACCAAAATTGGGGCGAAATTCTCTTACAAAACGGAAGTACGGACTGCCGTGCTTCTTAAAATGTCCCAGCATGGGCTTTGAGACCTTCTTCTCAGGGACCTCTTCATAGCCAAGCTGGAGTGCTTCATAACCATTCTCTGATGTTGTGCGTTTGCAGATAACCTTGCACGGACCGGCTTGAATCACGGTGACCGGAATCACTTTACCGCTCTCGTCAAATATCTGTGTCATGCCAATTTTCTTTCCGATAAGTCCGATCATGCTTAGCTCCTGGTATTTGCTTTGATCTCGACATGAACACCCGCCGGCAAACTCAGCTTCTTAAGAGCATTGGTAGTTTGCTGGGTCGGATTCATGATGTCGACCAAACGTTTGTGAACCAACATTTGAAATTGGTCTTGGGATTTCTTGTCGGAATGAGGCGAACGCAAAATCGTGTATAGTGTACGATCTGTAGGAAGCGGAATCGGTCCCAGAACCTTGGCACCGGTATTGCGTGTGCTCTTCACTATCTCCGCCACAGATTGATCCAATAAACGATGGTCATAAGCTTTCAACTTGATCCGAATACGATTTTCCTGTTTACTCACTGGATCCTCCACGTTTAGGGCAGAAAACACCTGATACGCACACGTCTTGCTGAATACAGCTCCGCCTCGCTATCAAGTGGATATGCCTCTGGCTTGTTTTTAAAGTTTGTCGGCCGTCGAATACACGACAACCACCACGATACTCACTCGGAGTACCCTGATAGTAGGATATCATTATTCCTCCTAAAGAACTATAAGCCCCTGCAAAATATGGAGCTTGTGCTTCACGCTCAAGGCGTTTTTACTATGTTCGTGCATGAAATTCCGAGTAGGAAAATCTGTCAATTACTTTTTTTAGAATAATTTGCGCGTGCCCAAAGACTACCAACAGAATCTCTGTCGTGAGTGAAAAGAGTCACTGAAATCTGCAAATTGGGTCACCGAAAACTGCAAATTCCAAAATAGATACAAATCCAAGACTCTAAATATTACCTAACGAAACACGTACTGGTATATTGCATATATCATTACGGGAATTGTTATCTTGATTTGAAGCTGATTATAGTGACAACCACTTGGACAAAACATTGCCCGATTTGCAGGTTTTGGTGATCAAAACAATGAAATTTACTAAAACTATGTCCAAGTGGTTTTCTGCAAATGCTTTTCGGATATCCTATTC
>CALGPA010000049.1 GCA_937960795.1 uncultured bacterium | reverse complement strand
CCCCGAAATCACCGCACAAAAAAGGGCTGCAGATCTGAGCTGCAGCCCGAGATTATGATCGTTTGACCTTCAAGTTTCTTCGATTTTCTCGATTACTTTCTGGGTCATATCCATGAGTGTCTGAGCTGCAGAGCTTTTATTGTAGAAATAGATGAATGGCTTTCCCTGGTCGGCTGAGATGACGATATTCGGATCCATCTCAAGCTCCGCCAAGAGATCCAATTGATGATCAAAGATCAGCTTTTCGATGCCGCGACCACTGAAAATCTGGGTCGCTTTACCGCAATCCGGGCAACGAAAGTACTTCATGTTTTCCACCAATCCGATGATGGGAACTCCCAATTGCTGAGCGAAGTTTACTGATTTCTTCACATCAAGGATAGCCAGATCTTGCGGAGTCGTGACGATCACTGCTCCATCTACGTTTCCGAGTGTCTGCACGATGGATAGCGGCTCATCACCGGTTCCGGGAGGCAGATCCACGACTAGGTAGTCTAGTTCTGGCCATTCGAAGTCGCTGAAGAATTGCTTGATCAGCGCCATCTTCATCGGTCCTCTCCAGATCAGGGCACTATCATCTGATGAGATAAGAGAAGCCACTGATAGCACATAGAGATTTGAAAGCACCTTGATGGGTGCGGGATTTCCGCTCTCTGTGCTCGGGATGGGGACATTCTCGATGCCGGTGAGCTTTGCCACGGAAGGACCATGAACATCAGAATCCAAGATCCCGACCGTCTTGCCTTGCATAGCAAGTCCATAGGCGAGATTGGTGGCAACGAAGCTCTTCCCGACTCCACCTTTTCCACTCATAACCATTATGCGATGTTTGATTTTTCCCAAGTTCTTCTGAACTTGCAAGTCTTTTTCGTCTGCCATTAGTTTTCCTTATTTAGTTCTTCTTCAATCCATTTGATCTGCTGTTCAAGCTCATGTTTCTGGGCTTGAAGAGAGTCTTTAGTATAGGGATAGATATTCTCAGAGCGATAAGCACCAGCACCGAGACGACGCCGAAGTCCACCTCTGGCGCCAAATGCTCTGCCACCGCGTCCGCAGGGGCCCATTCCTCTTCCGAGTCTTCCATCCCCAAAGGTTCCTGTTCCATCATAATACGGCATCCTAGCCTCCTAGAATAAGTTCGTTGTTTTTGAAAGATCTATAAGCATCACGGACGCTCATCCCTGAGGCTTTGATATAGATCTTTAGCTGCATTTGTTTGAGGATGGAGGCAGCGTTTCCACCGGGACCGTTTCCCGTAATCAGAACCTGAGGATCCAGCTCATGGATCTTCTGGGCTGTCTTGGGACCGGCTCCGTGTGCCACGTCCATTATCTCACGATTGTCGATCGAGACCAATTCATCCTTCTCCTCGTCATAGATCAGGATGTAGTCTGTTCTGCCAAAGCGGGGATCTATCAAAGCATCCCAGCCTTCGCCTGTTGCGGTAAATGCTATCTTCATATTCTCTCCTTGATGGCTTTCCAGATTTCTGAGATCACCGGTTGCCATCTTGCCGGATTTGTTTCCAAAATGCTCTGCCCCATCGATATTGCTTTGGGAAAGTCATCGCTATAGGAGATCTCCGGAAGCAGCAGAATCTTTTCTTTCTTTGCAAAGCTGTGGAGTTGTTTTGTGACAGTTGGATTAATATCCGCCTTGTTTATAATCAGTGCTCCGGGGATCTGAAACATCTTGACCAGTTCCCAGATGCGTCGTAAGTCGCTGACGCCGCTTTGACTGGCTTCCGTGACCATGATCACATAGTCCGCTCCAGATAGCGACGCAATCACCGGACATCCGATTCCCGGCGAACCATCCACGATGAGATAACTCTTGCCTTGATCTTTAGCAGTGTCTTTGGCGATCGCCTTCACCTTGGCAACCAGTTTGCCGGAATTGTCCGCTCCTATGCCCAAGCGCGCATGCACCAAAGTGCATTCAAAGCGAGTCTCAGAGCTCATGTATTGCCCCACCATCTGCTCCTTTAGAGAGATGGCATTTTCCGGACACAGATGATAGCAATATCCGCAACCCTCACAATCCACGGCATCTACAGTGTATTGACCTGAGGCATTGCTGATCGCATCAAAACGGCATTTTTCCGCGCAGATGCCACAATCTATGCAGCGCAAGGGATCGATATGGGCCAAAACTCCGCTATAGAAATCTGTGGCTAAGCTATTGTGCGGCTCAAAGATCAGGTGTAGATCTGCGGCATCCACATCGCAATCTGCCACTACCAGATCATCTTGAAGATGCTGTGCCAGGGCTGCGCAAAAGGAGGTCTTTCCTGTGCCTCCTTTGCCGGAGATGATGACTATCTCTTTCATCTGAGCCTCCCGATGTAGGAAAGAATATCTTCCAAAGCTTCATCGATCTCAGCTATCTCTTTATAAAGCATAGCTCCTTGGGAATAAAGCTCAGCGATCCGGCGTTGATGAGGGATCTTTGCCAACAGAGGAATTTTTTCTTCTTTCAGATAGCCATATATCTCATCATTTCCGATTCCATCACGGTTGATGACCGCTCCAAAGGGAATCCCCAATTCTCTGACGGTTTGAACTGCCAGCTTAAGATCGTGCAATCCAAATGGAGTGGGCTCGCTGATCAGGATCACAAAGTCTGCCTGTTTGACCGCTGAGACCATCGCGCATGCAGTTCCCGGAGGGCTGTCAAGGATCTGGAGATCATGCTTTTCCAGGTGCTCGTCTATGTATGCAAGAGATTGAGATATCAAGGGAGACGCTTGCTCCAGACCTATCTCAAGCCTGCTCTCCACGAAGTCCAGGCCTTCAAATCGTCGGTGCGTGATGGTGCCCAAGCTATCCGGCTTCATGGCTAGTGCGGATGCAGGACACATTTCGCTACAGGCATAGCAGGAGTGACAGAGATTGGGCATCACAAGGATAGTATCACCAAGCTTGATGAGGGCGTTGTAAAGACACCAAGATGGACACTTGCCGCAGAGAGTGCAAGCTGCTGCATCCCAATCCGGGATGGCGCGCCGAGCTTCATGCTCCGCCACAAGATCTCCTTGCACAAAGATTCCGCCATTGGGCTCTTCGACATCCAGATCCACCAGAAGACAGCTTTGTTTCTCTTTGGCTTTAATCGCCAGATTGACCGCTAGAGTCGTCTTACCCGTGCCGCCTTTGCCGGAAGCTATCGCAAGTCTCATCAGTGATCACAGCTGTTTTCGCCGGCCTCCAACTTGTTTTGGAGATACATGTTTACAATGTCGTCCAAGGCAAGAGGGCAAACCCCGATGATTAGCTCGATGCCATTTTGATGCATCAATTCCTGGGCTTTCATGCCCATGCCTCCGGCTATGACTACTGTGACGCCGAGCTCATGCAAAAAGCGGGGATGTGATCCGGGCTCATGCGCCGGAGGGGCGACAGTTTCTTGTGCTGCGATCTTGCCATTCTCGATCGCGTAGATGGCAAAGGCTTCACAGTGACCAAAGTGTGAACTGATCTCACCTTGTGTGAGTGGAATTGCGATTTTCATTTTGACTCCTAGTCATTATTTTTGGATAAAAGATTCGTTTATACTATTAGCGACATCTGCGACAGCGTCGACAACCTCGGATGAAGCAGTCATTGAGACTCATGATGCGCTCCGAACCGCAAGCGGGGCAAAGCTCAGGCTTGGCATCATCAGGCGAAAGAGTAATCCGATGTTGGCAGTCTTCACATAGATAGTGATGTTCATTGATCTCTATCTCTCCGCCTTCAATCAAAAAAGACCTGCCCTCGACCAGCGCCGTACTGAGCTTCTTGCGAGCTGATTCGTAAATGCGAGTGACGGTGGGACGGGAGACCTGCATCATGCCTGCCACTTCTTCATGGATCTTACCTTCATAATCGATGAGTCGCAAAACTTCATATTCTTCCAGATTGAGAACCACAGACTGCCCATATCGCGGACGTAACCACATGGGACGAAAGCCCTTGACAATAGGCAGTTCCTGGAGCATTCTAAGGTTTTTACTACGCGGCATTTTGTCTCCCTGTTCACCGATATTTGGCCATGGCCAAGTGAACATATGTTCAATATCCTGAGCGCCCGCTTTTCTGTCAAGTGCTTTTTGCAAGAATCTTCATTGAACGATTATAAAGAGTCACTATAAAGAGTCACCGAAAATTGCAAATCGGATCACTGAAAATTGCAAATCGGGGGAAAGTGGTTTTTTTGAGCTCTCTTTTCTATCCATTTAGGTCACCGAAAATTGCAAATCGATCACCAAAAATTACAAATAAAGAGTCACCGAAAATTGCAAATCGATCACTGAAAATTGCAAATTGGATTTTGGGTAGGGCTTTGACTGATGTAATACCAGCATAAAAAATATCGTGGGGAGCACCGGGCGGTGTCCCCACGACTCGGAGGGCATTCTATGTAGGGTCTGTAGGCTACATGCAAGGTGAGATTTGACTGGATTTCTGTCAAGGAAGATTCTTGCACATCCTTTATCATATTGAGCGGAAAGGACTTGACCACGGTTGCGAGGGGTGCATAGTAGCACCTATAACTCAACAGTCGGGTAACCGAGAAGGAGATCAAGATGACCAGACTAAACAAGAATCGCAAAGAGCAGGCAGTTGAAGAGATTATCGAATCCCAGTCCGGATTATGCGAATATCCCTTCGATAAAGACTTCCACTACGATAACTGGTGGAATCAGTTCCGAGGCCCCTGGCTCAAGTCAGAGACCATGACCGAGGAGCAGATCAGGATCAAAGCCGACGATGCTTGGGAATGCGGAGACTACAAAGAGATGATCAACCTGATGGCAGAGCTGATCTGCAGACTCCAGAAGTAGTACCCTATACCTTATATAGAGCCCGGTTTCTTACCGGGTTTCTCTTTCGGGCAGGTTATGGTTTATCAGTAGCGATGGCTATGATCTGGTATTTGGCTACTTCTCCCTCGCCGGGCATAGCTATTCCCAAGGTTACTGTCACCATATTCTTATCCAGTTTCAGATTATCAATGAAGAGATGGCTGTCGCACATATTGCTAATCTGAACAAAGGGCATCTCATCATACTCTTGATCAAGCTTGTGAAAAATGAATTTATCCTCTTTGGTCAGGGCAGGTGACTGTTGAGTTTTATCTCCTGTACCGCGGTACTCGTTCTGTATCTCGTGCTGCAGTTTAGATAGCTTGAAGGTGCTGTTATCAAGGTGAATAGCTGAGATCGATTCTTTTGCAATCTTGGTTGCTGTTACGGCTCCATCCTCAATATGGTTTGAGTATATACAGCGATCTTGCAAGCCTCTGGCATCGAGCTTACCGATGGTGCAGTACTTGCCGCTGAAGCTACCGTTGGGGTCGTTGCGGTTGTCCCAGATCTCATAGAATCCACAGTCCTTCTCTTCTTTTATGAGACACTCATAATAGCCTGATTTCCCGGTCTCAATAAGTGGGATTCCGGTCTGCCAGTCCGCTCCCGGTCTGAGCAGGCGAACATCAAGTCCCGATTGAGGCTTCCTGCCATCTTCTTCTGCTGTGTAATAGCTAATACCGTATCTATACATCATTTACTCCTTTCTCATTTACTCTTTTCCGGAATTTTTCTGTTCTGGATTTGTTATGTATGGCTGTCATCGCTAACCATCTCGTTATCGTCTTGAACTATGATGATGCTGAAGTCCACATAGCCGGGTGATCCCATATATCTTGATTCGAGGCTGAACTTGATCTTTTCGGGATACTCATGCAGATCATCAGGACACTTGGGAAGCTGGCTGATTGTCACGGGGAACTGACTTTTAAGACTGCCATGGGCAGTGAACTCAATATAGAATCTCCCTGTATTAGTTAGAAAACTCAAGAGCTCGTAATACTCATGCGGATATATGCTTACCTGCAGATCAAAGCCATCCTCTCTGTATTCATCTCGGCGGTGGACAATGCTGGGATTAAATGCATTCTTCTTCTCAATACGATACTTGGTGCGGGGTATGTATTCCACTTCGCCGGTCGGCCAGTTACGGATAAACACCCCCTCGGAGCTCCATCTGATGAGTCTGAAGCCTTTTATAGCAGCCATGCTTTCACCTTGTACTCGTCTTGGATATAGTCCTCCTCAATCTCGGTAATCGCATAGACCTTGTCCCGGATGCGTATCTTGCTGAAGAGATTGAGCTCATATTTTGAAATCTGATCAACACTCGCCTCAAGACACCATTTACCACCATAGAAGTCTAAGAGATAGTTCTTGATAATGCCTTGTAAATGTGTGCTGTCTCCTGCCAATACATCGATGGTCGTGGTGTCAGGCTGCTCTTGATTGCCTCGCTTGACTATGAATGATACCACATCATTATCTTCAATATCTATTACCGGGGTAGAGAAGGCATCTTTGTTTTTGAGCACAATGCGGCCTTGGGTATCAGTAAAGATGGTCGCATTATACAGCATCAACATGGCTTGCAACACCTTCAGATTGTCGGTCTGCTCGTCGCTGTAATTCTCATATGCCTTACCCGGCTGAAGTCGCTCCGGAAAAACATTCCCGTGACAATTTGCCTCTACCCAGTAGCCGGAGTAGTGACTGCGCCCATAACTCAAACCTCCAATCGCACCGGCACTGATCAGATTAAATAAACTATCCTGTGATATGCCGTTATCAGTAAAGAAAGACATCAACTCATTGTAAGCATTATCAATAGAAGAAAGGTCATCCACCCACCCGGTCTTATCTTCATATTCTTCAATCACCGGACAAATGCCATTAAAGAAACGGTATATCCTGCCCCGGAATCTACCCTGATATTTGGTAGTGGCAGGATCTGGATAAGCAGCCCTTATCACCTTCTTATGAGCAAAGATGAAAATCGCCCGATTTGCTATACTGCTAAAGACGTATCCAGAGATCGGAGATGGCCAGCTTGTAGCATGATTGCCGTATTCCCAGCCACCGGGAGGCTCAGGATATCTGTTCATGTCGTCATAGTCTATATGAGCCAATGTCAGCATAGACCCGGTAGGAATATTCAACACCGGCTGCACAAACTGATTTGAGTAGGGAATGCTGATAGGTATAGTCTGCTCAATGTCCTGCAGGAAGTACCCG
>CALGPA010000048.1 GCA_937960795.1 uncultured bacterium | reverse complement strand
TTATGTCCTTGGTAAGCCATTGATCGCGTCTAATCCATCCGTATGTACACAGTCATACTTGTTCTTTTCCGTAAAAACAGAAGAGGAGGCTATAAGCTTAGAAAGCTATCTGAGAACGAGGTTTTTTAGGTTTCTTGTGTCTTTGAGAAAGATTACACAGCATGCTACAAGATCTTCCTACACATGGGTACCGATTCAAGAATGGAATAAAACGTGGTCAGACAAAATGCTTTACACAAAATATTCTCTCTCTCCTGAAGATGTAGCATATATAGAGTCAAGGATTACAAGCATGGATCTAGCTGATGCTTAGGGAGTACTTTTTCACTTTTAAGCGACAAGATGTCGCTTCTACTGTAGACACGTCTTCCAGACGTGTGTTATCTTTTAAGCGCCAAGATGGCGCTTCTACCATTAAGCTTCAGGATGAAGCTTCTACTTTGGAGCTTGCCGATGCCTAAAGAATATTTCCCTTCCCGCCCGGAGCTAAATCCCCGGATATATGCTTATGAGGATAGCCACCCGGATTACCGGGGACTTTTGAAGGTTGGCTTTACCACCCGCAGTGTGGAAGCTAGGGTAGCGCAACAATATCCCACCCTGAAGCCCGGTAAACCTCCCTACCGCATTGTTTTTGATGAGCCCGCCATGCGGGGGGATGGCAGCACTTTCACGGATCATGATGTGCATCGGATGCTGCGCTACAATGGCATTGCCAATCCAGCCGGGGAATGGTTTGAGTGTGATCTGAAGCAGCTCAAGAGCGCCATTCATGCCGTGAGGACAGGGCAATTGACAGAGTTTAGCCGCAGCCAGAGCTTTGGCATGAGGCCGGAGCAGGCGGAAGCGGTGGAGAGGACGATCGCTTATTACCATTCCTGGTACACAGACCCCGCCAAAAAGGGGCAGCCACCCCGCTATCTGTGGAATGCCAAGATGCGTTTTGGCAAAACCTTTGCCGCATATCAACTGGCCAAAAAGATGGATTGGAACAGGGTCTTGGTGCTCACCTTCAAGCCCGCGGTGCAAAGCGCTTGGGAAGAGGATCTATTGAGCCACGTGGATTTTGAAGGCTGGCAATTTGTCAAACCCGGCGGCATCAGTTTTGAAGAAATCGATCGGACGCGTCCCTTTGTCTGCTTTGGCTCCTTTCAGGATTATCTGGGCAAAAACAAAAGCACGGGAGGGATCAAGCCCAAGAATGAATGGGTACATGCTCTAAACTGGGATGCCATCATCTTTGATGAATATCACTACGGAGCCTGGCGGGAAAACGCCAAAGACCTCTTTGAAAATGAGGATAAGCGCGAGCAGGAATATGCCCGGGGCGAAGGCATTGAGTATTATGATGAGGATATCCTGCCCATTACTACAGAGCACTATCTCTATCTTTCCGGCACTCCATTCCGGGCTATTGCTACGGGGGAATTCATCGAAGAGCAGATCTATAACTGGACTTATAGCGATGAACAAAGCGCCAAAGAGAGCTGGGTAGGCGAGGATAACCCCTATGCCGCCTTGCCGCGCATGGTTATGCTCACTTACCAATTACCGGAGGCAATCATCGATATCGCCAAGAAGGGGGAATTTGATGAGTTTGATCTCAACGTCTTCTTTTCGGCTGAGGGCTTGGGGGATAAGGCCCGCTTTCTCTATGAAGCCGAGGTTCAGAAATGGCTGGATCTGATCCGGGGAGCTTTTCTGCCCAGCAATATCGATAATCTCAAGCTGGGCGCGCAGAAGCCGCCCTTGCCATTCTCGGATGTCCGGCTTTTGGGCATATTGTCGCACACCTTTTGGTTCTTGCCCTCGGTGGCAAGCTGCTATGCCATGAAGAATCTCTTGGGCAAGAGGCAAAACAAGTTTTATCAGGATTATTCGGTGATCGTGGCAGCCGGGCCAAGAGCGGGGATTGGAGCCGCGGCACTGCCTCCTGTGATGGATGCCATGGGTGATCCTCTAAGCAGCAAAAGCATTACTCTTTCCTGTGGAAAACTTACCACCGGAGTCACAGTAAAGCCCTGGACGGGCATCTTTATGCTACGCAATACCAGCAGTCCGGAAACATATTTTCAAGCTGCCTTCCGCGTGCAATCGCCCTGGACTATCATCAATCCCGATGGACTCTCACCCAACCAGGAAGAGATCATCAAAGAAGAGTGTTATGTCTTCGATTTTGCGCCGGATCGAGCGCTGCGGCAGATAGCAGATTACAGCTGCCGCTTAAACGTCAATGACGATAGCGCGGAGCAAAAGGTAGAGGAATTCATCAAGTTCCTGCCTGTGCTCGCTTACGATGGCAGCAGCATGAAAGAGATCGATGCCGCGGGGATATTGGATATGGCAATGAGCGGAACCACTGCCACGCTATTGGCGCGCAGATGGGAATCCGCCCTATTGGTGAATGTGGATAACGATACCCTGAAACGGGTGATGAATAGTGAAGCTGCGATGACAGCTCTGATGAACATCGAAGGCTTTCGCACTCTGAATCAGGATATAGAGACGATCATCAATAAAAGCGAGGCGGTCAAAAAAACCCGCAAAGAGAAGAGTGAAGAAGAGCTGAGCCCAAAAGAGAAGAAGGAGCTTACGGCTGAAGAAAAGGAATTCAAAGCCAAGCGTAAGCAGATTCAAGAAAAGCTGATCAAATTTGCCACGCGCATCCCGATCTTTATGTATCTCACGGACTATCGTGAACGCTCCCTAAAAGACGTAATCACCCAATTGGAGCCGGGCTTGTTCAAAAAGGTAACCGGACTCACGGTAAAGGATTTTGAGCTGCTGGTAAGCCTGGGACTCTTCAATAGCGCGTTGATGAATGATGCTATCTACAAGTTTAAGCGGTATGAGGATAGCAGCCTGAATTATACCGGAATCAACCGCCATGAGGCTGAGGACATCGGACTCTTTGATACAGTGATCAAACGGGATGATCTGAAGAGGGTGTATGCTGAGGAAAGCTAAAGTAGGGGCAGTTTCCAACTGCCCAAAAGTAAATCCCTTCTCTACCTGCTTTTCTGACAGTTGTGCGGCTAAAGGCCGCACCTACATTAGCCGCAGCTAGTCTGGGGCTGATGCCAAATGATCAGCCTCTATTCTTGCTCAGAGCTCGTCGATATACCACCAGAACTGCGAGCGGGGTATATTGTCTTTGGTTCTGACGTGCTTGATGAGGTCGAGATTGCCGATGGTTTTGGGCCCTATGATGAGATCGCGGACGGCGATCATGGCGTCTTTGAGCTCTTGAGAACCTTCAGAGAAGGGCAATTCTTCCTCTTCTGACATATTCATGCACATGGTGAGGTATTCGTCGTCTCTGAGGGGTTTGGGGTGTTTTTTGATATAGATAAAGGCATCGAGGTACATGGGATCGGTATCGTTTGCAGGTCTTTTCCACATTATTGAACTCCTTTGAGGATATGCTTTTGCGAAGTGTCCGGTGTTTTGGCGGCTTCGAGTTCCTGGCGCTGCTTTATGCACTTGATGTAGCTATTGAAGACATTGTAATCAAACCAATCGGCATAACGCTGAAGGACTATCTTATCCACGGCGAGGATGCGCTGTTTGAAGGCTTCGGGGATGGTATCCCATTCTTCTTCAAAGCGAAGGCGGGAGAACATTTCCAGTTCGTCTGTAGAATCATCGTCTTCGAAGTAGTCGATGATGTATTCGTAGCATCTTACGCAGTGTTCACCTACTGCCATTGTAACTCCTTTGCTTATCTTTTGATCGGTAAGCATCATAACCTTACCATGCACCTTGGGATCAAGGTTGTTCATGATATCGCTCAGTTCTTTGGTATGAAAAGTTTTGAGGCATTTATTGTCAAGCATCTATCCGAAGCTTCTGAGTAACTGCTGTCGAAGATTGTCCACAAAGAAGGCGGAGGACTCGATCTGGGGATAGAGCCGATTTGTGACCAAAATGTGAAGTATATAAAGGTAGAGGCAAGCCAAATATCTGTGGGGATCCGGGCTATGGAATTTCTTCTTGACGTATATTTGGCTTTTGGATTGTGTATTATAGATAAGGATAAATCAGTGACAAAGAAAGGAAGAGTTTATGATAAATATGCGTAAGATACTCGTGATTATGTCGATGATCCTGCTCTGCGGGATGCTTTGGGGGATCGAGATGAGAATCTCGGTGGACTCTAGCAAGTTTTCGGATGCCTATCCTCGCTTATTGGAGCCGGGACAGCCAAAATTGCCATATTATCCATTGAGGGTGCTATTGCCCTTTGGTGAGGAATTTGAATCCTTAGAGATTAGTTTTTCACAGAGCAAGTCACGCTTAGGCGGGCAATATGTGGATTTTGCACAGGCGCAAGTGCCGATTTCCCGTCCGCATGATTTTGTTCCCGTGGTGGCGGATCCCGAGATCTATGAATCCGACAGTTTTTTCCCGGCGAGGGATTTTGACTATCTGGGCACGCAGTATTATCGCGGCTATGGCATAGCTCTTTTTAATGTATATCCTTTCCGCTACAATCCCGTGAGCAAAGAGATCCTGCTTCACACGGATTTTGAGATTCGGATCTCGAGCAGTTTCAGCAGTGAGCGGGCGCAGCAGCAGGCGAGCTTTGTGACGCAAAGCCCGTCCAGCATCCGCGAGTTGGATAGGCTGGTGGAAAATCCTCAGATGAGATCAAGCTATGCGGATTTCTCGGCACACAAGAGCCGCAGCCGCAATCTCGACCCCATGGACGCCAAGAAGATGATCATCATCACCGATGAGCTGCGCGCGGATTGGTTTGCGGATTACGCATCCTGGCGTGAGGATCACGGCATCAGCACGGGGATCTACACTACAGAATATATCTATGCAAATTATACTGGAGTGGATGATGCACAGATGCTGAGAAACTTCATCATCGATGCTTATGCCACTTTTGCGGATACGGATAGCCCTTTGGAGTATGTGCTTTTGGGGGGAGACGACGAGATCATCCCGGAGCGCGGAGTATGGGGCAGAGTGGGCGGCACCAGGGACAATCGCATGCCCTCGGACTTGTATTTTAGCAATCTCGATGGAGACTGGAACGCGAATGGAAACGAGATTTATGGCGAATTGACGGATGAAACGGACATGATTCCGGAGCTGCATATCGGGCGTTTCACGGCGGAGACAGAGGCGGAATTTGAGAACATCTTTCACAAGATCATGCACTATGTGGACAACAGCACTTTTAGCAACAATCTGGCGATCTTCTATGGAGAGAATCTGAACAACAACCCCCTTACTTGGGGCGGCGACTACAAGGACGAAATCTACGAATATATGCCCCAGGAATATGTCTATAGCACCCAATATCAGAGGGATGGAACCTATAGCGGCAGCAGCGTCTGGGAAAGCCTGAATGCCGGAGTGAACGTGATGAACCATATGGGGCATGCCAATGAGACCTATCTGATGGGTCAGGGCAATAACAGCATCCAACAGCTTACAAATAGCGAATATGGCTTCTTGTATTCCCAAGGTTGCTATCCCGCGGCGTTTGATCAGCGCACTTCCGAAGACGGTGAGAGCATCGGCGAACATCTCTTGATGGCATCCGGTGGGGTGATGGGTTTTGTGGGCAACACCAGATATGGCTGGTATATGCCGGGCAGCACCGATGGCGCTTCCCAATATTATGATCGTTCTTTTTTTCAAGGCGCATTTGAAGAAGGTTATCTGCAGCTAGGCGATGCTCTGACCTACTCGCGCTTGGATAATCTCAACAATGCCTTGATCAGCGATGTGATGCGCTGGTGCTATATGGAGATGATACTCTTTGGAGATCCTTCGGTTCAGATCAAACTGCCGGATAGCGATCTGCCCATGTTGGATCTGGGCGGCTATGAATTTGACGACAGTCAGGGCGATAATGACGGAGTGATCAATCCCGGAGAGATCGTGCGTTTGTATCCCGTTATCGAGAATCTTGCGGGCTGGGCTCCGGCATATAATGTGCGAATTGCCTTGGAAAATCTTCCGGGTGGCATCCAGCCTTTGGGCGGAGAGCTCTTGGTGGATATTATCTTGCCCGGTGACAATAACCCTGATGATCAATACTTTGAATTTGAATTACCCGAAGATCTCGGCTATGGCAGCTTTCATCTGAATCTGAGCGTGGAGGCCATCCATCCAGTCACCGGACTCAGCACCGGAATCAGGCGCTTTGGTCTCAGTTTTGATGTGACCCTTTTTGATGGCAGGTTCCCGTGGGAGACCGAGAATGCCGGGAAATCTGCACCGATCATCGTGAATCTTGACAATGACTCAGCCAAGGAGATTCTCTATGCGGACGTCTTTGGCGGAGTCTATAGCATCGGCGAAGATGGAGAGAGCTACGGCTTTTGGGCTCATCCGGATCAGCAGAATATCAATCGCAGCAGCGCCATGGGGCAGATCGACGGTGTCGGCGGGGACGATCTTGTCTTTAGCAGCCGCACCGGCAGGGTCTATGCCATGACCACAGCCGGAGAGCTGATCTTCGACTATAATGTCGGTATACCCTTTTTATTCACTCCGATCATCGCGGATATCAATGGCGATGGTGAAAACGAAGTGATCGCTTCGGCGATGGACGGCAAGCTGCATGTGGTGAATTCCTTGGGCGAAGCTTTGCCGGGATTTCCGCTGGAACTGGGCTCTACCTTCCAAAGTGAGCTGGCAGTCGGTGAGCTGACTGAACCGGGAGAAATGCTGATCGTGGCGGGGCTTCATAGCGGAGAGATCCGCGTAGTCGGTGCCGGTGGAGAGATCCACTCGGGCTATAGCCAAAGCCTGGGAAGCAGCATCACCGGCGCTCCCGTGATCCTGGATAATGGCAGATTTGCCCTGGCGACCAATACTCATCTATATCTGCTCGAAGCGGGCAGCATTATATTCCAAAAAGAGATCGATGCCCCCGTGGCAGGCGGACTCATCGCGGCGGATCTTTCCCGAAATGGGAGCCTGGAGATCATCTTCGTCTCCATCGCAGGCAAGGTCTGGGCGGTGGATCAATTTGGAGGAGATCTCACGGGATATCCCTTGCAGATTACGGACAATTTCAATTGCCCGCCTTTGGTGGCAGACATCACCGGGGACGGGAATCTGGAGCTGATCCTGCATAGCTATCTTAATAGTATCTACAGCTATGACATGCTTGGTGATGTCGTGGATGGCTTTCCCTTCCGCACAAGCTACAATGGCGCCACTCCCGGGACCTTGGTGGATTTTGATGATGATGGCTATTTCAAGCTGATCACCGGCTTTTCCAATGGGGTCTTGATGTCGAATCTGCGCAGGCCTTCCTCAGATCGCAGTCCTTGGGTGACCTATCGCGGCTCGCTTACGCGTCAGGGTTCATACGCCGGGACGGGCTATGTCTCAAACATGGACGCGGTGCAGGCTCCGGCAGTGGACAGACTCGGGCAGAACTATCCCAATCCCTTTAATCCCAACACCACGATCGCCTTTGATCTGGCAAAATCCGGATCCGTGAGCTTGGAGATCTTCAATACCAAGGGTCAGAAGTTGCGCAGCCTCGTGCGGGGCAATCTGCAAGAGGGATCGCATCGGATAAACTGGGACGCCACGGACGATTCCGGACGCAAGGTAGCCAGCGGGCTGTATCTCTATCGGCTGAAGACCGCCTCAGGCGTGCAAAGCCGCAAGATGCTGCTGCTAAAGTGATATGACTATGCAAAATATATCAAAGAACATCGCAAGACTCAAAGAAGAAATCGCCCTTCAGCAAAAAAGGCTGGGGCGAGAAAACGAAGAGATCACTCTGGTGGGAGTCACCAAGACCCACTCCGTGGAAATGGTGGATTTTGCCCTGAGCCATGGCATCAGGCATATCGGAGAAAACAAGGTGCAGGAAGCCATGCGCAAGTTGCCGATGCTCATGCAGAGCTATGATGGCTTTCATTTCATCGGGCATCTGCAGTCAAACAAGATCAACCAATTGCTCACGCTGAAGCCGAGCCTCATCCACTCGATTGATTCACTGCATTTGGCAGAGAAGCTGCATCGTGCCCTGGGGCGCACAAACCGGACTCAGGAGATCCTCATCCAGGTGAATGTGACCGGAGAAGAGAGCAAAAGCGGAGTCACCTTTGAGAATGCTCGCGAGCTGATCTGGAAGATCGCGTCATACTCCACGCTCTATGTGCGCGGACTGATGACCATCGGCAAGCTGCATCCGGATCCGGAAGTGAGCAGGCCATATTTCAGACAGATCAAAGAGCTCTTTGACGATATCAAAACAGAATTCCCGGGGAATTTTGACTATCTGTCCATGGGCATGAGCCATGATTGGAAGATAGCCCTTGAGGAAGGCTCAAACATGCTGCGTATCGGCTCCAGCATCTTTGGGAAGAGAGATTATGGAGATGACAGATGATGATCATCATAGCAATCCTTATCATCGTATTGAGCTATTTTTTTGGAGGCTTTTCCACGGCGAGGATCATCGCAAAAAGCGTGAGATCCCTAAATGTCTACAAAGTGGGCACCGGGCTCGCGGACACGGAAAACATCTATACCCACATCAGCAAATCAATGGGCGTTCTGGTGGGCGCTATCGACCTGAGCAAGGCGTATGTCTATCTGATGGTGGTGGAGTTTGTGCTGAGGAAGCTCGGAGCCAGATTTGGGGTGGTGGGTCTGGATGGGCTCTATGGCTATAATATGATGCTTGCCTATGGCTTGGCGATGCTGGTGGGACACTGTCTGCCGATCTCGCATAAGTTTCAAGGCGGGCGAGGGATCTTTACCTATCTGGGCATCATCAGCTACTTTTCTTTGAGCACCAGCGCCATCACTGCCGCGGTGGCAGCGATCCTGGTTTGGAAGTTTCGTCAAGTACGCTTTGCTCAATATACGATCGTGATCCTGCCGGTGATCTTGTATCAGCTTTTTTATTCCTTTTTTCCCTCCTATCCGCTTAGGTTTCCGGCGCATTTCAATCTTATCCTGATGGGCACTGCCATCTTTATGGGTGGGCTAAATATCATCGTATCCAAACGTTTGGGAGAGATCTGAGGTTAATATGCTAAAGATATTGCCGGTCACAAACAAGAAAGAGCTAAAGGAATTTGTGATGCTGCCTTTTCGGCTCTACAAATCGGATCCAAACTGGGTTCCGCCGCTCATTAGTGAGCAGATGAAGTTTTTTGATCCCCGCAAAAACCCCTACTATCAGCATTCTGAGGTTCAGCTCTTTGTGGCCGTGGAAGATGGCAAGGTGGTCGGACGCATCAGTGCTCACACCAATTCTCAGCATCAGATCGAGCACAATGAAGAGATCGGATTCTTTGGCTTTTTTGAAAGCGAGAATAGGGTGGATGTAGCCCGCGCGCTCTTTGAGACAGCAGCCGAGTGGAACAAACGGCGCGGTTTTGAGAGCATGCGGGGGCCGATGAACTTCTCGGTGAATCACGAGATCGGGCTCTTGGTGGAAGGCTATGACGCGCCGCCGATGCTGATGATGCGTCATGATCATCCCTACTATCGTGATCTCTTTGAGACTTGTGGTCTGCAAAAGTGCATGGATCTCTATGCCTATCTGAGTGAGCGGGATCAGATGCCCGAGCGCATCGACCGGCTTGCGGGGCTCATCGAAAAGCGCAGCGGAGTCAAGATCCGTAGCTTGTCCAAGAACAAAAAGCAAATGCGCAAAGACATTGAGACCGTCTTTGAGATCTATACCAAAGCTTGGGAATATAACTGGGGCAATGTGCCGATGACCAAGGCGGAGTTTGACCACACGGTCGACGAGCTTTTGCCATTGGCGGATCCCGAACTGATCTTCATTGCCGAAAAAGACGGGCATCCCGCGGGCTTCTCCTTGGCGATGCCAAATTACAATGAGGTGCTCATGGCGATGCGCGGGAGGATCACTCCTATGAGCCTCATCCGGGCTATGATCGCCAAAAAACGGATCTCTTCAGCGCGCGTGATCACGATGGGAGTGATCAAAGAGTTTCAGGGCAAGGGGATAGACAGCCTCTTTTACTATTATTCATATAAGAATGGACTGCCCAAAGGCTTCTTTAGGGGAGAATTTTCTTGGGTTTTGGAAAATAACACCATGATGATCCGTGTGGCAGAGATGCTGGAAGCGGTTCCATATAAGACTTATAGGCTCTATGACAAAGACATCAGATAAGAGATTCCTCACCGCGATCGACATCATCACCCTGCTGTATTGTGGCTGGATCCTGCTGTATATGACGCTTGGATTTTCGCGAGTGCAGGACGCGCGGATCCATTTTCCGGCATATCTGAGCATCGGCACCGGGATCTTCATCCTGGCTTGGCTGCATAAGGCTCTGGATAAGGATCTGCATCCCAAGATAGATCGGCTGCTCAGCTTTGTGCGAGGGCTCTATCCCGTGGCGCTCTTTGGCTATTTCTTCACCAGTGGCTATAGCGTCAATCAGATCATCTTCACGGATTGGCTGGATCCCTTTTTTATGGGGATCGATCAGAAGATCTTCGGATATCTGCCCTCCATGATCTGGGGCACCAGATATGATCATGTGCTGATCAGTGAGCTCTTTCATCTGGCGTATTTTGCCTATTATCCGATGATCGTGGGCTTGCCGGTCTATCTGTATCTAAAGAAACCGGAGGGATTTCGGGAGCTGATCTTCAATCTGAGCTTTGCTTTTTATTTTTGCTACTTCATCTTCAGCATCCTGCCGGTGGTGGGCGGTCGCTTCATCCCGGAAGCAATGGAGCTGACCAAGGTGTATCGGGCAGGGCCTTTCACGCATATCATGGTTTTTATCTATCGCCATTCCAATCATCTGGGCGGGGCATTTCCTTCATCTCATGTAGCGGTCTCGATCGTGCTAACGATTGCTGCGCTGAGGCATGCGCGCAAGCTGGGCTATCTTTTTGTGGGCATTACATTTTTCTTGGCAATCGCTACGGTCTATTGTCATTACCATTGGTTTATAGATGCCGTCTTTGGAGTCTTCACCGGCATCGGGGTCTACTATCTGGCAAATTATATACATCTCAAATTGCAAGGAGCAGTATAGATGAAATCTTTTTTTATGATCCTCATGGGTATAATGACCTGCGCTTTGGCGGCACAGAGTCCACTGCCGATCAGTGATTATGACTATGCCATCCCGGAAAACAACGTCTCCGCCATAGCCATCGGCATGGGAGGCATCAATGTCACAAATCCCGCCGATCCCTTTGCCTCATATGGCAATCCCGCCCTTTTGGCAAACAATGAGACCACGATGCTCTATCTGGCATATCGCATGGCAGACAATCGGGAAATGGGCTTTTGGGAGGCGGTGAATGTGAGCAACTTCTTGCGGGAAAAGCAGTTTAAATACTTCAGCTTAGTCACCAAGCAGGCTGCCTTCTCCTATCAGCCCATGGCATCGATCAATATCTCGGCTTTTGATACTCAGACAAATAAGACCATGTATTATGACTATAAGCTGGATAAGCTGCAGGTTTCTCTGGGCATGACGGACAAGAGCTGGCCGACCCTCACCGCGGGGCTTAATGTCAAATATATCAGCGGGCGTTTGGTCTATCTGATCGAGCGGCAGGAAGGAAGCCAGTTTGTGCGCGAGCACTTTATTGATGACAAGATCAAGGGGATTTCCGGGGACCTGGGCTTCACATATCAAAGTGGGGATGTCATCTATGGGCTCACAGCCTATGATCTGCTCTCGCGCTTGTGGTGGGAAAACTACGATTCAGTGAGCATTCAGCGTCGGATTGCCACCGGAATCCAATATGGCGGTGGCGCTTCCAAGACTCATTTTGGCATCCAAAGTAAGATCTCCAGCAAGCCTGAGACTACCTATCATATGGGCTATAGTTATTCCACAAATTGGAATAGCCAGGACTTTATGTCTGATGAAGAGATCCTGCAAGGCATGGACGCGCGAATCGGATTCTACAGCAGTGATTTTTATGGCGCGGACAATATCAACCTCACTTTGGGTGGGGGATATCACTATCAGGTCTTCCGCTTTGACTTCTCGCTAAACAGCAAGGGGCTCAAGCTGGCTGACAGCGAATTTCTCTTCTCTTTGGGAGTGAGTTTCTAAGATATGTTTCAGCTGTCTTTTCTAAATGCCGGACTCCTGATCTTTGCCGCGGCGACTGTGCTGCCCTTGATCATCTGGCTTTTGGCAAAGAAAAAACCTCCACAGATAGTGTTTTCGTCACTGCGCTTTTTGAAGATAAGCTCAGAAGAAAAGAAAAAACGCAGCCGCTTGACCAATATTCTGCTGCTCATCATTCGCATGCTGATCATCCTTCTGATAGCGCTTGGAGTGGCAAGACCGATGCTTTCCTCAGTGCTTTTTGGCAGCTCCGAGAAACATCCGCCCACAGCGATTGCGATCATCATCGACAGCTCCTACTCAATGGATTATACTGAGGATCGCAAGAGTAGGCTGGATCTGGCATTTGAGGCGATAACGACGATCAATCAAAGAGCCAATCTCGCCGATCGGCTGATCCTGATCAGCAGAGATGAGAATTTTAACGATCTATATGCTCAGATCTACGCGGGGCAGATCCCGCTGGAAGTCCTGACAAGCCTCAGCTTCAGCTGGAATCCTCTGAGCTGGGAAGAGACCTTTGCCTATGCGCACGAACGTCTGGCAGAGGCGCAGATGCCAAATAGCGAGATCTATCTGCTCTCGGATTTTGTTAACGAGGATATTGCTGTAGACAGCCCCTATACCGTCCTTGCCATCCCCATCTTTGAAAAAGAAGCTCGGCAAAACATCTCCATCTCAGAGGCGCGGCCTATGCCCCAGATCGTGGGACGCAGTCAAGAGCAGAGCATCGAGTATCGCATCACAAATCATGGCTATGAGGATCGGGCAGAATTGCTCGTGCAGGCGGTCTTGGGCGAGATCAAAGTGGCAGAGCGCTTTGTGAGCGTTCCAGCAAGGCAGAGTATCAGAGAAACGATCAATTTTGACATCCGTAGAGAGGGCTGGCAATCCGGCTATATCGAGGTGTTCGATGGCTATCTGAGCGCCGACAATCGCAGCTATTTTGCCTTTGAGCATCATCAATATCCGCCGGTGGCAGTAATCACGACCAAGGCTCTGCCCCGGCACTTGGCGAGCATCCTGCGAGTCTATTCAGGCGGCAGAGAGCCCGACATCATCCACCCCTCCGCGGCAAGCATGCAAAGCTTGGCGGACTTCCGCCTGGTGGTCTTTTATGAGCCCGGTGAGCTGAGTCCGAGATTGCGCGAGCTGATCCGCCGGCTGGATAGTGAGGAGATCGGCAGCCTCTTTTGCCTTGGTAAAAATCTGAGTGAAGATTTTAAGAGCTTTTTAAACAATAGATTCGGCCTGAAGATCTCAGGGTATCGCGCTGAGCCGGTGAGCATAGACTATATCTCGGAGCATCACCATGCCGGGAGCCTGATCGCGGACAAAGAGCTGCGGCTAAACCGCATCAATGGATATTGGGCAAGCCCCGCGGACGGCAATGCCATCATCTCCGCGGCATCCCAAGCCATGGCTCTGCAGAAAGATACGAGCGGGCTTTGGCTCTGGGACATCAGCGCAGCATCAGATTTCTTTAGTGATCCCGCCTATGCCGTCTTTGCCTATCGCACGCTAAACACCTTGCAAAGCGGCAAAGTGCCGATCCATGAGCTGAGTGTGGGCGATCCCATCTTTGCTGCGGAATTGGCCTTGCCAAGAGGCGAGCAGCTTAGTTTGGCAAATCCTGTCTATATCACCCGCGAACCCGGCATTTACAGCCCGCGCCCCAATGATGCGGATCCTGCCAAGATTGCCGTGAATATCGATTATTATGATAGCGAGATCAATCGCGGCGAGATCCCCAAAAACATCAAGCTCCTCTCGGAAGACTATGCCGAGGAGCTCTTTGTCTCTCGCTTGGGCAGAGATCTTTGGAAGCTGCTCTTGATATTGGCGCTGCTTTTGATGGCACTTGAGATTATAATAGTCAAATATGAACAACATAAGTCTGCACACAGGAGAACGACATGATACTCGAAAAGATGGATCATCCCGATAAGATAAAGAGCCTGAACAATCAGGAATTGGAGATATTGGCGCAGGAAGTCCGGGAGCGCATCGTCGAGGTGGTCGCAAAAAATGGCGGGCATATCGCGCCTAGCCTTGGGACGGTCGATCTCACCCTGGCGCTTTTGGCGGTCTTCAATCCCTTAAGTGACCGTGTGGTCTGGGATGTGGGACATCAAAGCTATGGCTGGAAGATCCTCACCGAGCGCAATGCTCGCTTTGACACCCTGCGGCAATTTGGCGGCATCAGCGGGTTTACGAACAGGGATGAAAGCCCCTACGATGCATTTAGCACTGGGCATAGCAGCACCTCTATCTCCGCGGCTTTGGGAATCGCCGCCGGACGTGATATCAAAGAGGAAAGCGGACACTCCATCGCAGTGATCGGTGATGGCGCGCTGACCGGAGGGATGAGCTTTGAAGCGCTCAATCATGCCGGACATCTTCAGCCCGATAAGTTTATCGTGATCCTCAACGACAATGCCATGTCCATCTCCAAAAACGTGGGCGGCTTGCAGAAATATATGGCTCGCATGTATGCCTCCAAAGGATACAACGCGCTCAAGAAGCAAGTTTGGGATATCAGCTCCAGCTTGCCCTCATCAGTGCGCAGAAGATTCATCTATGGTGCCCAAAAACTCGAGGAATCGATGATGAACATCCTAGTGCCAAACATCATCTTTGAAGATCTCGGACTCAAGTATGTGGGCCCCATCGATGGGCATGATACGCCGCATCTCATCTCGATCCTAAAGCGGGTCAAAAATAACATGGTGGGCCCGGTGCTCATCCATGTGGTCACTCAAAAAGGCAAGGGATATAGTCCTGCCGAAAAAGATGCAAGTTCCTACCACGGAGTGGCACCCTTCAGCGAGCAGAGTGGCAAGACGCTCTGCAGCGGGGGAAAGAGCTATAGCGTGGTGATGGGCGATGCCCTGATGGATCTCGCCTCCAAAAGAGATGACATCGTGGCAATCACCGCTGCGATGAGTGCCGGCACCGGGCTGGCAGGTTTTGAAAAGCAATATCCCTCCCGTTTCTTTGACGTGGGGATCGCAGAACAACACGCCGTGACCTTGGCAGCCGGGATGGCAACCAAGGGCATCAAAGCGTTTGTGGCGATCTATTCAACCTTTATGCAGCGTGCCTTGGATCAGGTGATCCACGATGTGGCAATGCCGCGTCTACCGGTGGTCTTTTGCCTTGATCGGGCGGGACTGGTCGGCGAAGACGGCGCCACTCATCACGGTGCCTTTGACCTGGCTTTTTTGTCCAGCATCCCCAATCTCGTGATCCTCGCCCCATCTTGCGCGGAGGAATTGGCAGCGATGCTGGCATGGGCGGCAGACTATCAGGAAGGTCCCGTCGCCATCCGCTATCCCAGAGGCACAGCTATCTGCCGGGGAATCGAGCTTACGCAGTTCACTGTGGGCAAAGCCGAGATTCTTGAACCCGTTGGCGGCATGACGGAGCCTAGGATAGCATTGGTCGCCGTGGGTGATGCTTTGACATTGGCACAATCGACAGCGGATCTTCTTAGTGAAGATGGCACAAGAGCCCTGGTCATAAATCTGCGAAGCGTCAAGCCGCTGGACACGAGAGTCCTAGTCGCGCTTGGTGAGGCTTGCAGCCATGTCTTTACTTTTGAAAATGGCAGCCGCTATGGCGGAGTCGGTGCGGCAATCTCTCAAGCATTGGCAGAGAAGCCCGCGCGCATCATCAATTTTGGCTATCCGGATTCATTTGTTCCGCATGGTGACACCGATCTGCTCAAGAAAGAGATCAGCTTTGATCCCGAAAGCCTGGCGGCTCGGATCAGACAATATCTATGAATGACATCATCTGTGCCCGCATCACCGCCGGCGGAAGCGCCGCGATCTCGGTCTTGCGCATCTCCGGCAAGGGCACGATCGAGCTGGTGTCTGAATTCTTTAGTCCCCCGAAGAAGCTGCTCAAGGCTCCGGGCAATAGCATCGTCTATGGCAATTTCCATGATGGCTCAGGCCGGATCATCGACGAAGTCCTGCTCAGCGTCTTTCGCGCTCCACATAGCTATACCGCCGAGGATAGCATCGAGCTGAGCTGTCATGGCAATCCCTCGATCGCCGAGCGGATTCTGGGCATCTTGCTGAGCAAAGCGCGCTTGGCAAATCCCGGTGAATTTACCCTGCGTGCCTATCTCAATGGCAGAATCGATCTCAGTCAGGCAGAAGCGGTCAATGATCTCATAACTGCTGGAAGCTCCAAAGCCGAGACAGCCGCTCTCATGCAGATCAAAGGCTTCTTGGGCAGACATCTCAGCGAGATCTTGGATCGGATCCGGGAGGCTCGCTTGCGCTGTGAACTGGCAATTGACTTTGCCGATCAGGATCTTCCCGGGATCGATCTTGAAGATCTCAAGGACAGAATCCGGGGAATCCTCAGAGACGCCGAAGCGCTATACACTGAAGGCTCTTCGGGGATCAAGCTTCGCGAGGGAGTCAAGATCTGTCTGGCAGGCGCACCCAACGCCGGCAAATCCTCGCTCTTTAATGCACTGCTAAAGCAAAATCGGGCAATCGTGACGCCCATGCCGGGCACTACCCGAGATTATCTGGAAGAATCCTTTTCCCTGAGGGGCTATCCCATCGTTTTGTGGGATACGGCAGGCCTTAGAGACAGCGATGACAGCATCGAACAAGAAGGCATCGCGCGCAGCTATGCTCTGATGCGCGAAGCGGATCTCATCCTGATGCTCTATGAAGGAGATTTCCCCGGCATCGGAGATGAACTGCGGGACTTTGAGAGCAAGATCATCCCGCTGGCAAGTAAAGCCGATATCGTCAGCTATCCCAAATTGCCGGAGGGACACGTCTCGATCAGTGTCGAGATCAAAGACGGCTTGAGTGATCTCGCTGAGATGATCATCCGGCGTCTGAGTCTGCCCTCAAAGATCATCGATCGCCCCCTCATTACAAACAGCAGGCATCTTGCTGCCCTGAGCCGCGGCATAAGCTCTCTTAGAGATGCTTTGACTGCGTTGGATCTTGACGCAGGATTTGAGATCATAGCCTTCGAACTGATCTCAGCAGCCTCTGCCTTGGAGGACATCTTGGGTGTCTTGCCCACCGACGAGCTTCTGGGCAAGATCTTTTCTGAATTTTGCGTCGGAAAATAGCTAAGCATCGCTCACTCAATCAGCTTTGCCTCGTCTATATAAAATTCTCTCTTGACAGATATATGGGATGTAACAAATTGGCTTCTCTTAAATTATAAACAAAAGGTGGTGATGTAATTGCCTACAGTCGTAGCTAAAGAAAACGAATCCTTCGATTATCTTTTGAAGCGCTTTAAAAAGAAATGCGAAAAAGCCGCAATTCTTTCTGAAATAAAGAAGCATCAGGCTTACGAAAAGCCCAGCGTAAAAAAGAAACGCGAAGCTAACGCCGCTCGTCGCAAGATGCTCAAAATGCAGCGTCGCATGCAACGCTTTATGAGATAAATACTCAATAAGCTTTAACAAAGAATCAGGCATACAGGGATCTTAAAACATCCCTGTATGCTTTTTATGGCACAAGGGAGAAAACATGGGCGTAATCGATTGGATTATACTTGCAGTGATTCTGATATTCACATTCTTGGGCATCAGACGGGGACTGGTGGGAGCTGTGGTGCAATTTGCCGGAGCCATCCTTGCGTTTTTGCTCGTCGGACACTATTATCCGCTCTTGGCAAACCAATTGATGCTCAAATATGAGCTTAGCAAGACCCTCGCCGTCTTGATCTCCGTGATCCTGATCCTGGTGCTCGTGATAGTCGTTATCCGCTTTGTGGTCTGGATCTTGGACAGATTCATCAAAGCTCTCAAATTGAGCTGGCTAAACCGCCTTCTGGGCGGCATCTTGGGCTTGATCAATGGGCTCATTCTGGTAATCATCTTCACCATCGTAATGGACTATGCTCCGCAAGCCTCCGAGCCGCTTAGGGATCCGCAAAAACACCGGGTATACACCGGGATCGACACCCTCAAAGACGACCTGATCAGCCATCTGAAGATGAATAACTATTTCAAATACCTCACCCTTCCCGACTTTTTAAAACTCAGAGAAAACCAAGAGCAATGACAGATCTCGAATACGGCAGCCTACAAAAGCAGCTTGCCCAAAGATGCCACAGCGGCCTCGGCAAAGCTCGAGCGCAAAAGCTCAGTCCCTTGCAAGATATTGATGCGATGCGCGCCTCGCAAAGACTGATCGCAGAGTTTCAAACCGCTCTGGAAGGATCAGTGGATTTTGATCTCTCCCCGCTGGAGAGTCTGGACGACTATTTCAAAGAGCAAATCCACAGTATCTACGATTGGGAAGAATTCCGCGTGATCAGCATCAATGCCGAGCTAGCCACCGACATTCGAGAGCGGCTGGATGCCTTGGAGGATCTCCCTGAGGCCGCCAAGCTGACCAAGAGACTCTATGCTCTGCCCACGATCATGCAGGCCTTTGAGCGCATCTATGACCACGAGGGCGATATCAAAGACAGCGCTTCGGCAAACCTAATGCGCATCAGGCGCGGGCTTGCGTCCTTGCGCAGCAGGATCCAACGCAGCATGCTGGATCTCCTCAATGAACCGCGCTTTGAAGGCTATCTGCAGGATAAATATGTGACTCAGCGGGACGACCGATTTGTGCTGCCGATCAAGGAATCAGCCGCCGGTTTTGTCTCGGGAATCGTGCAAAGCCGCAGTGGCAGCAAATCCACCGTCTTCATCGAACCCGCGCAGATAGTTCCATTAAACAACGAGATGCAGCTCTTAAAGGAAGAAGAAAAGCGGGAAATATATCAGATCCTCAGTGATTTCTCCGCCGAGATACGCTCACGCAAACGCGAATTGCTATCAAATCAAGCCCTAATGACCGAGCTGGATTTTCTCTATGGTGCCGCCCGACTCTCAAACCAATTGCGCGCCAAAGTTCCAAGTATGCAGCCTGATCCCGCCCTGGATCTCATCTCCGCGCGGCATCCCCTTTTGATCCTAAAAAAGATCTCCGAGGACGGCCCCAATGCCTATCACAGCGTGATCCCATTTGATCTGAGCCTGGGCGATGAATATCACCTCATGATTCTCAGCGGACCCAATACCGGCGGCAAGACGGTGCTCATGAAAGCCGTGGGACTGATCAGCTTGATGGCACTCAGCGGATTGCCCATCCCAGCAGATGAGGACAGCCGCGTGGGCTGTTTTTCCCGAGTCTTTGCCGACATCGGAGATGACCAATCCATCGAGAATGCGCTTTCCACCTTTTCGTCTCATCTGGACAAGATCGGCAAGATGCTGCGGGAGGCGGATTCCCAAAGCTTGATCCTCATTGATGAGATCGGCGCTGCCACGGATCCGCAGCAAGGCTCTGCTCTCGCGCAAGCGATCCTGGAGCAGCTCGCCGGCTTGGGTGTAAAGGGAATTGTCACCACACATTACACTGCCCTGAAAGTCTTTGCCGAATCAAGCGACAATTGCATCAACGCCAGCATGCAGTTTGACACGAAGTCGCTGATGCCGACCTATCGCTTCAGCATCGGGATCCCCGGGGATAGCTTTGCCATTGAAGTCGCGGCATCCTTGGGCTTGGATCCGGAGCTCATTTCCCGCGCTCGCAGCCTCGCCGGCAGTCAGAATGTGGAATTCAGCAGCCTCATCAAACGCTTGCAAGAGCAGAAGAAGAGCCTCGGCAAAGAGATCTACCAATATGAGCTCAAACGCCGCAATCTCGAAGCAAAACTCCAAGAGTTGGATAGCAAGGAGACCGACTGGGAAAAAGAGCTCAAAGCCCGTCGCCAAAAACATCTCAAAGAAATGCAGAGCGAATTGATTAGCTTTCAAAAGCTATACACCAAGGAGCTTAGCGAGATTAAATCCTTACAGAAAGACCAACGCAAACAGGTTTCGGAAAGAAAATTGCAAGATATTGCCAAGCATGCAGAAGAGCTATCCCGTCAGATCAAAAAGAGCAGTGCCGAAGGCAGAGAGAAACTTGCCCTGCCAAAAGCAGGAGATCGGGTCTGGTTGGCTGATTTTGAGGCAGACGCCGTCATCGTCTTGATAGACAAAGACCAAGCTGTGGTCGATATGAACGGCATCAGTTTCAAGACACGGCTGAAGAATCTATACAAAAGCTCAGCCGATGCCTCCGATCCCCAAAAACAAGTGCATCTCACCAAGACCCACACCACGGCTTGCGTGCAGACCGAGCTGAAGCTTCTGGGACTTACCTTTGACGAAGCCATGCCCTTGATCGATGAATTTTTGGACAACGCCCAGCTCAGCGGATTCAGCACCTTGCGCATTGTGCATGGCAAGGGAACCGGCGCTCTCAGAGCAAAAGTGCGGGATTATCTCTCTCGCAAAAAGACAGTGAAAGGCATCGAAACTCCGCCCCTCTTCGAAGGCGGCAGCGGAGTGACGGTCGTCAAGATATGAGGATCTATTGGAATCAGCTTTGATCGATCAGATTCGCCAGGCGAATGACATCGTGGACGTAGTGCAGAGCTATCTCCCGCTCAAACACGTAGGCTCAAATTGGAAGGGAGTCTGTCCCTTTCACAACGACACCCGTCCCTCGATGTATGTCAGCCAGCCCAAGCAGATCTTCAAGTGCTTTGCCTGTGGCAAGGCGGGCAATGTCTTTGGCTTTGTCCAAGAATATGAGAAGATCAGTTTCATTGAATCCGTCAAAAAGCTGGCTCTCCGAGCCGGCATCACGATCCCTGAAGAATCCCGCACCAAGGTGGTCTCCACCAAACGCCAGCAGCTCATCGAAGTCTATAGCTTTGCCGCGGATTTCTTTGCCAAAAACCTCTTCGAGCATTCCGAAGATGCCCTGGACTACCTCAGACAGCGCAAGTTTAGCCCCGAGACCGCCAAGGATCTGAAGCTCGGCTATGCTCTTTCTTCAAACAAAGCCTTGCTCAATCACCTCATGAAACAGGGCTTTGGGGTCAGCCTACTCAAAGAAAGCGGACTCTTTGGAGAGTATTCCGGCGCGCTCATCGATCTCTTTCGGGATCGACTCATCTTTCCGATTCACAACAATACCGGGGAAGTGATAGCCTTTGGCGGCCGCATCTTGCAGCCTAAGGAAAACACCGGAAAATATATCAATTCTCCCGGAACAGAGATTTACACCAAAGGCAAAGAACTCTATGGCCTCTTCAAGACCAAATACAATATCAGCAAGGCCGACCAATCCATAGTTTGCGAAGGATACTTTGACTTCCTGCGGCTCTATGAAAACGGATTTACAAATGCCGTGGCAACTTTGGGCACTGCGCTCACCGAAGATCAAGTCTATCTGCTCAATCGCTTTTCACCAAACACGGTGATGCTCTATGACGGCGATGAAGCCGGGATCAAGGCGGCAGTCCGAGGGGGCTTGGTCTGCCTGGCGCGCGGCATGAAGGTCAAAGTGGCGCTTCTTCCCGAAGGTGTGGATCCGGACGACTTCATTATCTCCCATGGCAGCGATGCGCTCAAAGAATTGATTCTGTCAGCGCAAGATCTGATTCCCTATATGGCATCCAGCTCCGAGCTAAAATCCTCGCCCAAAGAGCGAATTGAGCTCATCCTAGATGCCCTGCGCCTGCTCTGGGATCCCATCCAAAAAGAGCTCTTTCTCAGGGATGTATCCGAAAGCTTTGGCATCAGCCAAAATGCCCTGCTCGCTTCGCTAAAACGGAGCTCGGCAAGACAAGTCAATCCTGCACAAAGCCCCCAAGACGATCAGATCCCCCAAAAGAGCCCTCATGAAAAAATGATCCTGCAGGCGGCTCTAAAAGACAGGGAAAGCTACAATCTTCTTGCCCGCGAGCTAACAGCCGATTATTTTACTAGTAGACTCTACAAACGCATCTTCGAATATTTGCAAAAACGCCTGCAGCTCAGTTCCGGTTTTGAACCCGCCGCGCTGCTGGATGACACGGAAAACGCCGAGATACGGGATAGTCTGGCAGAGCTTCTTTTTGAGGATTTGCAGCAGTTGGATCTCATCGCTCAGATCAAGGACTTGAAATTGCGCAAGCTCAAGCGCGATCTCGATGATCTGGACAAAGCGATCAACGAAGATCCGACCAATCTGGAACTCCTCAAAGAGAAGGAAATACTATTCCAGGAATATCGAAAGACGACCAAACGAGTCGTAAACAAAGTCCTCTTTTAAGAGCTTGTGCCAAGGAGCATTGATGATTACTTATAACGAGTGTTTGAAAAAGCTGGTGGATCTGGGGAAAGACTCAGGCTATATCACCTTCAAACAAATCAACGACATTCTGCCCAATAGCCCATTCTTTTTGGATAAGGTGGATGACATCATTTTTGATCTCTCCCAAGATGGGATAGAGATCATCGACGAGACCGAAAAACGAATCACCAAGGGAGGCGCTGCCATCCGCAAGCCCACTCCCCCCAAAAAGTTCAAAACAAAACGCTTTTACGATGATCCCGTGAGGATGTATCTCCGTGAAATGGGCAGAGTACCGCTCTTGGATCGAGAAGGCGAAGTGCGCGTGGCAAAGAAGATCGAAACCTACCAAAAAATGATCAACCAAAATGTTTTCCAAGCTGGCTCAACCCTCCGCGAGATGTACAACTTCCTGCATCGCTATCGCGAGCGCCGCGTGCGCCTGGATCAGATCTTCAAGGTCGATCTAGGCACTTGGATCGACAAAAACCAAGATGTCAAGATCATCGACCACTTCAAAGAACTGCTCAAAGAAAATGAAATCACTCTCGATAAGATCGGCAGCATCTTGGACAATTGCGATTTTGACGATACAGGAACTGCCAGCCGCCAAGAAGAGATCGACACCCTGCGCGAAAAACTCGTGGATTCTTTCATGAGCCTCGCATACAATGACAAGCTCATCAAACGCATGGTATATCGCATCCGCAGCCTCGTCGAACGCATCGAAGAAAGCTACAATTCCATCAATGAACTCACCAAGATAAAACGCTATACCATCGACGAAATCTGCACATACGGACGCCGCGCCAAAAAAAGCGATGAAGACTTCGAAGAGGTCAAAGCCGAGACCAATATCGACCCAAACGTCTTTGTGGAAACCTTGCGGAAGATCAAAAACGCCCGTCGCAAAATCCGCCGCGTGGAGCTGGAAACCAAGATGACCGGCAATGAACTGGTCTTCCTCCTGCGAGAGATCGACCGCGCCGAACGCAACAAAGAAAAAGCCCAAAACGAGATGATCGAAGCCAACGTCCGCCTCGTGATCTCAATCGCCAAGCGCTATAACAACCGTGGCTTGGAATTTTTGGATCTCATCCAAGAAGGAAACACCGGGCTCATGCGCGCCGTCGAAAAATATGACTACCGTAAAGGCTATAAATTTAGCACCTACGCCACTTGGTGGATTCGCCAAGCCATCACCCGCGCCATCGCGGACCAGGCCCGCACCATCCGCATCCCGGTGCATATGATCGAATCCATAAACAAGATCAACCGCACCAGCCGTAGACTCATGCAGAAGATGGGTCGCGATCCCTATCCCGAAGAGATCTCCGAAGTACTCGATATGCCCGTGGAGAAGGTCAAAAACATCCTGTCCATCTCCAAAGAACCGGTCTCGCTGGACAAACCCATCGGCCACGACAGTGAAGATAGCATCCTGGGCGACTTTATCGAAGATCGCACCATCATCTCCCCGGAACGCCTCGCCGAAAGAAGCCTGCTCAAAAAACAAGTGGATGAAGTGCTGAAAACCCTTACCACCCGTGAAGAACGCGTGATCCGCCTCCGCTTCGGCATCGATGATGGCTATCACCGCACCCTCGAGGAAGTGGGCAACATCTTCCAGGTGACCCGCGAACGCATCCGCCAGATCGAGGATAAAGCGCTTAAAAAACTGCGGCATCCCAGCCGCGCTGCCATCCTGCAGCAATTCCTAGACAATTTCCACGTGAAATAACACTATGGGCGGATCATATTCCGCCCGCTTTTTTTGTCATCACTATGTGTATCTCCAGATAAATCCTTGGGCGTGAGATTGAAAGCCATTGATATCATCTCATTTAGGTTTGGATGTGGCAAGCTATCTATTGATTTTTAGCTCCGCGAGAGGGGTAGTGCTTTCGCAGAGCAGAATCCGAATTGAAGCCGAGAAAAGCAGCAAGTTCCCGTATGGTGTTAAAACGCGGGAAGATATCTTCAATTATCTTTGTTTTCAGATTTCTCAACTCACCCATCAAGTCTATTGGCTCCCGAAGCTCAATCACCAAGTCATCAGATAGAGGCAGAGATATTGAGTGGGTTTTGGAAATAATGCCCGATAAGCAGTGTTTTTGTAGTGCTTCTGTCGAGATCACTTCTTCTGATTCCACTGCGCAGAGTCTGCGAATAATGGATATCAACTCTCTTACATTACCATGCCAAGGGAGCTTAGTCAGCATATACTCGGCTTCTTTGTGTAAGGACTCAAGCCCTTCTTCTTTTTAGATAAATCTTCATTGGTGCTATCCAACACTTTGTGGGCTATCAGTAACTGATCTTTCCTAGGTGTCTAAGCTCCTGGGTGGCAGTAAATTAGGTAAAAAT
>CALGPA010000047.1 GCA_937960795.1 uncultured bacterium | reverse complement strand
GGGATTTGCTGTATGATGCCTGTGGATTGCTGAAAGCACGGGAGGAGAAATGAAAGCGCCACCACGTAAATGCCCACTATGTGGCATAGATATGGAGCCATGCGATTACAGTCCGCTATATGGCTATTCGTGGTTGCATCCAAAAACTGAAAATGATTGCAAACATAAAGATGGTGAGCTATTTTTCAGTGGGCGTAATCTTAAGAAAGACAAGGAGTTTTTGTCATGACTAAGAAAGAATATGAAAACAAAGTACGAAATCTTGCATATATGAGCAGTAACGATAAGGCTTATGAAGAGAACAATCTGCGAAAGGTGCTTGATAATTGGAAAAAGTCGCATGAGATTGCGATAGCAAAGATAGCCCAGCTTCAAGCTGACAATCGCTCACTTGTGGAGCAGATGAATAAGATGGCGATGAAGATAAAGCTGTACAAGAGTTTATTAAAAATGTAGAACTAAAAGAGCAGGATGAAGAAGAATGAAATTCATAGAAATTAAATGCTCTCACGAGTGAAGGATAACATGAAACTGAAAGAATATCAAAAGAGCCTTGTTGAGAAGGCAATAAACATCATTCACACACACAGCATGGTTTACCTGGCGATGGAGACCAGGACAGGGAAAACGCCCGTTTCAATTATGGCTGCGAGTTATATTGCCAATGAAATCGGGAATCCGTCAATCCTCTTCTCGACCAAAAAGTCTGCCATGAAGTCAATCGAGAGAACCTTCAGGGAACTACAGAGTGACATACCGGAGATTGAGCATATATCCCTACAGATCGTGAGTATGGACAGCCTACACAAGGTAGAATACGAGCCTAACCGAGTTCTGATAATTGATGAAGCGCATGGGATCGGAGCTTATCCGAAGCCGTCCAAGCGGGCTATATCTCTGGCTGGACTCAGCCGGGACTGTATAGTGATATACCTATCGGCTACGCCAACACCGGAATCGTATAGCCAGATATATCATCAGCTATGGGCAGCCCGGTCTAAGTCTGGGCTTATATATGGCTACAAAAACTTTTATGCTTGGGCGCGGGATTATGTCAAGGTTACCGAACGCAGGATAGCTGCCGGGAGGGTGATAAAGGACTACTCCGGGGCAAAAGAAAAAATGATTATTCCATACCTGGACGAGCTTACCGTCTCTATTACGCAGAAGGATGCCGGATTTAGGCAGCACCACGTAGAGGAGCACATATATTGGGTGCCTATGCCAGGAGAAATTGAGCAATACATAAAGCAGCTAAAGAAAGACCGGATCATTACTATCAATGGCAAAGAGATCACTGCACCGACAGCAGCAAGCGTAATGAGTAAGCACCATCAGCTATGCTCAGGAACGGTTATCACCGATTCTGGAGATGCCATTGTGGTGAGCGATCACAAGCTATCAAAAATTCAATTCTTGGTCACGATGTACCGCAAGCTGGCCATCTTCTACAAATACATAGCAGAGCATGACGCTCTTGTCAATGTGCTTGGGGATCTCGTGACTGAAGATCCCGATGAGTTCGAGGGATCAGACAAGAAGGTATTCATCGGGCAATACCTAAGCAAGCGAGAGGGGATAAACCTATATACGGCTGATGCCATTGTGTTCTATAACATAGACTTTGCCTATGTGAGCTATGTCCAGGCAAAGAATCGGATCATGAACATGCACAGAGACAAAAAAGCAATCCTGATATGGATGTTTACCAAAGGAGGAATTGAGCCGGATATATATGAAATGGTTAAAAGCAAAAAGAACTACACAGAAAGCTATTACAAAAAGAAAGAGAGGATTAAACAATGAGAGCACCAGAATCAATGTGGAGTGTACTTGCGCCGCGTAATAAGCCAAAACCAAAGAAGCCGCGCAAACCAAAGACAGATCAAGATAAGATCGCGATATGCAAGAAAAGGGGGCAGCGTGGAAAGTAAAGTTACCGGAGGATCTCCGCAAAGGGGGAACAATGCCAAACCCTGAATCAAAGATACAGACAGCCATCATCAGGTATATTAAGAGCATCCCGGCCTCGTATGCTCTGAGACCCATCACCTGCACCGAAGCAGGGCACCCGGATATAGTTTGTTTAATACAGGGTAGAATGTTCGGCATCGAAGTTAAGCAGCCGGGAAAGAACCCAACTGCACTGCAAAAAAAGAGATTAGAACAGATAGAAAGTGCTGGCGGTTGTGGTATCGGAGTACATTCCGGTGATGATTTCAGAAAA
>CALGPA010000046.1 GCA_937960795.1 uncultured bacterium | reverse complement strand
TTCTCACCGCTTGCACGCTCGACCGGTGAGCGACTGGTGAGGGAGGCTTGAGCGCGCCATATTTAGCAAGCACTTAGCTGTCTGCTAAATGCGCTGATACACAGAAAATCTCAGCTGAATCCCGGTCGAACTTGTCAGCTCTTCGTGGCTTATTTCTTGCCACTCATCCCAATCTATCCTTGGGAACTTTCTATCTCCCTCAAAGTCCGAATCGATGTGTGTGATATAGAGTCTATCCACCATATCCAAAGTTTGCTCAAAGATGGACGCGCCGCCGATGATGAAGGCCTCGTGGGTGGCTGCTTCTTTGATATCATGCGCTATCTCCGCGTCTTTTAGTGAGAGTTTCAAATCTCGGCTGAGCACGATGTTTCTTCTTCCGGGCAGGGCTTTACCGATGGAGTAATAGGTTTTTTTCCCCATGATGACGGTGCTACCCATGGTCACTTTCTTAAAATACGCTAGATCTTCGGGAAGATGCCATGGCATTTGGTTGTCCTTGCCGATTACCCTGTTTTTGCCCATTGCTACGATGATACTAAGCATCAAAACTTCCCCACTTTGAAGAAACGATCAATCTCGGGAATACCTGCGCGCTTGGCGTCATCCAGGCTACCATTAAAGAGCATTTTGCCGGCGTCCAGAAAGATGATTTTATCCGCGATTCTATGGATTGAGGCAAGTTCATGTGTGACTATGACGATGCTCATCTTCAGCTGAGTCTTCAGATCCAGAATCAGCTCATCAAGCGCCGCTGAGGTGATGGGGTCCAATCCCGCGGAAGGTTCATCACAAAATAGCAGATGCGGGTCCAGTGCTAAGGCACGAGCCAGAGCTGCGCGCTTTTTCATGCCCCCTGAGAGCTCGGATGGCAGCTTATAAATAGCCTCTGAAAGTCCGACCAGGGAAAGCTTCACGCGAATCATCTTGTCGATTACCTTGCGCGGAAGTTGGGTGTGCATCTCCAGAGGGATGGAGATATTATCATAGACCGAGATGGAATTTAGGAGCGCACCATTTTGAAAGAGCATACCCGTGCGTTTGAGCACTTCCCGAAATTCGCCCTCATCCATATCCAAGATATCATCCCCAAAAAACTTCACAGAACCGGAATAGGGCTCATAGAGTCTGAGGATATTTTTCAGCAGAGTGGTCTTGCCACATCCGCTGCCACCCAGGATCACGGTGATTTCCTCAGGATAGATATCCACATTGATGTCACTTAAGACTGTCATCTCGCCATATCTGGCTTCCAGCTCGCGGATTTCGATGATGGGACTATTCTTTTTCATAGATACAAAAGGCTAAAGATAGCGTCGAAAAAGATTACCGCGAAGATGGATGTGACTACGGAAGAGGTGGTCGCTTTGCCCACTCCTTCTGCCCCACCTTTGACCCGGAAGCCATAGTAGGAGCCGATAATCACGATTACCCACGCAAACCAGATGCTCTTGCCAAAGCTGATGATGATGTCCTTGACTGTGAGAATATTGATGGACCTGCTCAGGAATGTCTCAGGCGCGATATCCAAAAGACCAATGGCGATGATTCCGCCGCCAATTTCGCTTACTAAGATGCTAAATGCCACCAAGATAGGCATCACGATGGTAATCGCGTGAAACTTTGGCACGACGACATAGCGAATGGGATTGAGTGCCATCATCTTTAGTGCGTCTATCTCTTCTGTGACCTGCATAGTGGCAATCTCTGAGGCGATAGCGCTGCCGCTGCGTCCCGCTACAATGATGGCTGTGATGAGCGGTCCCATCTCACGAACCATGGTCACCGATAGCAGATCCGCCAAAAAGACTCCCGCGCCAAAATCCTTGAGCAAGACTCCCGATTGCAGCGCCAAAATCAAACCGATGATAAACGAAAGCAGAGACACGATGGGCAGAGCTTGAGAGCCCAAAAGCGTAGCCTGTTGTGTGAGAGATCCTTTGCGCTGACCTTTGCGGCTAATCAAGCCCAAGAGACTGTAGTAAAAGATATCTGAAGAAAGCAGAATCGCTTCAGCGAGCCCTTTGCCAAAATCCAGACTCATCTCGCCCAGACTCTCAAAATATCCTTTGCCACTTGTGGGCGCAGAGCTCTTTAGCTTGATGGTGCTGAAGGTATCGATTACGGCTTGCAATTCGGGTTTTGCTCCCTTAAAGAGCAGGATCTCAGATTTTCCTGAGATAATCTCTTGAATCTCGTCCAAGAAGGCGACTCCCGCGCTATCTATCGTGGATACTTTACCCAAGTCTATCATGGTGACCGCTTCTTCCTTCAGAGCTTTTTTGAGCTCTTTATAAAGAGAAGGAACCGTGATTTTGGTCAGCTCTCCCTCAAGGGTCAGGACTTGGTTTATCACTTTAAGTTGCATTAGTAGAAAAGGCTCATTCTGAGGTAGGTGCTATAGTCATAAACCAGCCAATCCTTGACCGCTTCGTCGTAGGTGAGATTTACTCGAAAATCCATGGAGACATTGCGATAGATGCGGAAGTTTATCCGATTCTCACTCTCTATGCGCGGCATGACGATGCTTTCTCTGATGGGAAAGAGCGCATCCACGGTGGAATTGATTGAGAAGAAGTTAAGCACATTCACGGCGGAAAAGACCAGGGTCGTCTCGATGCCACGGTCATATTGGTCGACCGATTCGGAGTAGACATCATAGAGCAAGCCGCCATCCTCATAATCCGAGCGATTGAGGCTCAGAGACCTGTGATTTAGACGCTGTTGCCAGCCATATCCACCCCTGAGGCTCACCCAGCTATTGGGATTGAAGGCGATGCGATAGGTAATCCCCGTTCCTTCCTTCATGCGCAAGGGAAAGAGCGCTATCTTGCTGCGAATCTTCTCTTGATCCAAAGCTCGTTCTATCTCATATCCATCCGAATCCCATACTATATAGTTCTTATCCTCACTAAAATAAGTATATTCGTCCCAAAAATGCGTATTCAAATCTGCTCTGCCATAGAAGGCGAAGTTATTGAGCAGCTTGCGTTGCTTGCTCCAAGGGTAGACCATAAAGACGTTTTTGAGCGAGTAGCTGTCGAGATTGATCTTAAAATCAGAGCCTGTCGAGATGTTTCCGCCCACGTCATAGATACTTCTCATACTATAGTGGAAGGGACGAAAGTCGTGCTCAAGGGTATTGTCAAATTGCCCTGCCAGATTCAGACTGAAAGTTGGGTCTTTTTCGTTGATATCATTATTTGATGAGAGATTGATATTGCCATGAATAGCCCCTTTGTGAAATCTCACGCTGCCCACTCCTAGCTCATCCGAAAGCACGCCTGCTCCGACGAGGATGGTCCCCGCGCTGGCACTGGGATCCACGATGACGGTCATCATGTGGCTATCTCCTTGATCCAGCTTAATTGTGGCAAAGTCTCGCAAATCGCTCCACGAATATCCGCCCAAAGTCAGCATATAAGTTCCCGGAGGCAAGATCCAAAGCCGTTCATCCATGCCATGCTCATCATCGCTAAGGCTGAAGTCAGAGCCCACTTTGCTATAGCCATAGTCATCTTCATTCTGACGCCATAGGTCATATATCTGTCGCACGCGGGTCTGGGATAGGTCCAAGATTCTCACCTTGAGCTCGCTCCAATTTCTCTGAACCACCGTCCTTTGCCGCGCAAAAATCTCCACATTCGCGACAATATCCTCATTATAGCCGGTAATCACGCGATATCTGCCGGGCTCCAGAAGAATAGGTGTATTAAATTCTCCCACTCGCTCCGAAATCTTGGTATTTAGGCTATCGAGCCCTTCCACCCGATATGGCATTTCGGCTGAGATTGGTGCTTTGCTGCTAAGAAGTAGTTCCCCAAAGACCTGATGCGCCTCTTGGTCGTGCAGTTGTTGAAAAAAGAATTGTTCCGGGGCGCTGAGCACATTCTGATAATCTCGACGGCTACGATGGATGGGACGCCCAGCGAAGTGCATGATACACATTGCGGCAAAAGTATTGGTCTCTTCCATGATCATATTGTTGAAGACTTGAACGAGATAGACGATGGAGCCATCCCCAAGTTCTTGATAGCGTTCGTTTCTATGGGTAAAGACGATATTGTCGCTGGTGCTATCGCGCAGGACAAATTCTATCTTGAGAAAAGCCCGTGGATTGGCGCCTTCTATCTTTTCGATGTTCATCACATTTGTCTCAAGATAGTAGTCGGGATCCATCAAGCCTGTATCCCTGCTCACGTTTGAGAAGATGTTGTAGGCTCTGAGTCTTTGGGAGATGATGTTTGGGATGGCGTCTGAAAGGCGATTCGCCCACAGGTCATTTTGCATAAAGCGAACTCTATAGAAGTTTTCTTTGGCAACTATCTGATTGCGGTTGTAGGTGCGGTTGATGCGGCTATTCATCACATACAAGCTCTTTCCGCTGGAGACGTTCATCGCCAATTCTGCGCGCTCAGTGCTGGGTTGATAGTCCAGAACATAGTAGTTTGTCTGAACTCTATCCACTTTGCCAAAGCAGCCGCTGAGGGTCAAAGCCATCAGTCCCATTATCAATATATAGATACGTTTCATAATCATCTCTCCCATATCAGTTTCCTCGGATGAGGATAGCCGGGTTATCGGATATTTGTCTGCTAAATTCATTCAGATTCTCGGTGGTATCGCGAAGATTTTCCAAGGTCTCCATGAGGTCATCTTGAGAGCGAAGCACGGTGCGATTGAGCGTGTTTACCAAGACCCCCGTGCGTTGGATGGTCACCCCAAGATTGGCAACCATCTGTTTGACATCCGCTTCCGCAAGCTGACCGGAGAGCTCACCGATGTTTCGGATGAGAGATTCAAACGCTTCCGATGCCAAGAGGCGGTCTATGCTTTCAAGTGATGAATTGATATTTGAGCTAATCTCAGCGATGTCTTTGGATGCGTCGAGCACGAGATTATTCGTGTTTTCACCGACGTTGTTGAGATGGAATCTGGTGTCTTGCATCAGATAAACGACCTGCTCCGAGATTTCGTCGAGATTGGCATTAAGATTTGTAGTAATCAGCTCCAATTCTCGATTCATGCTCTGAGTCAAGTCTTCGATGGATGTTGTGCTGACAGTGGAAAGACTGTCGATAGCGTTCACGGTCGCGGCGGTGATATCATCCAGGTTTTGCGTAAGCCCATCGGTGAGATCCGCCACATTGTGTGAGATTCTGCTCACGGCGTCCAAGGTACCAGCCAGATTACTGCGTGTTTCTTCGAGAATCATCCCTGTTTGCTCGAGTATCTTGGCGATGTTTTCCCGATTTTCGTCATTGGTCAGATCATGGATATTGGCTGCAATTTGGTCTATCTTATCCACGATTGAGATGGCGCGTTCGGAGATGTCGTCTATCATGGTGGATCCGGCTTTGATGTAGGAACCCGGTTCCAGATTGGCGGCCTCATTGGTCCCACCTCTGATTTCGACAGCCTTGAGCCCCGTGATTCCGATGAGGGCGAGCACAGCTTCGGTATCTTCTTTGATGGGCGTTCCGGGCTCGATATTGACGGTGACCACCACTTTGTTCACATTCATGGGGTCAATCTTGATGTCTTCCACCCGCCCTACTTTGATGCCTTGGTAGTTCACGTTTCCACCCACTTGCAATCCGCTGACGGGATAGTCTTCAAAGCTGATGAAATATGTGTCCCACCTTCTTCTGAGGCTATTTCCGGCTACAGCGGCAACAAAGAGGATGATGAGCACAAGCCCAAAGAAAAGAAAAATGCCAAGACGAATCTTTGTAGCTTTGGATACCACTAAGCTCTCCTTTAATCATAGAGCAATTCACCCGTCAAGAGGCGATTGCTGATTTTTGTAGGTTTCAAGGCTTTGAGATGGACTCGGCCGTCAAAGACGACGTCCCGTCCAAAACTGATGTCTCCCTCTATCTTCAGCTCTTTACAGCCACAAAGAGAGGGCGCTTCTTCAAATCTCATTAGCAATTGATCAACCTGCCCATAATACGCGGGGTCGAGCTGAATCAACGGCGCTTTGTCAAGAGAGCTTTTCATGCGAATCTGATATTGATCCGTCAGTTCATAGACGTCCGACCACACACAGAGGAGCTCATTGGTTTTCTTGACCGGGGCAAAACGCTCACGAGGAACCACCACCGCTTTGGCTCCCGAGAAGGAGCTGATTGCCGCGCCCATCGCTGTCTCCAATTGATACACCTTCTGTGAGTCCACTTCCTTGGGATTGACGATGATGGGCAAGAGCATGAGACCATCGTTGGTAATCATATGCCACTCAAAAGCCCTGAGGTCTATCCAGAGATTGTTTGTATTGAAATATTTATAGCGGGTGATGTCCTGAAAATATGCGCTATCTTCGGCTCTGCATTGCGCCACTTCACGCAAGAGCAATTGACCCTCTTTGTCTTCTGCCAGATGTCCGCCTTTGCTATCCATCTCGGTGCGCTCGCAGACTTCCATTACGAAGGGAATCTCATGCTTTTGCATATAGCCGGGGATAGCTGTATCCACCGTGGCGCCAAGATTGTCGGCATTTGAGACAAAGGCATAGTGATATCCCTCTTTGATAAGCTGCTGAAGTATCCCCAATTGGGAGAGGCAGGTATAGATGTCCCCATGCCCGGGCGGATTCCAGCGTTTATCCTTGTCCGGATGCTCAAAGAGCGAGAGGTCTTCTTGCTTAATGCGCGGAAATTTGTTTTGCACGAAGCTGACGGGAAGCTGCTGCTTAAAAAGATCCGGATATCTCTTGAGATAGTTGTCCGTGTCCTCTTGGGTGGCAAAGCTATTCATAAAAATAAGCTGGACATCATATCCACTGCTTGACCTGAGCGCGAGGATGTGCCTGGTGATGATGTCCAAAAAACTCATGTTTCCCTTCACAGGCAAAAGGGATTTGGCGCGGGAGAGCCCCATGCTCGTTCCCAAGCCACCATTCAGTTTGATAACAGCGATTTTCTTGAGCAAGCTTGAGTTTTGCTCAGTGCCCAGCTCACTATAGTCAAGCACACTCTGAGGAGTCGGAGCAGAAATCTCGTCTTCTGATATCATGCCCAAATTCCCGCTCTTTAGGGCTTCATAATAGGCTGAAAAGGTGCGGATAACTATGTCCGAGAGACCCTCAGACTTCATCGCTTTCACAAACTGATTTTGCATAATCTATCTCCTTAATTCAATAGACTTTCCAGATAGTCGTCATCGGCTACAAAAGGCAGGGTAATCGCGCCTTCTGCAGCGTGTGCATCGTTCCACTTGCTCGAGCTCTCTCGGGCGCCGTCATTGCAAGCCCAAGCTCTTCTTGCGACTCCACCCATCACGTCCCATGAAAGGGCTTTCTTGATGACTTCATCCATGCGCTCAGAGCCGTCCAAGACGATGCCATTGCCGCCATTGATGCTGCGGCCTATGCCCACTCCGCCGCCATTGGAAAGCACCACCAAACTCATGCCCCGAGCGATGTTGCCCGCAAAGCAATGAGTAGCCATCTCTGCCATGACGTTTGAGCCATCCCGGATATTCGCGGTCTCACGGAAGGGCGAATCTGTCCCGGAAACATCATGATGATCACGTCCCAACATCACGGGACCAATCTCACCACGTCTGACCATATCGTTAAATCTCAGGGCAATGCGCACTCTGCCTTCTTCATCCGCGTATAGGATGCGAGCTTTGGTGCCGACCACCAGAGCGTTTTCTTCGGCGCTGCTGATCCAATGATGATTGTCCCTATCCATCGAGTTTCTTTGAGGGTCGATAAGCTCACGCGCGGCTTTGTCGGTGGCTCTTAAGTCACTGTCTTTGCGAGAGAGGCAGACCCAACGGAAGGGACCATAGCCATGGTCAAAACACATGGGACCCATGATATCTTCTACATAAGATGGCCAGATAAAGCCGTCATTGGTGCTCTGTCCATCCCGAGCGATGGAGGTCTCACCGGCGTCAAAGACACTTGCCATGAAGCTATTGCCATAGTCCCAGAAATATGAACCTTTTGCCACGAGTGATTTGAGCACCCGATAGTGGCGGCGCAGGGATTCATCAACCATCTCTTTGAAGAGCTTGGGGTCTTTTTCCAAAACCTGACGCCCCTCGTCAAAGCTCAGTCCCGCGGGGGTATATCCGCCTTCATAGACAGCGTGACAAGAGGTCTGGTCACTAATCAATTCTGCCTTAATATCTTGCGCGTCCACATATTCCAGAAGGTCCACCACATTGCCATGGTAGGCGATGGACAAGGGTTCTTTGCTCTGGCGGGCTTCATCCACCCAGGCGAAGATTTCAGGGAGCTTGTCGGATACTTTGCTGACCCAGCCTTGAGAGTGACGGGTCTGAATCCTAGAGTAATCCACCTCTGCCAAGATGCCGATGCCACCGGCTATCTCGACCGCCTTGGCTTGTGCTCCGCTCATTCCCCCCAAGCCTGAGGAGATATAGAGCACTCCTGCCAAGTCTTTATCCTCGGGAATGCCCAGATATTTTCTGCCCGCGTTGAGCAGGGTGATATAGGTGCCATGTACGATTCCCTGCGGACCGATATACATCCAGCCGCCCGCGGTCATCTGACCATAATTTGCTACACCCAAAGCGGTGAGACGCTTAAATTCATCAGGATTGTCCCATTTGCCGATGACCAGACCATTTGTGGAGATTACTCTCGGGGCTTGCGGATTGGAGGGGAAAAGTCCCAGGGGGTGACCGCTTGCCACCACCAAAGTCTGCTCCTGGGTCATCACTTCCAAATATTTCATGATTAGCCGATATTGCATCCAGTTTTGGCAGACTTGCCCGGTCTCGCCATAGGTCACCAATTCATAGGGATATAGCGCGATGTCAAAATCCAGATTGTTGTCTATCATCACCTGCATAGCTCGGGCGGCGGTGATGCCTTTGTAGCTGTCGATGTCCCGTCCGGTGATGGGTCCCTGTGGACGCCAACGGTAGCCATAGATGCGCCCCATGCTTCTGAGTTCTTGCAAAAATTCGGGTGCCACCCGGGCATGAAGCTCTTCCGGGATGTATCTCAGGGCATTTTTCAAGGCTAGTTTGATTTCTTTTCGGGATAGATTCAGTCCTCTATCGGGCGCGCGTCTGATGCCATCTTCAAAGACAGGGTCAGGCGGCAACACCTTATCAAGCTGTGCCACAAAGTGATTTGTCATTATCGTTCCTCTTTATTTTTTCTTTTTGTTTATCATGATGGACAGTATGGTCGAATCCGCATTCTGCATTCCTGAATTTACAAACTCAGCCAGATTGTCGATAGTCTCGTCGATATCATCGGTGATGATGCCGTCATTGGAAGAGATGCATGTGCCCATATTTGCCAAAAGAGCTGCTTGTACGGCTGCGGAGGTATTGGTAGCTACTTTCAGAGAACAGCCTTCTTTGGCGCCGTCACAGACCATCCCGGCGGTGTTGCCTATCATATTCTTGATAGCAAAGACCACCTTCTCATAGTCGCCATCCAAAAGCATGACTATCCCCCCCGCTGCACCGGAAGCCGCTGAGAGACATCCACAGAGGCAGGACAAAAGCCCCACCTTGTTTTTGATATGCACGCTGATGAGATGCCCCAAAGCAAGCGCGCGCACCAATCTCTCATGTGCGCTGCCCATCTTTTCCGCTGCCGCGATGATGGGAAGGGTGATGGAAAGCCCTTGATTTCCACTGCCCGTATTTGATATCACAGGCAGATTGCAGCCGCTCATCCGGGCATCAGTGGCAGCAGCTGTCAAAGCCATCGCATAATGATGGATATCATTGCCCAAGATTCCATTTGATATCTGCTGCATTATCATCTTCCCCACAGACATCCCAACCGCCTCGCTGAGGCCATAACTGGCTATGCGATGGTTGATACTCTCACCCAAGTCAAGCGTCAGAAGCGTCTGATAATCAATCTCTGTGCAAAAAGCGTAGTAATCAAGCAAAGAAAAACGCTTTGCGTCTATCAAACTGGGCGAATCAGCGTCACCCATTTCCTGATATCTCATCACTTTGCCGTCCAATTCCAGCTTGTGAAGCCAAGAATGACGCCACCTGATTATTGCCCGAGCGCTGTGCTTTTTCCCAAAAAGGAGGACCTCTATATAGACCTTGTCATCCGAAAGATGCATCTGAGTCTCAATCAAATCCGTCAGTGCATTGCCCCGCTCTATCTGCTGTGGTGAAAGATCCGCCAAGACCTGGAGCTGCTTCATCGGGTCCGCCACCACTATGCCCAAAGCAGCAGCTATCTCAAGACCTATCAATGATGTATTCGGAATCCCCACCCCCATGCCATTCTTGAGCACGGATGGACTGAGTATCAGTCGAATCTCTGTGATTTCCTCAGGGAAAACACTCGCGGCATAAGCGCTTGCCAAAGCCACAGCGGCGGGCTCTGTGCAACCCAAGGCAGGAACCACCTCTTGACGCAACAAACTTAAGATTTCAGTATTCTTACACATAGCATTCCTAACAAAATGTTCTTCAGGTAAAGTTACGAGGCAGCGCATTACTGTCAAGCGAAAAGTCCATGCCCAATCTCACAATCCTGATGGGCTTCCATCGGGATTAAAATTCCGAATCCAAACGCAGATAACCCACCACTGGCTCAAGTAATCCCGCCTCAACCGCCAGCCGCAAGCTGCGCACAGGGAGATTCTGAGCGTATATGTCGTCTCTGGTGAGCTCCAAAAGATTTATCCCATGCTCCCGAGACAAGCCATACATCATTTTCAAATAGACGTTTCGCCAATTTAGAACCATGCCCCGCTCTCGTGATAAAGCCGCATAAAGCTTCAGATCCGAGATATATCCTTCGCTGGGCTCAAGCTCCTTTAGATGCTTGGAAACAGCGCTCAGATTGCGATTCTGAGCCGTCTCTCTGGGGATAACATGCCGACGACAGATGACTTTCTGCAGACGGGGGTCGTAGTAGTAAACCAGACCATCCACCTGCCCACTATAAGCCTTAAGTAGATTTTTGAACATTACTTTCATAAGCTAACTCCATTGTTTATTGATATTTGTTGTTTTGTATGACGTAGCCAAGCTACTATGGATGACCAATGCTATACTTGCCCAGGTTAAGAGTAGGAGCGGTTAGTAGCAGCCTAACCGGGCAGAGAGCCGAGATATGATTCTCATCCTTCTCAACCTTCTCAACCCTCTCAACCATTTCGTGATAATTAGTGTTAATTAGTGTAAATTAGTGGACAGAATATAGATTCCGGATAAGCTCACTTCGTTCGACTTTCCGGAATGACTAATTTGAGGCGAGTGTTGAGGATATGGAATGACTAATATCAGGCGTGTGGGTGAGTGTG
>CALGPA010000045.1 GCA_937960795.1 uncultured bacterium | reverse complement strand
TTATAAAGCGACAGGATCTCGCGTCCACTCTGGGCGGCAAGAAGCCACCCATAAATCATTGGTGGGAGAAAACAAGGTATATCCGCTTAGTGCGCGTCCACTCTGGGCGGCAAGAAGCCACCCATAAATGCTTGCAAAATATGGCGTCCTCATGCCCCTCTCACCGCTCGCTCACCGCTCGAGCGTGCAAGCGGTGAGAAGATAAGGACTTACGCGAATCGCCCAAAAACTGTAAACCAAGCTCAAAGATTGTCCCGCAAAGCAGGAAATCCAGTGTATTAGCAGCTTGTGACAGCTCGCTTACCTGCCATGACACAGGCGCTCGCATATACTAATCGATAGGTAAGCTCTCCCATCTTCCGATGTATGCTTTCCAGCCATCTTTGCTGCGAAAGAGCGTAATCCCCGGCATTGCCAAGGCGGGATTCTCTCTCACATGCGCCTGCCAGGATGGTGAAAAGAGATAGTTTTGCAGACGGCGGGATCCCTGTCGTTGATGTCCGACGAAGGCATAGTCCAGTCTGCTGTCCAATGCCAAGAAGTGCTCAAGGATGCGCAGACTGTTCTCGTGGTCATGATTGCCCAAGATGATGAGATTCTTCTCCTCGAGCAGGCTTTCATCAAGCAGCAAGAGCAGAGCTTCATCGGCATCTTCCCAGCTTCGTGGATAATCTCTGGCGACCAGAACCAGCTCCTCTGTCCCGGGCTCAAGCCGATGAATCTGCACTGCGGTGCGGCTATCCGAGATCCGATATCCAAAGTGTAGATAAAGCTGCTGAGGGGGCAGCTCCACCTCAAACTCCCCATCATTGATAGGACTTGCTTGAGCATTGATAGTGTAATACAGGCCTTCGATATAGCGGTTGAAGCTGAGGCGGTCGGAGCTGATCATAAGAGGAATGCCATCCTCGTCTTGGATGCGAATGCGCATGGTGATCAGATCATTATCTTGGGAATCTTCCCTGCCAAAGCTTTCCTCTTTGAGGTCATAATATTGCCAATCCCCGTCCAGATGCACCAGGATGTTGTCCGGCAAGCGCGTAAAGGCTGCCGGAATGCCATTTGCTCTAAGGATGCTGATGGCGAGCAGGCGATATTGATATCCCCTCAGATACTTCTGTTTCACAGCCAGATCCATCCTCAGTAGCCCGGACAGCGCTTTCTCATCATCGATTGTGTAGAGCTTCTTCATGCGAGCCAGAACCTTCTGCATTTTGTCGCGCTGGGATTTCCCGGTTTGGATAATGTTTTCCGGGTAGAGACGATAGCCTCTGCGGCTCTTTGTCGGACGCGGAAGCTCTTCATAGAAGACGGTGGGATGAAAGAGTGCGGGTTCCAGATCGGCATCCTGACTCTGCCAAAAGCGGTAAACCGCCTCAAAAAGAGCGGCATCAGCCTGCCAGAGAAACTTGGGGTCATAAGATGCCAAAAAGTCAATAAAACCGGGGTCTATGGGCTGATGAGCTTGGTAGAACTTCAGGTATTCACCAAAGTTGCCTCGCGTGTTTATCGCCACATCCAAGCTATCCATGATGCCGGATGAGTGAACTTCTGCCTCCCAGGAATCCATAGTCTGTTGCCAGATCTCTTTTCTATGGTGAATGTCTTCTTGATAGCTCTGTGGCGCCTGCCGATGCTCGGCTTCATTGGCGGGATAAGAGAGCATAAGATCCACTTCCATGGAGTTGTCCTCTCTCATTTCCAGATCCAAGGACAGATGTGTGGATTCCGAAGCCTTGACGGGCAGAAGGGCTGATTTGCCATCTTTGTAGGCGGAAAGGAAGAAATCCCCGCTGCCGGCACTAAAATCAAGCCTGCCGTCTTCATCGGTTTTCAACACAATGATGGGGCGCAGAGCTCCCCAATTGTAGACCATCACTGCTACTTTGACGTCTGCGAGCGGGGCGCCGGTTTCGTCTACACTGCGAATCTCGATCTTGCGAGTCCGCTCGCCGGCATAGTTTGGCGTGGAATTGATCACTGCCTCATAGCGCCCTGAGAGCAGCACTTCATCTTCATCGGTAATCATGCTGCCTTGTGCGAGGATCAGGACGGTCTTATCCACCATGCCGCTAAACCAAGTTTGATTGGGAAAGTATGCGGCATCCATATCCCCGGTATATTGCCAGCCGTCATCCAGCCAGACTTCTGCCCAGGCGTGATTGTTGTCCATATGTGCCCAATATGGCGTGCTGGCAGGTCTCGAGGGCAAGCCGACCGTGCGCGCTGCTGCTACAAAGAGGATCTGCATCTCTTCGCAACGCCCGGCGAGGCTGTGGTGAATGATATCCACCGGACTGAGATCCCGTCCACTGGTCTGCTCAAACTTGAGTTTTTCCACACACCATGATGCCGTCGCGCGATAGCGCTCAAGGGGATCCGCTATCTTGATCACTTGGTCCAGCCCGGCATCCAGCATGGCTTTGCGATAGGCGGTGATGCGCTCGTCAGACACGCTTTGCCGCGCTATGTAGGATAGGAAGAATTCCGGACTGTAGTCCGAAGCTTGCATCTTTAAGAGCCGAACAATCTCTTGATAGTTTGAGAGCAGATCACGGGGTGATGCTTCCGCGAGCTTGCCATCTTCTTCATAGGCGATGAGGTAGTTCATGATGATATCATCGTGTTCGGAGAGCAGGTTGTTATACTCCCGCTTTGAGCTTCGGGGCAGATTCTTTAGATTGTCTTCAGCAAGGTTTCGGATCCTGTGATAAAGATCGGGGTTTCCTTCTTGTGTAAAGCGGGCATCCATGCTTGCCCCGAGCGTCATACAGATAAGCAAAGATATGATAATTAAGATGCTTGCGCGCATTCTATCTCCTTTGTAGATCAGCCGGATCTTCGTTAAGCACAGGATTTGCCGAGTATGTATTTTGTAAAGAAAAAACCGCCTCGGAATCCAAGGCGGTTTATCTTGCAATATCTAAGGTTTAGTGATTTTGAAATCTTCTGCGATTAAAATCAGCTTTTTTTGCTTTACGGCATTCCGGGCAGCGCTGGGGCTCGTTTTGAAGTCCCTTTTCCTTGTAAAATTCCTGCTCGCCATCGGTGAACACGAATTCTTTGTTGCAGTCTTTGCAGATAATGTTTTTGTCGGCCATGATAGGTCTCCTGTGTTTTTTTCGGGATCGAACATTCTTGGGCTTTCCCGAAAAACAAGGAATCGGCTCTTGGGAATGTTGAATCGCTTCTGGTTTTACTCTGTTTAAAAGATCAGTTTTCTGTCAATACATTTTTTTGCTTTTTGCAAAATATGTTATAGCTTAGCCAGATTATGCAGAATGAGTCACTTACAGCAAGCCCTCAAGCTGCCGCAAGGCGGGGCTCTCCCGATGCCAGCTTGAGCTGCGCTAAAAAGCCGTGTATTCTGCTCATCATCAAGGATATAGCTTTGTGTTTCCGCCGATCAATGGGGGCAAGATTTATCATAAATCCCGCCCCGTATGATCGTGAATGGCTAGAAGCTGGTCTTATCTACGAAATTGAAGTCGTCGATGAGCGTGGTGGGCACAATGCCATATGGGGATGCCAGTTCTTCAGCTCCCAATGCAAGAATGCGCCGCGTCATCTCATGTGGAATCTCGTTGAAACGCAGATTGTTTACGGCGTGTTTGATCTTGCCGTCTTCAAAATACAGCACTCCATCGCGGGTCATTCCGGTGAGTTCGCCGCGTTTCATATCCACCGGGCGGATATACCAGAAGCGGTTGATGATCAGTCCGCGTGGCACCATCTTCATCATCTCTTCTTCGGTGGCATCTCCTCCGGGAATATACATGTTGTAGGGGCTGATGGGGTCCGCGGATTGCTTTGATGCCCAATAGCGATCGGTTGGCATGTTTTTGAGCACGCCGTTTTCAACCCAGCTATATTCCGCCGTGGGCAGCCCTTCAGAAGTGAAGGGAGGGCTGATGATCTGCGGATTTTTGAGCGTGGAAAAGAGGCTAAACTTCTCGCCAAAGAAGCTTTTGCCAAGTTGGTCAGTAAAGGGAGTAAAACCCTCATCACTTTGCCGCCGATTCATCATCCAAAACATATACCACAGCAGCTCCTGCAAGGCTGCCGGACGCAAGATCACGGCAATCTTTTGGGGATCAAAACTGTGCAT
>CALGPA010000044.1 GCA_937960795.1 uncultured bacterium | reverse complement strand
TTACATCACATTGAGATTTATGTCGATGATCTCGCAATCACCAAAGAATTCTGGGGCTGGTTGCTCTATAGATTGGATTATGAGATCCACCAGGAATGGGAAGAAGGCGTGAGCTTCAAGAAGCTTGATACTTACATAGTATTTGTGCAGACACAAGCAAAGTACAAAGATCACCCCTACCATCGCTGCCATAGTGGACTCAATCACTTGGCCTTTCATGCCTCAAGAGATCTCATCGATAGCATCAAGAAGGAGCTTCACGATCGCGACGTTACTATCCTATATGAAGATCGCCATCCCTATGCAGCCGGAGAACAAAGCTACGCCTTGTTCTTTGAAGACCCAATGCGCATGAAGGTGGAGCTTTGCGCCTATTGATGGCCTTTGATGTGCCATAAACTAATCAATCCTATGAGAGTTTGCATAATGGGGAGGGGAACAAAAATTGCATAAACCACATGGAGTACATTAGTAATGGTTCGTGATTCTTCAAAGATGAGGTGGATATGGATAAAAAGATACCGAGAAGTGAACGCATGAGAAGGAAACTTAAGATCCTTCCTTTGCTCATGGCATTGGTTTTGATGTTAATTGCTGGGCAATCATGGCTTCGACGGATTCTTAACACAGCTACCGTGAGAAGCGATGAGATCCTTTCCGCGCCGGTAATCCGTGGCCGGATGGAGGGATCGTTCACGGCTGATGGCATCTTGACTCCGGTCAGTATCTACAATGTGGAAGCAATGACCGGAGGCCGCATTGAGGCAATCTTTTACGATACCGGAGACTATGTAAAGAAAGGCGACACCATTTTGCGGCTAAGTAACGATGATCTGAAGCTCAATCTGCTGGCTCAGGAAGCTGCCGTTACCGAACAGGTGAATAATCTCAGCAATGCCCGGATCTTAAGCAATCAGAGCAAGCTTAGTCAGCGCCTTAAAGTGGCAGAGGCTCATAATGCCCTGAAGCGTGAGCGACGAAGCTATCAGCAAAAGCAAGAACTACAGCAAAAGGGCTTTATCTCACTGGAAGAGTACCTTCTGGCAGAAGAGGACTTTCAAATCGCGCAGACCAGGTTTGAGTATCTGCAGGAAGAAGCTCGAACCGATTCGCTATATCGGGAGCAGCAGTTGATCCAGCTGGAAGGAGCTGTAAACCAGTTACAGCTTAGCCTGCGTCAGATTCGCAACCGCATCAATGAGCTGGATGTAAAGGCTCCGATGAGTGGTCAGATTACGCAGATGGAGCTCAAACTGGGACAGATAATCAGCAGTGGATCGCTGCTTGCCGTGCTGGAGGATGATACCGAGTACTACATCAAGGGCAGAGTGGATCAGTATTATCTTAGCAGGCTGACTGAGGGCGCAGATGCCAGAATCCGTCATCAGGGTCAAGACTTGATGCTTCATGTCAGCAAAATTCACCCCCGGTTAATAAATGACAAGATTCAAGTAGATATCACTGGGGATATTCCTCTTGGGATGAGATCCGGTCAATCGCTTGCCATTGAGATCATTACGGATAGCCTGGATGATGTGCTGTATCTTCCGCAAGGCCAGTATTTGAACGATGGAGGAGGACACTGGGTCTATGTGTTAAGTGAAGATGGCAAAAGTGCTACGCGCAGGGCAGTAAAAATGGGCTTTCGCAATATCCGGGAAGTGGAAGTAGTAGAAGGCCTGAAAGAGGGGGAAGAGGTGATTACGTCCTCATACATAGCGCTTAAGGAAAAAGAAAGCATTCGGGTCAGGGAGGCAAGATGATCTGGAAACACATCCTAATGGCATTTCGGCAAATTGGCAGACAACGCTTCAGCTTTGGCATAGCAATCCTGGGCTTGGCGATCAGTTTGGCTGCCTTTGGCCATCTCCTATCATATTCAAGATATTATCTGGATTATGACAAGAACGCAGAGAACCATCGAGAGTGGTATCGCCTGCGATACAGCGAGGTACATCCCGAAATGGGTGAACACGCTTCTGCATCTTTTTTTATCCCTCCTGCCCGCATGTTGTTACGTGACATACCTGAGGTCAAGGATCACATAGTATATTGGCCCAGTGTGATAGCGCTCAACCTCATTTGTGACGGCAGGTCTTTTCAAATGCAGGAGAGAGTATTTGTCTCTGCCGCTTTTCCTAAGCACTATAAGATGGACATCATCTATGGAAATCCGGATTCACTGCTGGCTGATCGCAACGGAATTCTGATTAGCGAGAGCTTTTCCCGGAACTTCTTTGGAGATGTGAACCCTGTGGGCACAAAAGTTTATGTTGGCGAAAACCCTCGCTACTTCATCAGTGGAGTTTTTAAAGAGCTTGATCCCAATCTGCATTTAAGGCATGATCATTATTCACTTTGGTTTCAGGACGATGAGGACAATGGCAGTTCTGAAGACGACTGGTATCTGCGGGGGCATGTGCGGGTGCGGATCCCCGACAAAGAGGACGTCAAGATTGTTCAAAGCAAACTGAATGAGATGCTGGAGCAACATCGCGCGATCATCGGGCAAAAAGGTCAATTGCAGGCATATCTTGACCCCATAAGCAAGATTCACTTCATGACCGGTCTCAAAGATGATGCCCCAACGATGTCCATCACAAGTGTATATACAATTCTGTTGCTATCCTTCATGTTGCTGCTCAGCGCGTTGGTCAACTTCCTGATCATTATCGGCCTATCTTGGAAAAAGCGTGCTGATGAGTTCCATTTCAGGCGTGCTGTGGGTGCCGGCAGAAAAGAGCTCTGGTATCAGCTATTCTGCGAGCATAGTACCTATTTTGCTTTGTCACTTTTGCTCGGCGTGGCTATATACTTGTCCGGTTTGGGGCTTTTTAGCTCATTGATTCAGATAGATGTAAGTAGATATAGTTTATTGACTTTTCCCATTGCATTTTCCACTCTGTTTACATTGCTTGGTCTGGCTATCGTGTCGGGTATGATCATGAGCTATCGCTATTCTGGAGTGTCTTTGGAACAGGATGTCTGGCACAGCATCCATCGTAACCGAGGGATCACGGTTCTGCTCTTTGCTCAGATGTTCATCAGCTTTGCTTTTATTACATTAGCGATATCGATGGCTCTCCATTACAGCTTTATCAGAAACATAGATTGGGGCTGGGACAATAAGAACACGATTCAATACAAATATCTCACAATCAATGATGAAGGCCGACAGAACTACTATGACGCCAGACTCTTAAGAACAAGGATTCGTGAAATACCGGGCGTGACGAAAGAAAGCGTCAGCAACTTTAGTGTGATTAGCCAAAGCCTTGATGATCAAAATGGCTTTCATGAAGTCCAGATATACCTGGCTGATGGCAGTTTAGAGACCCCGGTATCTTCCTATCTAAGCAGCACTATACCGGATTTTTTTGAAACCAGAGAGATCAAAGTAGTATCCGGAAGTATCCCTGAGGAAGCTTCAGCATCCCAAGTTGTGGTAAATCAAAGCTTTGCTGATAAGTATTTACCCAATCCTCTGGGAAGCAGATTGCGAATGTCCGGCGATGAGGATGAGACAAACTGGTATGAAGTGGTAGCCGTAGTGGAAGATGCTTGGTTTTTCCCCACTTACCACGAAATGATACCATTGATCACGATCCTCAAGCCATACGTGATCAAGTATTATCAGATCAGCTGGCAGAAAGACCGGAAACAGGAAGTATTGCCTGCTCTGAGTGCGCTTTTTGCCGATGCTGCCGGTAGCGGTGTGTTTGGTTATTCCGCTTCTGAGCTTGAGCTTGCTCAGGCAGAGTTTTACGCGCAGGACAAAGCTCATAAGGACATTAGCCTGTTCATGGCCATGTTCGTAGCGTTTATTGCGGTCATGGGGATCTATGCGGTTAGTTCTGCCAGCATCCATACTCAAATGAAGGACATCAGCATTCGCAAAGTGTGTGGGGCAGAACTGAGCGATATCATCCGTCTTTATGCAAAGAAGTATTGCTATCTCTATATCGGTTCCGGTCTGGTCGGGATGTATCTGGCGAACAATCTGATCCGGCTTTACAACTCCAGATATGCTATTGTCCCTGCAGCAAGCTTCCTGGCATATCCGGTGGCAGCCATAGTGATGGCGCTGATAGTATTTATCCCCCTGTGTCTGAACATTATCAAAGCCTTCAAAGCAGACGCAAACCAATACTTACAAGCAGATTAAGGAGATCAATCATGATAGAACTCAAGGACTTGACCAAGATATACCGTACAGATACGATCGAAACTACCGCGCTTAACAGCATCAATCTCCACATTCCCGAGGGCTGCTTCTTCGCCATCAAAGGCCCTTCCGGTTGTGGGAAGACCACTCTGCTCAACATCCTGGGTTTGATGGATCGTCCCAGCCGGGGTGAACTGCTATTGTTGGGTAAGAATACAGCGGGTTTTAAGGAAAAAGAACTGAGCAGATTGCGACGCCAGACTATCGGCTTTCTCTTTCAAAAGTTCAATCTGATCGCTTCGCTGACGGTATTTGAAAATGTGGAACTGCCCCTTCTGTATCAGAAGTTACCGATCGCCAGCCGTAAAGCCAAAGTGGAGGCCATGCTGGGGCAATTGGGACTGGAAGCCAGAGCCGGGCATTTCCCACATCAGTTGTCCGGAGGCCAACAGCAACGAGTAGCCCTTGCCCGCTGCGTGATCAATGACCCTCGTCTGATCCTGGCCGATGAACCAACCGGTAATCTGGATAGCGGGAATGGTGAAGAGGTGATGCGTCTGCTCTCCGATTTGCACCGTGATGGACGCACCATCGTGATGGTCACGCATGATGATCGCTATGCGGCTTTTGCTGAGAAGGTGATTGAAATGAAGGATGGTGGCTTTGCTGCGGAATAGGTTGCTGCGCA
>CALGPA010000043.1 GCA_937960795.1 uncultured bacterium | reverse complement strand
GGTGATATGGTGGAATTGCTTCTGATTCCCGAAGCTCCTGAGGAGATGTATTGGAGTGGATTTAGCACTCCGCCGGTGCCTCCGGTAGTGCGACCTCAAACAGAGGCATTTGAGTATGAAGAGAAGCTGGATTACATCACAATATTCATCAGCTTCGATCCGGAAGATATGCCGGATGAGCTTGGGCTCTTTGTGGATGGAGAATGCCGTGGCGCTGCTGTAGTAGATAGCAGCTTGATCGACGTCTGCCTATATCCTGGTTCTGCCACGGGAGATTCTGAGCTGGAGATAGTCTTTCATTATGCGAGCAAGGGGAAAAAGGTAGCCAAAGGCTGGCAAGCTTACAATCACGCAAGCATGCTCTTTGAGGAGAGGAATCTGCATCCTGGAGATCTGGGTAGATTTGGCTACATATCCTTCTCAGAGCAGGCTGGTGAGAGCTTGGTGCCGCTTCAGACCTTACTGATGCAAAACTATCCCAATCCCTTCAACCCCACCACGAATATCTCCTTTGTGTTAGCCGAGCAAGGCAGCGCAAGAATGGATGTCTACAATCTTCGCGGTCAACGTGTGAGGACTCTTTTTAATACAGAGTTTAGCAAAGGCAGGCATACGATAGAGTGGGATGGCAGGGATGACCAAGAGCGTCAGCTAGCCTCCGGCATCTATTTTTATAGATTGACTACTCCCCAATCGATGTATTCCAAGAAGATGATCTTGATGAAATGAGGAGAATAATTGTGCTAGATAAGCTTGTTTCCGATCAGTATTATGCTCGGCAAAATCGTGTCCTCCGCTTTGCCATTGTGCCAAGCGGAGGAGGCGCTATTCGATGTCTCCTGCTTTTGATATCCATGCTGTTGATCCAGATTCCGGCATTTGCCGCGACTTTGAGAGTCGCCCTCGATGGTTCCCAGCCCTTCACCGTGATTCAGGATGCGATTACAGCCTCAGCAGATGGAGATACCGTTCTGGTATATCCCGGAAGATACTATGAAAATGTGATGTTCAATGGCAAAAACATCACCTTGGCAAGCCTAGAGCTGACCACAGGTGATCGAGACTATATTCATTCTACTATCATAGATGCTGATGATAGTGGCGTAGGCATTCTCGTTCTTAACAATGAATCCAATATTACTATTCAGGGATTTACTGTAACAAATGGATCAGGGCATTACAATAATGTCCTTGACACATATTCCGGAGGAGGGATTGCTATAAGTAACATGACAGGGCAAAAACAAGCAAATGTGATCAATTGTCATATAACAAACAATCGTGCAGCGAATGGGGCAGGATTGTATGTAGGACATTGTAACTCATTTCTTAGCGGTCTAAGTATCCACAACAACACTGGAGGTAGCGGAGCTGGTATCTACTATGTGGCTTCATATACTCAATATGACATCATTTTCGACCCCGACAATCGCAGCAGCATATACAGCAACTACGCAGCCTTTGGCAGTGACCTTTACTTCTATAATGTAAACTCCGTGCATGTGGTGGTTGATACTTTCACCGTAGCTAATCCTTGGAATTTCTATGCTACGGCTATAGCTGTGGATCCCACTATCACAAACCCTTATACATTTGATATTTTAAACACAGTGCATGAAGAAGTAAATCACGATCTCTATGTGGCGCCCTGGGGCGATGATGCCAATAGTGGCATGAGCCCTTCCGAGCCCATGCAGAATATCTTTATGGCGATCTACCGCATTGCATCGGACAGTGAAAATCCCAAGACTGTGCATGTGGCAAATGGACACTATTCATCCTCACTCAACGGACAGCTATTTCCCATCCCGATCAAGAGCCACACCCGCTTGATCGGAGAATC
>CALGPA010000042.1 GCA_937960795.1 uncultured bacterium | reverse complement strand
CTATTGACCGTCTCCAACAAGATGTGTTCATGGATGTTCAGAGAGTAAATGTTTATGTCGCCGGAATTTAAAAGTGCACCAGAAACGGAACTATAGATTGCACCACTCTGAGGATTAACTAAACTGCCTCTTGATGGAACGATCAGGAGGTACGAGTGAAAGGAGTGAACATGTATAACCGAGTTCAGTCTCTGCTGTCCGAGTCCAAGAGTCACCGTCAGATATCTCGGGAACTGGGGATCAATCGCAGAACGGTTAAGAAGTTGTCTCAGCTAGACATAGACGAGGCGTGTGAGTATTTTAAGCAAGGAGTTCAGCGCCGAAGTGGCTTTGATATCGCGAGGTCATTTATTGAGGCTAAGCTGAGATCATATCCTGGCATCAGATCCAGCAACCTATATCATCAAGTTAAGGACAGCTATCCTGAGATCAGCTTAGGAGAACGTAGCTTCCGAATGTATATGGGGAAGCTAAAGGCATCGATGGTGTTGCCACCTGAAAGGCAGCGATATTTTGAGCCAGTCGTCTCATGGACTCCAGGAGAGTATATGCAGGTTGATCTTGGAGAGAAGAGCGTAGTATTATCGGATCAGAGCCGCATGAAGGTATACTTTATCAGCTTTGTGTTGTGTTATTCGCGGATGATGTATATCCATTATTCCACAATGGCATACAACACGGATTTGTTTATAGCAGCACATCTTGCTGCCTTTCAGTATTTTAATGGAATACCTCAAGCCGGGATTTATGATCAGACAAAGCTTGTGGCAATCTCAGAGGAATACCGGGAAGTGCTTTACAATGAGAGATTTCAGAGATTATTCTTGAGTCTGGGATTTCGTGCGGAAGTGTGTGAAGGCTACGATCCCCAGAGTAAGGGGATGGTAGAGAAGAGCATAGACTACATAAAAGAGAGCTTCTTGCATGGTCGGGAGTTTAAAGGGATTGATGATTTACGCCGGGCGAGTGAAGACTGGCTGACTACGGTTGCCAACGTTCGCGAGCACCAGACAACCCTTCAACAACCGGTAGCGCTGATGGAGGAAGAGCGAACTGTCCTGAAAGCATTGGGACAGGACTTATATCCCTCTCAGATCCGTAAGGTAGACAAGACAGGCTTGATCAGCTATCAAGGACGCAGCTATTCAGTTCCTTACCAATATCAACAACGGCAAGTACTGGTTCGAGCTATAGGTGCAGTACTGAAAGTCTATGACCAGCAAAGCGATGAACTGCTTACAGAGTGGAATACCGATGAATGGCGAGGTCGCATCAATAAAAATGAGAACCACTATGTTGACTACAAGCACAGTGTAGCAGATGAGTTGGCGCTAAGTATCGAGATGTTCACAAACCGGCAGCTGGAGCAGTTTGTCCCGATTATCAAGCGTATTGGAGAAGACTATCCCAAACAGCCTCGTGCCCAATATCGTGGGATGCGTAGTTTACTGGGTAAGTATGATCCCACGATCTGGCAAGCAGAGTTTGCTAATATATCATCTCTTCCCGTACTTAGTTGTAAGAGGATTAAGCGTTTACTGGAGCTTAGGCGTAGTCATGAAGAACAGATTAAGGTCAAGTATGCAACTCCAGTTTCTACCGGCTGTATCAGGGAGAAGAATAAGTTCCGGGACATGAGTTACTACGATTATATCGCTGGAGGGTTAAACCATGATTAGTCAATTGCAACAAGGATTACGCAGTTTGAAGTGTTATCATATGGCAAACGCCTTGGAGGAAGTAATCCAGACCAGCAAGGAAAACGATCTGTCCTACCTTGATTGCCTTAATAGTTTGGTAGAAGTTGAATTGCATAATAGGAGACTAAACCGGATCAGGATCCAGTTTCGCAGAGCCGGTTTACCATTGGAAAAGCTCTTGGAGGGCTTTGATTTCAAGTTTCAGACTTCTATTAGCAAGCGTCAGGTAAATGGATGGCTGGATTTTAGCTGGCTTGATAATCGGGAGAACAAGCTGTTTCTGGGCCCTTCGGGAGTAGGTAAAACACATCTGGCAATAGGACTAAGCCGGGAAGCGCTGCAAAAGGGCTATAAAGTACGTTACTTCAGTATGTGTGATTTTGTGGAAGAAATGATCCTCAAAGAGGCAAGTTCCAGCTCCAGGGAATGGCTCAAAGAGTTGCTTAGGAACGATCTGATCGTACTTGATGAGATCGGTTATCTGCCAATAGATCCACGGTATACGCATTTGTTTTTTCAGTTTATAAACGAATGTTATGAATATCGATCCGTGCTTATCACCTCGAATAAGATGCCGGCACAATGGGGAAGCTACTTTGGCGATGAGTCCGTAGCAATGGCGATATTGGATAGATTGATGCACCACAGCGAGATAGTGATAATGAATGGCGACAGCTATCGTCTGAAAGATAAATTGGATACCCTCAAAGCGAGCGAAAAGTTCTCCGACGGCGCTTTTCCGCTACGCTCCAAAGCGCCGTCGGAGAACTTCAACTGAGATGGAAAGTGGTGCACTTTAAAGTGCCAAAACTGGTGCATATTAAAATTCCGTTGACAGTAGTACCTAAAGAACTTGGTGTTCTCAGTCTGACGTATCCAGACATGGATCAC
>CALGPA010000041.1 GCA_937960795.1 uncultured bacterium | reverse complement strand
CGCCAAATCGCCAAAACGCCAAATCCCACTTACTAACTAATCAAGTATCTCCCCCAATCTGAAGCGCAGCGCCCGCCTGGTCAAGAGCTCATAGCCTGAGAAAGTGCGATCCGGAAGCAACTCTAGTGGCGCGGGATCATCCGCCAGATATGCCAGGACGATGGCAAAGACATCCTGATTGACCTGCAGGTCGTGGTCATATCTTGCGGCGCGCGTGGGCTCCGGCCAGTGAATGGCGACGAGCGTGCCGATGCGGTCCCAGATCAGATCCGCCGTGATATCTTCCAGAGCCCAATTTTGCAGCACATAGCAGTCTCCGGTGAGGGCAGGACCATGATCCCCGATGAGGATGACGATCGCCTCGGGATCGTGCTCACGCAGCTCCTTGAGATCTGACTCCATCTGCTTGAGCGACAGCATATAGCGCTCGATCCAGAGCTCGGTCTCATTGGGCAGGCATTGTCCCGAATTTTGCGAATGCCCCGGCAAGGAGAAGTGGTCCAGGACAAATCTGCGGGTGGCAGGCTCACGGATCAGCTCGTGTTTGCGCGCTTGCCGATCCGCCTCGGTATAGCGTTCTTCGCTCAAGATGCCTTTGGTGTCAAAGCGAAATTCGCCCTGCAAAACCCCGCGTAGAAGCGTGATAAAGAAATCCGAATGCACGTCGCTAAGCTCTTTGGGCGGGAAGAATTCGGCAACGATATCTTGATTTGCGATGGCAGCGCTGCCGGTATAGTAATTTTCCAAAAGCAGATGAGCCCGGTAGCCGCTCTCGCGCAAGACGCTATTTACCAGGTTGTTACCGCTATAGATGTCCTGCATCCGGATCTGCGAGGAATATCTTTGATCGGTGATATTCAGCATCATCGCCATGCTGTTTAGGCTCTCATCACCCAGAGTGTAGCTGTCGTCATAGACTCGGAAATTGTGCGCGTCCAGCAGTGCTTTGAGCGGCTCAAAGGGAAGCTGTTGGTCACGGAAGACGCGCTCATTGGGAATGCCATCATAGACAAAGAGATAGACGTTGGCGCTATCCGAGATGCTGAGCTCTTGCAGCTCTGGGGGGATGGGCATGATTTCTCTGCCGCTTGCGGATCTCTGGTCCATAAAGCTCAGCCCAAAGCGGACTAAGAAGATAAAGAGAAAGACCGCGCTGATGGCAGCAATGCCACGCTGTTTCTTGCGTAGGGACGCGGGGCTATGCCGCTCTTGCATTGGGACACGTGATCTGCCTCTGAGGGCGAGGATCCCGAGCATGATCGCCAGCAGCAGTAGCCAAAAATCAGCATCGTGCGCACTGCTTTTTTGCATGGCGGCACGCAGGGTGGGCATGAAGATATACACAAAGGAAAACGCAGCGGCAAAGAGGGGATTCCGCCCCCGATCAGGTGAAGCGGGAGCAAAGGCAAAAAGCGCGGCACGTGCCAAGAGGTAGATCCCAAAGGGGAGCAGCAAAAAGAGAAGATAATATCCCCCAAAGAGATAGGCGTGATTGACAGATGCCAGATGCAGCACGGGGACCATCAGAACGAGCAAAAGCGCAAGATGCTCATGGCTCCAAGTTCCAAATCTCCGCTCAGGGCGGACGCGCGCATTCCTCTTGATTTTGAAGATATTTATGAGCCGCAGTGCACTGCCCAGGAGCAGGTAATATGCCGCGAGCAGCGGAAAGATCGCATAGTTATCCGCCGCGATGGAGAATCTACCGCTTGCCTGCAGAACTCCCACGGCAACCAGGGGAAGCGCTGCGGCGAGATAGCCGTGCGGGCGCCGACGGCGATATAGCTGCAACTGAACCAGATAGAAGCCCATTGCGGCAGCCATGAGCGGAAGCGTCTTGGAGAATCTGCCAAAGAATCTGCCCTGGGCATCTGCCAGAAATTGCAAGAGGTTGGAGAGGATAATCAGGACAAAAAATGCTGCGAGAAGTTCGCGATATAAGCTTGGTAAATATTGCTTTATGGGCGTGGAGTCGGGGCGGGGTTCTGAGCGCCGGAGGAGGAGCGTGCGCATCAGGAAAAAGAGATTGTTCAGAGTCCAATAGATCAAAAGCGCGGCAGGTGCACTGTATAGCAATATCAAGAAGATGGCGGCAATGACGATCGCCTGAAGCCGATCCCGCATCGTGAAGAGCGGATTGAGCCCCGCTGTGAGCAGATTGATCGCCGTCATCACAAAGGGCAGGACGTTGTAGCCGACCAATAGCGCGTCTGGCTGGGAAAGATCGCGGATGATGCCGAGGCTGACGCCGCTGAGCTCGGGCAGGGATCTTAGCGCGTGATAGACCGCGAAGAGGAAGGGCAGCTGCAGAAAGAGCGGCAGTGCAGAGCGCAAAGCCAAGATGGGATGATAGCGATAGCGGCGATATAGTTCAGCTGTGCGCGCGTGCCGCCGATGGGGATCGGGATCCCGAGATATCTCTGCTAGCTGCGGCGCCATCAGGGCTTGGACCTGGGCTTCGCGGGCGGGATATCCGGCAAAAAGGCGGGATAACAGCAGAATCAAAAGTGACGTGGTGAGAGACAGAAGCAACAGCGCGACGGCGTGGCCTAAGCTGAGGCTCACGTAAAATAGATATAGATTGCGGAAGATGAGTGTCATAAGTTTTTCTCGGTTTAGTTCGTAGTTGGCGACGCTGACGCGTAGAGGGGTTTTTGGAGTGCGGGAGTTACGCGTGATGCGTTATGCGTTATGCGTTATGCGTTAGGGGGTTTTGGGGTGCTATCGCCCTTCGGGCTTGGCGGGAATCAGGATCATTCATGCCGGGGGGCTTGGTATGTCTCTATACTCTATAACAATTCGTGATAAATAGTGTAGATTCGTGGATGGATTATGGATTCCGGATAAGCCTCACTCCGTTCGACTTTCCGGAATGACTATATTGGGGCTGAGTGGTGAAGATATGGAATGACTTGCTTTG
>CALGPA010000040.1 GCA_937960795.1 uncultured bacterium | reverse complement strand
TGAGTGGTTCCAAGCACGCTATGAACAGAAGATGATCGCCAAGGATATCGAAGCGACTTGTAAATATCGCTTTGATCCGGACGTGGACACGGGCGGCACTTTTGGCGTGAACTTCAATAACAATGCCGATAGCTTTTTGGGCTTTAACTACCGAAGCATCTTTTGGGAGGATAAAGACCGCAAGAACTTCCATGAAAAGCATATCCGAAACCACTATCTAAAGCAGTTTAATCAAGAAAGCATCATCCCCAAAAAGCAGCACACCTGCGGAGAACCATGTGTGGCAGTCTGCAAAAAGTATCATGGGATCTTCAAAAAGGATTATGAGCCTTACCAAGCACTGGGCCCTCTTTGCGGAGTCTTTGATCAACGCGCTGCCGAGATGATATGCCACAAAGCAGATAGCCTGGGCTTTGATGCCATCTCCATCGGTGGATTTGTGGCCTGGCTCATGGACGCATTGGATCAAGGTAGCATCCTTGCTGATGAACTGGGGGTGGATGCTCTGCCAAGATGGGATTGCCAGAGCTTTGACACGGTGGAAGACTCTCTGCATAATGCCACTTTGGGCATAGCTCTGATGGAAAACATTTTGGGCGCTCAGCGGAAGATCGACATCTCCGAGGGGGCGCGCAAATATGCACGACGCCTTTCACGCGCCAAGGGCAGCAAGATCATGGATAGCTTTGTGTACAATGCCTTTGGGCGCAGAGGCTGGATGGTGCCAAATCAATATTGGACTCCCGGTGTGATGTCGCCCATGCCGGCAATGGGCAGATATTATATGTATTATGGGAATCAATACTTCTCGCCCAGATACCTGGGAAGGGTCAATGCAGATAGGATGAAAGCAGAGATCATGCTGGACAATCTCGGCATTTGCCGCTTTCACCGTGCCTGGGCGGAGGAGATGTTGCCTCAGATCGTTGAAGAACTCTTTGGATTGGGCAAAGAGCTTCAGCTTTCCACCCACATCACAGCGCGACGTATCAATTGCCGCAATGCTTCCGTCTTTTGGGAGTCCAAGCGGAGTATAGACTTTGTGCATCAGTCACTCCTGAAAATGTCCGTCACGACAGATGATGCGGATCTTTCGGATTGGCTCTGCAAATTCACCGAGGATGCCTCCTCGGCAGCGTTTGACTTTTGGTATGAGATCCGCAAAGGCATAGACGAAAGTCTGTCTGAGATCTGAGATATGATTATGACTGCCAAGCGAAGCTCCATTGCTTGGCATATATGCAAAAAAACCTTGCCTAATCTGATGCTCTCAGAAAAATGGCAAAAAATCACTTTAGGGCTTTGATTCCAAAGAAGCCTGTGGGAGAGTCAATGCGATTGAAAACCTTTCCTGGGGGTATACACCCTCATGATGAAAAGCAATATTCTAAATCAGCAGCCATTTCGAATTTCCCCACGCCTAAGCGCGTAATCATCCACTTATCTCAACATATCGGAGCGCCCTCTACGCCTATCGTAGAACAGGGCGAGAAAGTCCAAAAAGGTCAATTGATCGCCCAAGCTTCCGGCTTTGTTTCTCTGAATCAACATGCCTCTATCAGTGGCTCGGTCAACAAGATCGGCAGGTTTCTGCATCCCACCGGGTCTATGTCCAGCGCTATCGAGATTATCTCGGATGGTCAAAACGATATAATCCCTCTGGATGATGATCCAAAATTTCTCGAACTTCCCGTGGATGTGCTCAAAGAGCGTATCGGAAATGCCGGCATCTGCGGAATGGGTGGAGCAGGATTTCCCACTCACGTAAAGCTTTCTCCTCCCGCGGATAAACCTATTGATACAGTGATCCTCAATGGAGTGGAGTGTGAGCCATATCTCACAAGTGACTATCGCTTGATGCTTCGGAATTCCGATGAGATCATCAGCGGACTGAAGATCATCATGAAGATCGTCGGAGCCAACAAGGGGATGATCGGCATCGAGGCAAACAAACCTGACGCCATCGCTCTGATGCAAAAACGCTGCGCCAAGGAAAAGGATCTTGAGGTCGTGGGGCTGAAGATGCAATATCCCCAAGGCGCTGAGAAGCAGCTGATCTATGCCGCCACAAATCGCAAAGTCCCCGCCGGGGGACTGCCTATGGCAGTGGGAGTGGTGGTGCAAAATGTAGGCACCGCAGTAGCCATCTATGAAGCTGCCCGCTACCAAAAGCCTCTGATAGATCGGGTGATATCCATCACCGGTCCGATGGTGAAGACACCCATGAATCTCTTAGCTCCGATCGGGACTCTCTATAGCGACCTGGTTGAGCACTGTGGGGGGTTAAATGGCGCTTTAGGCAAAGCCATCTCCGGCGGACCCATGATGGGCTTTGCTTTGCCTTCCCTGGAAGCTGGGATGACCAAAGGCAGCAGCGGCTTGGTGCTTCTAGGTGAAAAGGCCGCCCGCTCTATGGCAGAGCACACCTGCTTGCGTTGCGCTCGCTGCGTCGATATCTGTCCGATGAATCTCATGCCCTCGATGATCGCCAATGCCGTCAAATATGACGATCTGGAGATCGCTGTCAAAGCCGGGCTTAACGACTGCATCAAGTGCGGAAGCTGCGCCTACGTGTGTCCCGCTCAGATTCGCCTTGTGCAATGGATAGACACCGGTAAGATCCGCTATGCTGAGATTCAGAGGAATAAGTGATTATGAATAGCAAAGATAAACTCTTCGTTGCCCCGGCACCGCATGTTCACGACAAGAGCACGGTCAAAAACGTGATGTGGAATGTCGTGCTGGCTTTGGTTCCCGCCCTCCTTTTTGCCACATACTTCTGGGGTTTTAGAGCGCTGTTGCTCACGCTCACTGGAGCAGTGACAGCCGTCGTATGTGAAGCTATCATTCAAAAACTGCGCAAGGTTCCCGTCACGGTGCATGATGGCTCTGCCTTTCTCACCGGCCTGCTTTTGGCTTTCAATATCCACGTTGGTGCACCGATCTGGCTGCCGATCGTGGGAGCTGCATTTGCCATCATCGTAGGCAAACAGGTCTTTGGCGGATTGGGCAACAATCCCGTCAATCCCGCGCTTTTGGGACGTGCCTTTCTTTTGGCAAGCTGGCCTACTCGGATGACCGGTGGATGGGTAGGAGTCAAAGACTACGCCATGAGCGGGCTCAACAATCTGCCCAGAATCGCCACAAATCTGCAGGAACTTTCCCCCAAGGCCTATGAGTTGGTCACCTCAGCCACGCCGCTCGGAGTAGCCAAGACACTTCGTGATTCCAGCTTTGTGGCCGATATCAATGCTCAAGCTGGAGGAATCGACCTTGGGGGCAGGATTTTTAGCAGCCTCACTGAGATGGAGACGCTAAGAAGCCTCTTTTGGGGAAACATCGGCGGCTGCATCGGTGAAGTTTCCGCTTTTGCCCTGCTTTTGGGAGCAGCATATCTTTTGTACAAGAACATCATAGAATGGCGCATCCCGCTGTTTTACATCGGCACGGTGTTTGTGCTGAGCCTTCTCTTTGGCGGAATTCCCGGAAGCGGCACTTCGATCCTCTTGCCTTTCTTCCACATCTTTTCCGGTGGTTTGCTTTTAGGTGCCTTTTTTATGGCAACGGACTATACGACCACCCCGCTCAGTAAGAAGGGAAGGATCATCTTTGGCATCGGCTGCGGACTGCTCACCATCGTGATTCGCCTCGTCGGAGGCTATCCCGAGGGCGTAAGTTACAGCATTCTCTTTATGAATGTGATGACGCCTCTGATCGACCGCATGACTATGCCCAAAGCGTTTGGGAGGATAAAGAAATGAGATACTATCTGAAGCTTGGTTTTATCCTGCTGATTTTCTGTGCCATCGCCAGCGGAATTCTGGCATATATCAATACTCTGACAGCTCCTGTCATTGCCGAACGCAAAGCCCGCGAAGAGATCGAAACCAGATCTGCCCTGATCCCCAATGCGGAGTTTCACGAAGTGCAAGCTTCTGATGGCAGCATCTTCTTTGAAGCTAGGGATCCCAAGACTCAAGAGATCATGGGCTACACCTTCAATGCTGCGGAATTGGGATATTCCAGCACAGTGCAGACAATGGTGGGCGTGGATCCGGATTTCAACGTGATCGATATCCGCATTGTGGATCAAGCCGAGACACCCGGATTGGGCGCAAATTGCACTGCTGCCACTTTCACTGATCAATACAAAGGCCTTGCCATACAGGATCTATATGTGGATAAGGACGGCGGTGTCATAGTCTCTCTTGCCGGAGCGACGATTACTTCCCGATGCATCGCAAATTCCGTCCGCAAGAAAGCCATCCAAGTGCGCGACGAAATCAATCAAGGAGGTGGAGAGTGAGATTTACCAAAGAACTTAGCAAAGGCTTTATCAAGGACAACCCGATCTTCATCCTGGTCTTGGGTCTTTGTCCCACTCTTGCGGTCACCACTTCGGTGATGAATGGCTTGGGCATGGGCTTCGCTGCCACTTTTGTACTGCTTTGCTCAAACATCATAGTTTCCATGATCAAAAAGATCACCCCACCAAAGATTCGCATTCCGATCTACATCGTGGTGATTGCCTCCTTTGTGACGATCGTGGACATGGTGATGGCGGCCTATCTTCCTGCTCTACACAAGAGCTTGGGGCTTTTCATCCCACTAATCGTGGTGAATTGCATCATCCTTGGAAGAGCCGAAGCATTTGCCAGTAAAAACAATGTTCTGATGAGCATTGCAGATGCCGTCGGAATGGGCTTGGGCTTCACCCTATCCTTGGTCGTGATCGCCACTTTCCGTGAGATCCTGGGTGCCGGCACATGGCTGGGCGTCAGGGTCACACCCCTGGCTTATGACCCAATGCTGATCGCCATCTTGGCTCCGGGAGCCTTCATCACTCTCGGCTTCCTGATGGCTCTGATGAATATGCTTAAGGAGAAGAAATAATGGGATATCTTGGTGAACTCTTCGTGATGGCGATGACCGCCATCTTTATCCAAAACTTCGTCCTTGCCAGATTCTTAGGGCTCTGCCCCTATCTGGGCGTATCCAAAAAGCTGGATTCCGCGATCGGAATGGGCATGGCAGTGATCTTTGTGATGACGCTCGCCAGCGCTATCACATTCCTGATCAACAAATACCTTTTGATACCATATGACATCATGTATCTGCAGACCATCGCCTTCATTTTGACCATCGCGTCTCTCGTGCAATTTGTGGAGATGGTGATCCAAAAGAATGCCCCTGCTCTATACAAATCATTGGGTGTGTTTTTGCCGCTGATCACCACAAACTGCGCAGTCTTAGGCGTTGCCATCCTAAATACCACAGCCTTTAGAAGCGACTCAGTGACCGCTTACAATTTCCTGGATAGCGTGCTAAACGGACTCTTTAGCGGAGTCGGCTTCACGGTCGTCTTGGTCGCCATGGCAGGCTTGCGTATGCGCATGGAGATGGCAGATCTGCCCAAAAGCATGAGAGGAATGCCGATCGCTCTGATCATCGCAGGCATCATGGCTTTGGCTTTCTACGGATTCATGGGATTCCAAATCTAAGGGGGTGATGATGATATTTGTAATACTTGAAACTACCGGCACCCTGACCACCATCGGCCTCCCCGTCCTGATCATTGGAGCTTTGGGCCTGATCTTTGGGCTCATCTTAGCGGTCGCATCAAAGGCCTTTGCCGTGCAGATCGATCCCCGCGTGGAAGAGATCATAGACGTGCTTCCAGGAGCAAATTGCGGTGCCTGTGGCAAAGCGGGATGCGCCGGATATGCCGAACAGATCGTCAAAGGCGGAGAAGCCATCGACAAATGCGCCCCCGGCGGATCCGATGTCATCGCCCAGATCGCCCAGATCATGGACATGCAAGCCAGTAGCTCGGATCGCAAGATCGCCGTGATCCACTGCTCCAGTGGCGGATATGAAAATACCAATTGGAAATATCACTATGAGGGAGTCGGAACCTGCAAGGCTGCTGCCAATATCGCCGGTGGACCAAACTCCTGTCCTTGGGGATGTATGGGCCTGAACGACTGTATGCGCGCCTGCAAATTCGACGCCATCTCGATCGATAGCAATGGCATGCGCCTGATCGATCTCGAGAAATGCACGGGATGTGGAGCTTGTGTGAAAGCCTGCCCGAGAGCCCTGATCGATCTCGTGCCGCTCAAGCGCAACGTCTATATAAAGTGCTCTTCCAAAGACAAAGGCGGAGACGCCAAACAGGTCTGTGGAAGTCTCCATCCCTGCATCGGCTGTGGCATATGCTCCCGCAAATGCCCTGTAGACGCCATCACTATCGAAGACAATCTCGCCCACATCGACTATGAGAAGTGCATAAATTGCGGTCTCTGCGCCACTGTGTGCCCCACCAAAGCGATACTCGATCTCTTGGTTGGCACTCGCAAAAAAGCCGAGATCGATCCCGAAAGCTGCATCGGCTGCACCATCTGCGCCAAAGTCTGCCCCGTGGAAGCGATATCTGGCGAGATCAAGAAACTGCATGAGGTAGACAAAGCTAAGTGCATAGGCTGTGAAATGTGCGTGCCCAAGTGCCCTAAAAAAGCTATCGAAATGGTATAAAATACCGCTAAAAATCTTAATGAAGCCTGAGCCATATTGGTTCAGGCTTTTCTTATAAACTGCTAATCATAGACTACCTTATATCTCAGCCACAGCTTGTCGTTTTCAAGCTGCTTACACTCGATGAGCTTGAGCTTGTTTGGCGGGATATCCGGCCACTTGGGCTCAGGAGAAGCAAAGAGGGTCGGCACCGTGAATCCACCGACAATGATCGGACCTAGCAAGATATTAATCTCATCCAATAGCGAAGCTCGGATCAAGGCTCCGCTGAGTTTTCCACCGGAGCTGGTGGCGATGCATCTCACATCCAGCTGATCTCGAAGCTTCCTAAGCATCTTTGGCAGATCCACATGCTCTTTGCCTTCAATCATATAGGGGAGATTGCGGCTTCTGAGAAAAGCCAGATACTCGGCAGGAGCTGCTCGGGATGTCAGGTGGATCATATTGGTCTCGGGATCATCGCACTGAGCTGTGTAGCCATTTCTAAACCTGCCTCTGCCGTCCACGACCGAGGTCCAAGTCTTGCGGCCGTGACGCTTTAGGATTTCATCGGGAAGAAAATCCTCATAGAGATAGTCTTTTTCGCCCTCATAAACCGGGAGCTTGATCAGCTCATCGAGCTCTGAGACCAACATATTGCAGCCTTCTAAAAACATGTCAGGATGGTGGATATCAAAGATCTTGTTGCGAAAATCTTCCCATTCTCCACCGCTGCAGAGCATGCCATAGAGCTCCGGCTCCTTGTAGGCATCAAACATAGTGCTGTGGGTGCCAAAAGTGATTCTGCCATCCACGGAAGCCCCTACATACAGGACGACTTTGGGTCTGGACATATCTTCCTCCTTCATATAAATATCTTGCCAAAAAGCCTGACAAAGACGGCTTAATTGCACTTGTCATATCTCTCTATCGAGATATTTGTATCCCGGAATATCGGGAAGAAGACTATCCTCGACCGCACGTCTCACACTGCGACAGGGGAGATCGTGCTCGATGATGCTATCACGAGTGATGCTCTTGAGATTCACCAATTCCGGATATTTGGCCTGCATCGCCCAGAGCATCTTGATATAGAGGCCATACCATGAGGGCAGGCGAACGCTTTCATCCCGCTCTCTCAGAGCATTAAGATAGCTCCGAAAATCATTGCGATATCCCTCGGACGGATCGAGCGCTTTGATCTGGCGTGAGATGTCCCGATAGTCCAGATTTTGCGGCTGGATCGGCATCTTTGGCGCTTTCCTCATCAGAGTGCGTTTAAGTCTTGGGTGATAATAGTAGATGGCTCCGTCCAGTTTGCCGGAAAAGCCCTTAATACCTGCCTTTACATATGCTTTCACACTGTTCCTCCTTGATTAATCGTTGCTGATTCCCATCTTTCCTGCTGCCTTGATCTTGTCAATCAGTTCTTTATCCACTCTTAATCAAGTCTTAATTATTAAGGCTTGATTAAGGGTAGATTATGATATGATTAATGCTATCAAGGCAGTGAGAGCCGGAGAAACCATTGTGCAGCAACGCAGTATAGATTTGTGGCGTGCCACCCATAAAAGTATCCACCCTAAGGAGCTGATGATCACCCCAGCAGTAATGACTTGGAAATGGATTGACGGCTCTGTCCACAAAGCAGAGCATCAATGATGCCAGCCAGCTCGGCAATCATCACAAGTGTGGATTGGGCTAAAGCGCTATATGATTAGCTTGCTTAGTCTTCTTTGTCCAAAGCTTCAGCGATGATCGAGCGGATCACCCAGCTGGCTGCCATCATGCCCATGATCGCGGGCATATAGCTGATCGAGCCGATGATCTGCCGCTGTCTGCCGCGCTCGATGATCTGCTCGTTGTCACTTTCCACATCGGGATCCGGCACAAGGGGATTTTCTGATGAATACACACAGGGGAAATCCAGCTTGATCCCACGGCGACGCAGGAACTTGCGAACTCTGCGGGCAAGAGGGCAATTGAAGCTATTGCTGATCCTATCCAGATGGATCTTGGCGGGGTCCAGCCTATTGCCGGCGCCCATTATAGAGATAAATCGGCGTTGATTGCGCGCGAGATCTTCCAGAAGCCCGATCTTTGGTCCCAAGCTATCGATGGCATCGATCACAAAGTCTGCTTCTGCCGTTAGTTCAGCTCGGTTTTCTTGATCCAAAAAGACAGCGTGGCAGATCACCTCAGCATCCGGATTGATAGCTAGAATGCGCTCTTTCATCAGCTCGGTCTTTGCTTTACCGATCGTATCTTGAATGGCGAGAAGCTGGCGATTGACATTGCTGGGACCCACAGTGTCAAAATCGATAATATTGAGTCTGCCGATGCCTGTCCGCGCCAGAGCTTCTGTGGCATAGGAGCCCACTCCGCCGAGTCCGGCGATGCAGACGGTGCTATTTTTCAGATCAAGAAGGGCTTGTGCGCCGAGCAGGGCTTCTGTTCTGGAAAGATCCATCATATCGTCTGTCCGGTGAGAAGACGATAGTTTGCGGCTTGGATGCGCATAAGTATATCCGGATCAATGTGGTATCGTTCAGCCACGTCATTAAGCAAAGTCTTCAGGCGCAAAAGGGGATTCTCTTCGCCTTCTTTTACGTAGTATTGGGTGATGTCTGTCTCAAAGAGGAATCTGCGGCTTTTGAGCATTTCACGCAAGATATCGGCCTTGTCTTCTTTCAAAATCCGCTCGCTGATGGTGAAATAGCTGTCCAAGCGCAGGAATTGGCGCAGAGCCTCGATCTTGCCGGCATATCCGTGGATGAGATACTTCAGGGGATAGCTGCGCATGATCTCAAAGGCCTCGCTCTGATGTCCCACGATGTGCAAAACGACGGGAAGACGATATTCCAAAGCGAGGTCCAATTGGCGGACAAAGATGTCTTTCATCAGGGCATATTCAGAGTTAGCTCTGTCCAGTCCGATCTCTCCGATAGCCCAGATACTGCGATTCTGGCAGAGCTTTTCGATATTCTCAAATCTCAGATCACAGGGCTCAAAATTTGGGTGAATCCCGGCGCTATAGAGCAGCTTTATCCGGCTGGAATTGATGAGCTGAGGATAGTAGTCTAAATCCTTAGTTGTGAGGGCGGACGAGAGAAAATGTGTGATACCCGCTTCGACCGCTTGTTCCAAAAGAGGAGTCAGGGGCATGACTTCGGATAGGTTGGCAAGATGGCAATGTGCGTCGCAAAGGTTCATAATCTTAACTCCGGTAACAATTTAGTTATCTCATTTGCGCTGCGCAAGCCCGCTTGTCCATCCAGAGAATCAAAGAAGATGGACCTTGCTTTCTGGCGTGCCGCAGCATGTTTATGTGGATCTTTTAGTAGAGATTGGATCGCAAGACTGAGCTCATCAAAGCTTTCTACAGAAACGCTGATCTCACGGACGATATCATCTATGTGTTTTAGTGATCTTGCTGAGGGTGCAATGTTCCAGCTGATCATGGCTTTGTCAAAGGCGCAACATTCTGCGATGATGGAAGATCTGTCGACAATGCAGATATCCGCGTTTTGGATGTAAGGCAGAGGGTTCTCGGGGATGAAGTGAATCTCAGGCATGGCCTTGAGGCGAGCTATATAGTCCGGGTTCATCCACGGATGTACGCTCACGAAGATATCATATTCGGCGGTGAGCTCCGGCAAACGGTCTATCCACAAAGAGATGGCGCTCATGCCGCTTTTGTCGTAAGTAGCGGTAAAGAGAAGCCTTGGCTTGGATCCCGTGGGATTATCTTGATGGGCAACCGGCATATATGGATCCAGCTTTGGGAATCCGCCCACTTTCCCACAGCGAATTCCTGCCTGAATGGCATTTTGCAGATCACGCTCACTGGTGAAGAGATAGAGGCTAAAAGGGGTAAAGTGCTTTGCTGAGCTGAAGCGTTTGAAGTGGTAGGCGCCATGCGTCATGCCGATCTTCATCACCTTGCGGGAGGGAAACTTGTGGGCAGCGACGCGGCACATGATCACAGCTTTGGGAAAAGCCGGCAGTTTTCCAGGAGCGTAGCCCGCATCTTTGAGATATCTATATGTGGCAGCTTTGTCGGTGACTATCCGTATGGGCTTCAGATGTCTCTGCACCGGCAGCCAATTTTGCATATCAACAGGCGTATGGCAGTAGAAGACCGTCTCTCGGCGTTCTCTAATGATGCCAAGTATCCGGATGGCAAGAGCGTAGAAAGGCCTGAGGATAATCTGTGAAAAAACCATTAGCCCTCCAGAAAGTGGACAAGACCTTGGGCAAGATATCTCTCAAAGACCGGTTTGCTCTCTCTAAAGTGCCAATCCCCGGATTCTTTTTGATAGTAGCCCCCACCGCGGACAATGGCGTTGACCCCAAAGTGTGAGGCTTGGAACTCAAAGAGATAGATATTGCCCTTATCATCTTCGCCAAAATCCAAAGAAATGAAAGGACAATGCATTATGGAATAGATCTCTTTGGCTTTGTCCAGAATGCTCTCGGGATTTGATATGTGAAAATCAAAGAGCTTGGCGCCACTGGCACGGAAATCTCCGGCTTTGGTGTGGCGTTTGCTGATAAAATACTTATCTCCCAAGACGATCACGCGATAGTCATAGCTGAGTCCGGGGATAAATTCTTGCAGGACAAAGGGGATCTCGGGGCTCATGTAGTCCTGATATTCGGTGGCATCTTTCAGCAGGTCGTAGTTCGGATATCCCGGGAATTCTTTGTGTTTGCGAAGATATCTGCGCCTCCAGAAGTCTATCTTTTGCAGGACTGTAGGCTGAGGAGTCCGTTTGGCAAGTTCCTTGCGGACATTGCTAAAGCTATGTACCAGAGCTACGCCCGTGCTGTTTGAACCATTTAGGGTCTTGAAGACTAAAGGGAACTTCAGATCATAATCTGCCATTTCCCTTTTACTGCTGAAGTAGTAGGAGTTCAAGTCCTTCAAGCCATGGATTTTCCGAAAAAGCTCCTGCCAGCCTTTGTTTTCATGGCAATCAAAAAGCTGGAGGGATGGGATGAGGGTGTTGCCACAGCTTTCCAGATATCGAAGACAATCGCGGATGTAGTGGCGCAGATTGTCACGATGGCTGAAACTATAGAACACATAGCTATCACGCAGCTCCACCTTGGAATTGACGATCTCATGAAACTCATATCTATGAAAGCGGATGCCCCTTGAGGCAAGCTCTCTCCCAAAAAGATCTGTGTCTATGCTAATCCACGGTTTTCGGGTTTGTCCGAAAAAGCCGGAATAACCTGTTAGGACAACGATTTCTTTCATCTGAGATTCTCCTGGATATATGCAAAGACAGTGTCAGGCAAAATCTTGCGCATGCAATCGTGGTGTTTGATCGGGCACTTCATGGGACCATGACTGCTGCAAGGGCGGCAATCCATTGGGATCTCAAAGACGCGGTCATCAGGCCCAAAGGGGAAATAGCCAAAGCGTTGTATTGTGGGTCCAAAAAAGGCAAAGACCCGGGTCTGCATGGCATTTGCAATGTGTAGTGCTCCGCTGTCATTGCAGATCATCAAATCACACCTTAAGATCACGGCTGCGCTCTGCAAAAGGTCGGTCTTGCCTGCCAGGATCAAGGCATTTGTGCAGCTTTCTTTTATGGCTTCGCACTTGGATCGATCTTCAGGTGAGCCGATCAGGATGATGCCATATCCTGCGCTGTCCAAGAGCTTGGCAAGCTCAGCATAGTATTCCCCAGGCCAGCATTTGGTTGCCCATACAGAGCCGGGGGCAAGGCAAATGCATTTCTTGCCTCGCAGCGGGCTAAGAAGGTTCTCAGCCATAGCGTGGTCTTCAGGGGATGGGAAAAGCTCGGTTTGGGCGTCGAAGTCTCGGGGATCCAAGAGCTTGAGCAGAGCCATATTCTTCCTGGATTTGTGGATGCGGGTAGGATGCGCGGTCTTGGCAGTCAAAAGAAAGGGCATGGTGCCGCGATCAAAGCCCACTCTGACGGGGATGCGGGAGAGATACATCAAAAGATGGGTCCTGCCCGAGCTATGCGGAGAGATCGCCATATCATAGGCTTCTTCGCGCAAACGGTTTATCATCTTTCCCATGGAAAAGAGTGCCCTATCCCGCTTGGAATAGGTGATCACATCTCGCACGTGGGGATTGTTCATTAAAAGCTTTTCTGCAGCCGGCACCACGAGGGCATCGATCGTGGCATCAGGATAGATCCGGGCAGTGGCACGAATCAGCGGAGTGATCAAGATCACATCGCCAATGAAAGCGGTCTGGATGATGAGTATCTTTTTCATAGTAGTTTCCGGTACAATTCAATGTTCTTGAGAATCATCTCTTCCTTGCTGAAGAGCTTCACCCTTTCACGTGCCGCTTTGCCCAGCTTTTCTCTGAGATCGGGGTCTTCTGCCAATCGTAGGATGGCATCGGATAAGGCGGCCGGGTCTGACTTCTTGACCAGCATTCCACTTTCAAGATCATCGATCATCTCCGGGATGCCGCCGGCTTTGGTGCCGATGACCGGCAAGCCCAGTCCCATAGCGTCCAAGACAGAGGTGCCAAGCCCTTCCTTTTTGGATGCAAGCACGAAGATATCACATGCTTTGAGGACAGATCCGAGATCTTCCTTGTCACCTGTGAAAGTGATCCCGGGGCTCAGCTGTAGGTCACGGGAAAGCTGCTTCATCTCGTCCAGCTTGGGGCCTGAACCGACTGCTATGAAGTGCAAGGAGGGATTCTTCTTCCGTGCCAAAGCGGCTGCATGGATGAAGTTTGGATAGTCCTTGTGCCCGACAAAAGCCGCCACCGTGCCAACGATCAGGCTGTCTTCCGGGATGCCCCAGATGCTGCGGAAATTCTCAGCAGTCTCAGACTCCGCAAAACGCTGAAGGTCCACTCCACTATGGATGAGATGCACTTTATCCCGTGGGATACCATCAGCAACAAGCACATCATATATGTTTCTGGAGATTGCCACGATGGAGTCAAGGCGGGAACTGATATACTTTCTTCGAGAAAGGAGGTTTTTGCGGATGGAGAAGTCCACTCGCCGAGCTGCCACGACCTTCAGAGATGGGTAAAACAGCTTTGCTCCCAAAGCCCAGCTTAGGGCGTGACTGCTATGCGCATGGATGATGCTTATGCCATTATCAGAGGCATATCTTGCCAAGCGCATGGCCGCAATGATATCGATCTCGCCCAAGTAAGCAAAGCCCTTGTGCGGCAAGTCTGCGCTTTCCAAACGCTGCCGGAGAGCGGAGCCTTTGCGGCATACAAAAACACTGTATATGCCGGCCTTGCACAAGCCTTCATGCAGATTTATGGCCTGCTGTTGGCCTCCTCTCCAGCCCATTTCGGCGTCAACATGTATTACTCTAATCTGTTTCATAGTCTGTATTTATACCATATTCCCCAGGCGGAGTTTTTGCACAACAAGAAGCCATGAAGACCGTCCAAGAATCCCAGCTTGAGGAAATACATCTTAATGAATTTAAGCGCAGCCCGGATTTCCGGCTCCAAGGGCAAGGCGCTCTTGTTCATTGAATCTTTGGCAAGCTCTGCATAAAAGCGCATCTTCCGAAAGTGGCTTGCAGCATCAGGATATGTATGATGGTAGATGAGCCCTTTACAGATCTCTTTTTCTTGGGAGACCTTGATGCTTTCATGGACAGCTTTGTCGTTGAAGCCTCCGAACTTGCGGTTGAACAATCTGAGGGGTTTGTCGTTTTGCCAGCCGCAATAGCGGATGGGCTTTCCCAGATAGTAGCTGAGGCGTTTTATCTGCCAAGCTTTGTTCTCAAAATCCACTTCTCTGAGCCTGATGAGTTCCCGCTTGAGCTCTGCGCTGATCCTTTCGTCGGCATCGATGGACAGGATCCAGTCATATAGCGCAAGGCTCACCACCTCTTGTTTGGCACGGCCAAATCCTTCCCACTTTTCTTGATGAAAGACTCTGGCTCCGCAGTTTTTTGCCAGGGCTGCAGTATCATCATCGGAACCTGTGTCCAGCACGACTAGATCGTCCGCCCAGTTCAAATCCTCCAGACAGTCGACGATGTTTTGCCTTTCGTTCTTAACGATCAATACGGCGGATATCCGGCTCATCATTTTATCAAGATGTAGTTTTTAAACGTTCCGATGGGACCAAAGATCTTCTCAGCCAATGATATCAGTCTCACTTTCAAGGTCTCATGCTTATGCAATTGACGCCCGGGGTGTGGCTTGCCGGAATACTGCAATTTATCTGCCCAATCGAATCTGGAGATCATATCCTGCATGACGGCGGGATGGCTGTCTTTGAAGTGCGCCAAACGGTTTAGGGGACCATAATCAAAGTATGGTGGGAGCTTTTGATAGTGAGTCTCTGCTTTGCCTTTGCCCCAATGTACGGAATCAAGCGCTCGCCGTTTGTTTTGCATAAGCTGGGGTGGGCGCACCCATCCATAGTGATAGATAAAGGCGTCCACCTTTGCCACCCGGAGTTTTCGGGTTCCTGTTTCCTGACGCGGATTGTCATAGTGTTCAAACCAGCGAAAGGACTGAGCGCTCTGATATGAATGGATCTTGGGTAGATTGCGCACGATCCGGATCTCATAGGGATACCATCCGTGACCGCCGTGATAATGTTCATAATCTCCCCAAAAATGGATGTAGTTAAAGAGCAGCCCTTCCACCTTGGGATCGTCCAAAAGCTCCTCACAGCGAGCTTCGATGACGGGCAGATATTTCTCGTGCACCACCTCATCCGCCTGGACGTAGAAGAGCCAATCGCCGCTGCACTGTTTCATGGCGATATCCGTCTGATAGCTGTTGATCATCCCGCGTTTGCAATACTTCTCTTCCCAGATGGTGTCGATGATGCGGATCTTAGGATCATTGATCGCCGCGATCAGCTCACGTGTGTGATCATCCTCGTCGCCACTACCAACGGCTACAACAAACTCATCGCAGATAGGCAAGATGGATTTGATCGCCTCGACAGTGGGATAATAAAGCTTTTCTCCGTTTCGAACAAAGGAAAAACCACTAATCTTCATATTGTTCCTTATTGCTTAAACTGCAGATTATACAGGGTTTGATATCTCTCACAGCGCGCCATAAGCTCATCATGAGTGCCGGAATCCAAGATATCCCCACCTTCTAAGACCACTATCTTATCCGCGGCCAGGATAGTGGATAGTCGATGCGCGATGAGGATGACAGTGCGGTTTCTGGTGGCCTCATCGATGGCATCTTGAACCTTGCGCTCGCTCTCGGTATCCAGCGCGCTGGTGGCTTCATCAAAGATTAAGATCGGCGGATTGCCGACGATTGCTCGGGCGATGCAGAGCCGCTGTCTTTGCCCACCGGAAAGGTTCAGCCCTTTGATATCCAGAAGCTGATCATAGCCATCGGGAAACTTGGTGATAAACTCATCCGCATGAGCGATTATAGCTGCTTGCTTGACTTCTTCATCACTGAGCGCTTTTCTGCTGCCGTATGCGATGTTTTCACGGATGGTCTTGGTAAAGAGCACCGAATCTTGGGTGACGACTCCAAAGAGTTCCCGCAGATCATCCAGCTTAATCTTGCGGATGTCAATGCCATCGATCTTGATCGAGCCTTCTTTGACGTCATACATACGGTTGATCAGATTGGTCATGGTGGTCTTACCACCGCCGGATGCGCCCACAAAAGCCAGCTTCATACCCTTGGGGATAGTCAGATTGACATTCCTGAGCACGTAATCATCCTGTTTATAGTAAAAACCGACGTTTTCAAAGACTATCTCTTTGTCAAAGATCTTCTTCGGCTGAGCGTCCGGGGCATCCTTGATCGAGGATTCTTGATTGAGCACCAGCGCGATCCGATCCAAGGAAACTGTCGCTTTCTTCACTTCTGTATAGAGCTGTGTGACGTTTTTCATGGGATGCAGCATCGAAAAGACCGCAAAGAGAAATGCCGTGAAATCTCCCAAAGAAAAGTTGTAGGATGGATCCAGGATCATCCCGCCCCCGATGATGATCACGACCACGCCGGTGATCGCAGAATTCAGCTCTGAAAACGGCACATTCATGGCGGCATAGATCTGAGACTTCTGCCACTGCCTGAGGTGCTTGCTATTGATCTTCTCAAAAGATTGATATTCATCGTCTTCACGCCGAAAAGCCTTGACGATCTTGATGCTGTTTAGCACTTCTTCCACGGTGCTGAACATCGCGGAAATCTGGGTCTGGATGCGCTTGGAATATTTCTTGATCTTCTTTCCCAAAAACCCAATGGTAAAGGTCAAAATCGGCACCACCAAGATGCTGTAGGCAAAAAGCCGAGCATTTAGGAAGATCGCAATATACATATATACGATCACAGTCGAAAGATCACGGATGCTGTTGAAAACTGCGTAGATAAATTGGTTTGAGACGATCTCCACGTCATTGACCATGCGCACAATGGCGTCGCCTACCTGATTTTTGCTAAAGAAATCCAAAGATTGGTTGAGATATCGTCGAAACATATAGCTGCGCATATCCCGGATGGTCTTGCCTCGTAGTAACACAAAGAAACTGCGGTTTGCAAAATAGCTCAGATTCTTCATGAGGATCAAGATCACAATCACCACACACAGGATATACAAAAGCGACAACGAATCGCTGTGTAGCATCAGGTTCTTCATCTCCTCCCAGAGGGGAGCAAGATCTGCTGCTCCTCGGACTTGGGAAAGCGAGCCAAAACCCTGCAGCGCCTGCGAGAATGCCGAAAGAATTTCGGAGCTGTTTTCATAGATCGGAGCAGGTTTGTTTGGGTTGAAGACATAATCGAAAAGCGGCACCAGGATCGTCACGCTCACTCCGCTAAAGAGAGCATACAAAAGCATCGTGACCAAGCCGGCTATGATGAATGGCCAATAGCGAAACATCATCCTATATAGTAGGAAGAGATTGCTGTTTCTTTTTCCGCTGCTAATTTCTTTATTCATATCATACCAATAAAAAAAGCCAGCATAAGCTGGCAAGAGAAAAATCTGGCACGCCGTAAGGGAGTCGAACCCCTAACCTTCTGATCCGTAGTCAGATGCTCTATCCAATTGAGCTAACGGCGCACACTGTTCAGTCACTTTTTTCTTTAGTGCTTATTTTGTCAATGAAAATCTGCCAAATCG
>CALGPA010000039.1 GCA_937960795.1 uncultured bacterium | reverse complement strand
TAACGCATAACCCATAACTACGAACAAAGAAAGCTAAGCTTGACAGAATATTGTCCACTCTTAAAGCTGTAAAAAAAGACTCAGACCCATTTATCGGGATGATGCTGGAGGCGACATGGCATCTCATAAGGCATTGGACACGATCCTTTTGATCTTAGCTCTGCTGCTTAGTTTACTTTTTGTGGCATCGATCACTCAGTTGATCCGAGGTGGGGATATTCTCTTCACATTCACGCAGATCACTACGCAGATCATCTACATCATTTTTGCCATCACCATCTTCATGATCATCCTCATCTTGGTGCTTGAGAATTCCTCTCCCGTCCACACGTTGGCCTGGATCATGGTGCTCATCTTCATCCCCATTGTGGGCTTTTTGTTTTATCTGTTCTTTGGCAGAAACTGGCGTAAGATCAAGCTTTTTAATCGAAAAGAGGTTCAAGACGCAGATTCTCTGGATGAATTGGCACAGAGATATCCGCTCTTATCAGGTAATTTTTTGGAGCACGGGCTAGAGCACAAGCTCCATCGCCTGTTGAAGAAAAACAGCAAAGCCATCCTCACCATTCACAATGAGATAGAGCTAATTCATGACACCGCGATTGCCTTTGCTGCCATCTGTGATGGGATATCAAACGCGCGTCATCATGTGCATCTGGAGTATTTTTCCATAGCAGCCGACAGCACCGGGCGCTATCTGAAGGATCTGCTCATCCAAAAAGCCAAGGCGGGAATTGAGATCCGCTTTATCTACGATGATGTGGCGTGCTGGAAATTGCCTCGCGGCTTTAAGCGCGAGCTGCGTGAGGCGGGCGTGCAATTCATCCCCTTCATGCCGGTCTGGATCCCACTTTTAAATAGCAGAATGAACTATCGGAACCATCGTAAGCTGGTGGTTGTTGACGGGATCAAGGCTTATCTTGGCGGACTCAATATCGGCGATCAATATCTGGGCAAGGATCCCTATTACGGCTACTGGCGGGATTCTCTTGCCATCTTCAAAGGTGAGAGCGTGTTGAGCTTGCAAGCGATATTCATGGCAGATTGGTATTTTGTGAGCAAAGAGCGGCTCTTCGATCCCAAGCGATTGGACCATTATATCGCCACAGAAGAGTATCGCAAGATAGAGAATATCTCCCCTGTACAAGTGGTGGCAAGCGGGCCGGATACTCACCATGCCAATATCCTGCAGTTATACTTCTCGGCGATCGCCAATGCGCATCACTCCATCCGCATAAACACTCCCTACCTGATCCTCAATGATGCTCTTCTTATGGCACTGAAGACCGCTGCGATCAGCGGAGTCAAGGTGCAGATCATCCTGCCCTTCAAGGCGGATCATGGGATAGTGTTTTGGGGATCGCGCTCCTATTTCCAAGAGCTTCTGGAGGTCGGAGTGGAGATCTATGAATATATGCGCGGTTTTATGCATGCCAAGATCTTAATCGTGGATGAAGAGATCTTGGGCCTGGGCACGGCAAACATGGATCTGCGCAGTTTCAATCACAACTTTGAGCTCACGGCATTGGTCTATGACGATGCGCTCGTGGACAAGGCCAGCGACGCTTTCAGCGAAGATCTGGCATATTCCCGCAAGATTCACCTGGCAGATTTTGAGAAGCGCGGCCTTATCCAGCGCAGCAAGGAATCCATCTGCCGACTATTTTCGCCACTATTATGAGAGATTACTATGCAATTTATCAATCTCAATTTTGATCAGGATCTCAATGCGCGAGCATTTGAGGAGATACGCCCGCACACGGTTTTGGTCTTTCCTACCCGTGCTTCCGCACATTCGGCACGTCTGGCCTTTGAGACGCGCTGGGCTCTTGAGGATCTCGTTTTTTGCAGCATAGCGGACTTTAAGGATACTCTGCTTTGTGGGCAGATTCCATTTTTGGAGGATGAAAAGCGGCTCCTGACCCTTTACCAAGTGCTGACACCCGAGCAAAAGGAATATTTTCACCTTTCGGAATACTCTCTCATGCTTGAGTGGGGTCAGCAGTTTTTTCGCTTTATGCAGGAGTTTTGTGAAGCCGGCTATGACGTCTTGCGGCTGAGTGATCTTCTTCTAGATGCCGGCCTCATGCTCAAGCAGTGGCAGGAGAAGCATATTGAGCAGTTGTCTGAGATCGTCCAAGGCTATCATCGCCGCTTGCAGGATCTTGGCTTTACGGATCGGATCTTTGAGTATGAACCACCTCAGACACCACTCCCTTATCAGGGATATCGGATCATCTTTGTGAATCAATATTACTATAGCAAATTGGAGACAAGCCTCATAGAAAGTTGCGCAAGAGCAAATGAGATCCTGCTCATCTACCACGGAGCGTCTTCCGGTGAGGAGATCTGGCCCAAGACGCGCTTTGATCTGAGCCGTTCATTTGAAGATCTGGTTTCCAAGCCGCGGATCAAGATCTATGAAAGTGCCACAGAAGATCAGCATGCCATGGCATTTTCCGCCATGATCCGGGACATGAGCCCGGGGGTCATAATCGATCCCACCTTTCTGCGGCAGCCCTACTCAAGCTTTTTTGAAGAAGCTCAGAGCCCGCATCCGATCCCGATCACTCAAAGCAGATATTATGTCTTTCTGGCATTCTTAAACGAGATTGTGGAAAGCCAAAGGCGACATCCCGGCTTCGTCCCGCTAGGCATGATGATCCGTCGGCTCAGAGATCCACACATGGCGCGGATCATCTGTCCCGGCTGGCGAAACGAAGATCAGGTCATGCTCATGCAAGAGCTTTTTGGGCTTAGCAAAGATGGCATCCTATATCTCGATTTGGAGCCGGAGGATCAGTTTGGGCAGAGCAAGAGCCATCTGCATACTATGGATCTATGCAGAAAACTCTTTTCATTAGTGCAGAAGATCTTGGCTATCCGCAGCATTGCTGATCTGATTGAGCTCTCGTCGGATTTGCTGGATCCCCAATACATCGCCTCTGACCTGGAGCTTTCCAAGACGGATCTTTTACCCAAGGTCTTCACAGCCTTGGCAAATTTTGGAGCCATCGAAGAGCTGGGATTGGTCGAAGACTGGGAGAAGATCTTTGAGCATCCCGGAATCGGCATCTTTGGTCTGTGGCTGGATTTTCTTAAATCCCAAAGCCTCAGATATGAAGCAACAGCTTCGGCTTCAAAGTGGGAAATCAGCAATCTCTTGGATTCACGCAATCGTAGCTATGACTACCCCGTTTTTCTGCAGATGGTGGAAGGCATCATGCCAAAATCCCCGGAAGCTATTTGGCTGCTCAATGAAGTCCAACGCCGTCATCTCGGCATGATCTCCTATGATGATATCCGGGATTGGGAGAGATACTACTTCTTCCGTCTAGTGCTCTGCGCCAAGGAAGCGACGATCTTCTGCTATCAAAATCAAGAGAAAAACATCAATGTGAGCAGCTTCGTGGGCGAGCTGAGCCATCTCTATGCCACTCAGCCCGACGGATCTCTCTTTTATGAAAAGTTTCCCGACATCCTCTTCTCCGGGCTCTTTGAAGGGAAGCAAAAGGGGGATGAGATGGCGCTATATCGGACGGATGATCTCAGCGACGACTTCTTTTGCCTGCCAGCAGATCCGCTTCGGGATTTTGGACCCGAGCATGAAACAACGCAAAGCAGCTATGATCTGAAGATGCTCTCTGAAAATCCCTTTGCCTGGTATATCAGCTCCCATCGCAAGATCAGTCCCAAGATCGTGGAGCTGGAAGAGACCATCAGTCCGCCCCTTTTCGGCAATCTGATGCATAGCTTCTTTGGCGAGGTGCTTGGGCGTTCGCCAAGTGTGCACAAGGATCTTGATAGCATCAGATCCACCTTTGAAGATCACGATGCTCTCACGCACAAGCTCCAAGAGATCATCGACAGTCCGGACTTCTACTACAAAATCCCCAAAAACCACAATGCCAGATATCTGAGCACGATCATCAGTCCCAGATTGGCAGATAGTCTGCAGGAGTTTTACAACCGCTTCCTATGGTGGCAGCTCAAGGACACAGAATTTCGGATGATTCCGGAAGCCGAGTATATGACCAAGGCAGAACAGCAATATCGGATCCTGACAAGAGTATCACACGAAGATGTGGGCTATGTGGTGAAGATCCGTGGCAGAGCAGATCTGCGTATCGAGACTCCTCAAAAGCTCATCATCGTGGATTTTAAGACGGGCAAAGCCAGTGAGGATCAATTGCTCTTCTATGAATACTTCTACTACCTTCTCTCGGATATCTCGCTCAAAGAGCGTCTACACTCTTTCATTTGGCAAATCCTTGATATGAGCATCGACGATTGCAGCGCCAAGGTGGCTAAGCACCGCGAATCATATCCCCAAAAAATCGCCGATGCCTTGCAGGCGTGCTTGGAAGGAGGCTATATGATCGCCTCCAAAAGCAAAGGAAAACGCTATCTGCAAGAGATCACCCGCAGTGACCTATGGCTAAACAAAGGAGAGGAAAATGAGATTTGAGAATAGGATCATATCCGCCAGTGCCGGAACCGGGAAGACATATAGACTCTCCGTGGAATATATCTGCCTGCTGCTCAAATACTATGTGACTCATCCGGACTTTCGCACAGATTCGATCCTGGTGATCACCTTCACCCGCAAAGCCTGCGCCGAGATCCGCGAGCGCATCATCTCGCAGATGGACAAGCTCATCTCCGGCGAAGATGAAGGTCTTCTTAAGAGCATTCGCGGCCATATCCCCGGCGACCCCAAGAGCCTGAGCATCGACGAAGAAAACAAGCTGCGCTCCGCACGATATGAGATCAAAGCTGACAACCGGAATCTGCAAGTGATGACCATCGATAGCTACATCGGCGGCATCTTCCGCAACATCGTGCGTCCACTGAAAAGCATCGATAGCTACGATCTTGAGATAAACGCAGAAATGAAACGAATGCCCGCACTCATGCAGCACCTCTTGCAGCCCAAGCTCATCGGCCTCTTGGAGCGCATCCTAAGCCGCAAGGTCGAGCGCAGCATGGATGCTTATGCCTCTCTCTTCAAGGGGCTGATCCAAAACCGCTGGATCTATTATCTGATCCGAAACTGCTCGGATCACCATCCATCCGCGCAAGATCCCCTGCAATATGACTTTGCGCTTGATCTGAAAGAGCTGATCGGCTTCATCGCCGAAAACAAGAAAAAGCCCCAAAAGAAGCTATTGCTCTGCTTCAAGAAAGATTTTAGCAAGCTATTTAGCCATGATGATCTCGAAGCTGGGGAGATCATCGAAGAGATCATCAAGATGTCCCGCAGGTCCTCAGATGCCATGAAGATCCTGCATGTTCTGCAAAAACAGCCGATCTTCAACAAGCCGGATCTAAACAAGGATATGCACTCTTTGGCGACCGACCTGCAGGATCGCACCTTGAGGGCCCTCGGCGAAAAGCTCTACTATGAGTTCTTCCTCGCCGAGCAAGAAGAGATCCTTCAGCTATGGGAGTCCGTCTTGGCGGAATATGACAGATTGCTCTACTATCACAAGACCCTTAACTATGATGACATCAGCTGGCTCACCTTCGAGGCACTCTTTAGCCCGGATCCCCCTCTCTTTAGGATGGAAGATGCTTCCGAGGCCACCGAGTTTTACGCCTTCCTCAGCCATCGCAGCCGTTTTATGCTCATCGATGAGTTTCAGGATACCTCACTTCTGCAGTTTAAGATACTCCTGCCCATCATGGAGGAAATCTCCAGTGGCTATGGCAGCAAGGATTTTGGCGGCATCGTGGTGGTCGGGGATGAGAAACAATCCATCTTCGGATGGCGCGGCGGCGAGCGGGATCTGCTCATCAAGCTTAAAGACATCATCCCCAGCTTGGGAGAAGTCAAGATGGAAAAGCTCAGCCACTCCTATCGCGTCGGTGAGGATATGATGAGCTTTATAAACAGCATCTTCAGTGATACTCGGCTGCATGAGTATCTGGCAGATCAAGATATGGCGTGGGACTACCCTCTGGTGAAGTCCGCTCTGGGGAACGTGTCCGGATCGATTGAGTATAAGACCATGGGGTTTAACAGTATAGGTGGCGAAAAGCCGATGATCTATCAGAGCTTTGTGGATGACATGCTTTTGCCCGCTATTTCCAAAAGCAAGGATGAAACCGTGGCAATCATTTGCCGCACAAACAAGCAGCTCGCCCAATTGCAGCTACTTCTGGAGGACGAGGACAAGAGCAAGAGCCCGGTCTTCCAGCCCAATGCCCCGATTATCGAGCATCATCTGGTTGCACCCCTGATCAGTTGGATGAGATATCTGGCATACAAAGACTATCTGGATCTTCTTGCCCTCTTACGCTCGGACTATCTGAGGATATCCTCCGGGGTTCTCAAAGAGATTGTGGACACTATCCACGCTCATGAAAGCAGGAAGCCCGCTTCTGACCAAGAGCTGACTTTTGAGGACATCGAAGTGGCGCACAAGCTCTATCTTTTGGCGCAGAAGCTGGTGGATTCGCCCCCATCCGTCATCCTGCAGGAGACGGTTGATCTGCTCTTTGCTCAGCCGGAAAATGTCCCGGAAAGAGACTATCTGAATCTTCATGCCTTCATCCGGATCGCGCAAGATTGGGAGCTCAATCATGCCAAGGATGGGCTTCTTGTATCCGAATTCCTGGATTACCTGATCCAAAACCAAGAGCAGGAAGACTTCACTCAAGTAAGTGTCGAAAACCGCGAAGGCATCGAGCTCTTGAGCATCCATCGCTCCAAGGGACTGCAGTTTGACCGCGTCTTTGTCTTCTATGAGCTCAGCTCTGCATCCAGGAAGAAGACCGAGCTCTATCAAGCCCTGGATTTTGGTGATTCCGGCTTTAGAAAGATCTCGCAATATGCCCTGAGCTATCACTTTGAGCAGATTCTGCCCCATTCACCCATGGCTGATCTATATTCCCAAAGACAACGTGCCGCACTCCTAGAAGAGCTAAACAACCTCTATGTGGCTCTCACCCGCGCCAAGAAACACCTGCACATCTTCCTGGTCTATCCCTCCAAAAAGGAATGGGGGGATTACTATGAATATCTGCAAGGCAATGGCAGCGTGAAACTGACCCACGTCATGGCGGAGATCTTGCACAGTTACTTCGCCGATATCCCCAAGACAGAGACCGGTGTGCACAGCATCAAGCGTGATTACCCCGAGAAGAAAACAGATGAAGATGCCAAAGAAAGCCCCAAATCAGCGACTCAGCTGCGAGTTGCACGTCATCAGCCACCGGATCTTGCCAAGATGCCGGATTACCCGCTCCCGGACGCAGCGTCATTCAAGGAGCTCTATCTGGATAAGCGCCAAGCGCTCTGGGGAGACATCGCCCACTTTTATCTGAGCTTCATCAAGCGTGACCTGCCCGACGAACACAGTCTGGCAAGCCGGCAAGCGATCTCGCGATATGGCTCGCTCGTGCCCAAAGCCAAGCTGGAGAAGCTCTTTGCTTCTGTGCGAGAAGCCCTGAGGGAACACAGCTATCTCTTCAGTGGGGATTATGATCGGATCTTCTGCGAGCTGGAAGTGGGGACCCATCGCATCGACAGGCTCATGATAGACATGAGGGCAAAGCTCGGGGTGATCGTGGATTACAAGACCGGTGGCATCCACGAAGAGGATCAATTGGAGATCTACCAAAAGGAGCTGATGAAGCTGCCGATCCTGCAAGGTTTTAGCTGGGACTTGCGCTATGTGATGCTCTCGATATGAGCGCTTTGTTTAGTCTTGGCGCCTAAAGTGGATCACAAAGCTGGTACCTTGTCCCGGCTGGCTATAGACATCATATTCCGCGCTCAGAAGCTTGAGATAGCCCAGGCTGAGCCGCAGCCCCATGCCCATGCCAAATTCCTGGCTGCTGCCCTCTTTGGAGCGAATCTTGTTCTCCTTTAGCTGCTGAAGCTCGTCGCTGCTCATGCCACAGCCGTCATCTTTGATCTCCAGGCGCAGCGCATCACTCTCTTGCCGACATGAGATCTCGATCTTGCCCTCTTCTTTGGTATATTTCACGGCATTGCTGAGGATATTGCGCAGGACGATCTTGAGCGTGTTTGGCTCGGTGAAGATCTCGGGTGCATTTTCCGGGATATCCAGGCTCACCCTGATCCTCTTCTGAGAGATCTGCCCGCGATATAGCTTGAGCGCGCTCTTGATGAGCGGCGCGATGCTCACATCCCGCATCAAGCGGCGGATCTTTTTGCTATAGCTGCGGGATTCTATCCAGATCATGATCTCCGTGAGCAGATCCGCTGTGGAATCCAGAGAATCCAAGATCTGCCCGATGAGATCACCCTGCATCTGAGGATCCAGCTCTTGATCTTGGATCATCCTCAGAGCAGCCACGCTATTGGAAACTGGCCCGCGCACGTCATGAGAGATCACCTTGATCAGGCGATTGAGCATGGACAGCGAATTATGAAGCTCCTGATTGCTTTTTTGCAGTGCTTTTGCTTGCTTGTTGATCAGACTGTTTGAGCTTTCCAGTTCGAGGTTTTTGACGCGATAGCTCTCGCTTTTTTCCGCGATCTTGCGGGTCAGATATTCCGCTTCTTGGCGTGAGATCATCTTCTGAGTGATCTCCAGATACTGCTCATCCTTGATCTCGATGAGCTCTTCATAGAGTTTCACTGCGCCCTGATAGTCGCCCACTTTGCTAAAGTATACTGCCATCATCTTGATCGCTGAGCTCTTGAGGTGATTGACGTCCACTTGCCGGCTCAGCTCATATCCCTTTTGGATCACATCCTTTGCCGCGGCATAGTCCTCTTTGGCGAGGTAGATGTTCCCCAGATGCAGATATGCAGAGCCCCGATAGCCCCGGTTATCTTCGCTGAACTTTTCCAAAGCGCGCTTCAGATAGTCCTCTGCTTCATCAAATCTATCCAGATGAAAGAGCTGCCTGCCCATCATGCTATAGGTCTCGGCTACTTGTTCATCGCCATAATATTTCTCTTGATACTCCACCGCCTTGCGCGCATAGACCAGGGCTTCTTCATAGCGCTTCAGATCCGTCAGCGAACTGCTCATATTGGAGTAGATATATCCCAAAAGAGGCGCTTTTTCCAGCCTATTGCAGAGCTCAACCGCCTGAGCCAGACAGCTGAGGGACTTCTCATGCATCTTGATCGGAGTATATGAATTTGCCAGATTGATCAGCACCGCCAGGCGAATCTCTTGATCCTCATTATCATCCAAGGCGCTGAGCAATTCATAGGAAAGATCGACCGCTTTGGTAAATTGCTTTGTATTCACATACGCCACAGTGAGATTGTTCATGATCATCATCCACAGTGAATCCTCGGGCGTCATCTCTTCCAGCATATCTTCCCAGATGTAGATTGCCTTGAGATGATCCCCTTTCAAGCTATAGCCGACCGCCTGGGCGGATCTCACCTGCATGCCTTGCTCCGTCAGAGAATGCTCTTTGCAGAGCTCCTCCGCGCGGTCCATATTCGCAATGATCTTGTCGACATTCTTTAGATAGACGTCGTAGCGGGTGAGCCCCAAGAGCATCCACACCTCATGATAATGATTGTCCGTAAAATCATGGTTTTGTAGATATTCTTCCACCTCTTGATAATAGGATCTTGCCGTCTCTATCTCGCAATCCACCATCTTATCGATCAAGACGCTGATGTGCTGGATGCCGCTGTCAGTGATTCTTTCCATCATTCTCTCCGTTAAACACAAGATAATGAGTTGCATAAATCCGTCAACCTAATTCTAACGGAATTGGACTTGACAGATTCCCACATGTCAAAGCTCATGATACCTCATCTAAGACATTTGATTTGAGGTTGATATGCGATACAGTTACTTTCTCTTGATTCTCCTGATCCTGCTCACAGCCCTTGCAGGTTGCCAAAGCCAAGATCAGGAAACCAGCGCGCAGCGATATGTCGTGATCTCCCCCGAGATCACCGAGATCATCAGCGCCTTAGGCGCCGGGGACCGCATCGTGGGCATCAGCGCCGAATGCGTCTTCTCCGAAGAAATGCAAGACAAAGAAATTGTGGGAAACTTTGGCGCCATCAACATGGAAAAGATCCTGGCGCTGGCACCGGACATCGTCTTCGCCTCCGCCCTCGAGCAAGAAGCCATCGCCCATGATCTGCGCAAGCTCGGCATTCGCGTCGAAAGTTCATATCCCACCAGCATCTCCGAGATGCTCTTTGAGATCACCCGCATCGGGGAGATCATCGATCTAAAGCAAGAAGCCCATAACCTCGCAGACTCTCTAGCCAAGGAGATAGCGCTGATCAAAGCCGCTGCGAAAGGACTCCCCCGCCCCAGAATCTATCTGGAGATATACCGCGACCCCCTCATGAGCGTGGCAGACAACTCCTTCGTCGGAGAACTGATCGAAACCGCCGGTGGCGACAACATCTTCGAGCGCCTCGAGCGCGACTATTCCCGCGTCAAAGCCGAGGATGTCATCAACCAACAGCCCCAGATCATGATCTGCTATTCGCAAGACAGCCTTCAGAACATCCTCGCCCGCAAAGGCTGGGCAGAGATCCCCGCCATCAAAGACCGCATGATCTTCTTTGAGGAGGATATCGATCCTGATCTGATCCAACGCGCCGGACCCCGCAGCATCGCCGGAATGCGCAGATTGGCTGAGATCTACCAGATATGGCGCGACGCTCAATGACCAAACGCAGTATTTACAGCATTCTCCTCTCCCTCGCTGGCATCGGACTGGTGCTGCTCTACCTCTTTTGGGGCAGCCCCAATAGCAACGTCCTCTGGCAAGTCCGCTTTCCCCGGCTCTTGCTCACCCTGATCTCGGGCATGAGCCTTGCCGCCATCGGCAGCGTATATCAGCTCATGCTGGCAAATCCCCTGGCGGAGCCATACATCCTCGGCATCTCTTCGGGATCCGCCTTTGGCAGCATCCTCATGGCAAGCCTCGGGCTCCTGGTGCTCATGCCTCTAGGCGGCTTCATCGGTGCCATCCTCACCATGCTCTTGGTGTGGAGATTGGCGCAGAAACACGGCGCTTTTGACCGCAGCAGATTGATCATCGCCGGGGTGATCGTGGGAATGTTTTTCTCCTCGGGGATATCACTGATGATGTATCTTCGCCGCGAGGACACCGTCCTCATCCTCAGCACTCTGATGGGAAATCTCGGGCGCATCTTCAGTGTTGGCGAATACCGCATCTTCCTCATGCTCAGTGCAGTCGTGCTGCTGCTGCTCATCTGGCTATATCTAAAGAGTCGAGCCTTGGACATCATGAGCTCCGGAGACATCTATGCCTCCAGCGTGGGCATAGACGTGCATCGCCTGCGCAAGGAGATCTTTGTGATCTCCTCCCTGATCGTGGGGATAGTGGTCTCATATGCCGGGATCATCGGCTTTGTGGGGTTGATCACTCCCCACACCATCCGTCTTTTGGGCTTCACAAACCAGAAGAAGATCTACCCCGCCAGCCTCTTCATGGGCGCGGGCTTTCTGCTGGCGGCAGATTTTCTTGCCAAAAACGTCAGCGGAATCGAACTCCCCGTCGGCGTGATCACCGCCGCCATCGGCTGTCCATTTTTCATCTATTTGCTACTCCGGCGATGAAAAAGAGATTGACACATTTCCCAATCCCATGTTTTTTAGTTTGGATAAGGAGCGTATAGAAGCATGCATAGAGATAGAGTAAATGGCGTCCTACATCAGATGCTATTGATGTCCCGAGATCCTGTGATATATCTCGCCATTGACGAACACAGTGGCGGTTTTTCCCAAGAAGAATCACTGACGATTTCCGTCGTCAAAGCCTCCGCGCTTACTTGCAGCTTCCGCCTTGATGAGGCGCTGAAGCTGGCGCTGGATCTAGACAAGAAGCTCAAGCAAGAAGATCTGCTCATCCTGGAGATCTTCAATCTCTTCACCATCATCGCCATCTACCGGATCTTGGGGAACAGAGAATGCTTCAAAAGCTATACCGACGAAGCCTATATCCGCGCCCAAGGAAGCTCCGACGAGATGCTCAAAGCCCTAGCTGCTACTTACAACATCGACATCATGCAGCCCGACCCCTTGCAGCTTGATCCCCTCATCGATGATCTCTCCCAAAAAGTAGCCAAGGCAGAACACCCATATTTTCGCATCTGCCTGCTCTCTTGGCTCGGCAAGATCCACCAAGCTCTCTCCCATCATGACAAAGCGCAGGATTTCTTCAGCGCTGCCTATGACCTCAGCAGCCAACATCAGATGAGCATCATCTCGCTCAAGCTCTGCATCTCCCTCATCCAAAGCTGCACAGAGCTCGGCAAACATGAGATGGCTGAAAGCTTCTATGCCATTGCTCATGATCTCATCGCTCAGCTCAGGCTCCCCGTCTATGAGATGGCGCTCAATCTGGATTATGGCGTGCTCAAGCACTCCATAGGCGATCACCACGCCGCCGTGCTCTTCTTCCACAGAAGCCTCCAAGCTGCCACCGAGAATCAGCTCGATCTCCCGCTTCTGAAGTTTGACGTGCTTCGCAAGCTCGCCAACTGCCTGAAGCATGTGGATTCAAACCACGAAGCGCTCTCATATCAATTGGAAGCAGAAAAGATGATCGCCGGAAAAGGATTTTTGGAGCTCGAAAAATCCCTCAGCGCACAGATTGCCGACAGCCTCATCGCTGAAGGCAATTACGACGAAGCCATCCGCCGCCTCAAAGACGCCGCAGAATATTATCGCCAACACAACAAGATCCCCGAGCTGACCCGGACCATGCGCAGCATGGCAGAATTTTTCCGCAGAAAACAAGACTTCCAAGAGGGCTTTGCCGTGCTCACCGAACTGGACAAGCTCAATCAGAGCTACATCAATCATCTGCACAATAGCCACAGCAAAGACAGCGACCAAAAACTCAAAGATATCATCAAAGAATCCAAGAGTCTAAGGCACAAATATGAGGCTCTCCTCCGCGATGTGGTCAAGCGCCAAGCCACCCGCTTTATCGGCAATTCCAAATCCGCTAAACGCGTCATCGACAGCGCCATCCTTGCCTCCATGCACCGCGAAGCAAATGTCCTCATCACCGGCCAAAGCGGCACCGGCAAAGAACTCCTGGCACAGATGATCCACTATAGTTCCGCCCAAAAAAACGAAGCTTTTGTCAGCGTGAATTGCGCCGCCATCTCCGCTTCGCTCTTTGACGTCCACTTCTTTGGAGCAGCCGCCGGACAATTCACCGGAGCCGAAAAAGAACGCAAGGGACTCCTGGAGATCGCTGCCGGTGGCAGCATCTATATCGACGAGATTTCCGAGCTGCCCCTGGACTTCCAGGCAAAATTGCTCCACGCTCTCGACAGCAAAAGCTATAGCCCCGTCGGCAAAGACATCTCTCTGCCTCTGGATTGCAAGATCATCGCCTCCACCCAGAAAGATACTCTCGTCATGCTGGAAAGCAATGAATTCCGCCTGGATCTCCTCCATCGCCTAAACACCCTCGAGATCCACATCCCGCCGCTGAAAGATCGGACGGAAGACATCCCGCTGCTCGTCGAAAACTTCTCCCGCAACTTTGCCCGAGAAACAAACAAACGCCTGCCGCAGATCAAAGACTCATTTTATGGCAGACTCATCGAATATAGCTTCCCGGGAAACGTTCGCGAGCTCAAAAACATCATCGAGCGCATCTTTATCCTCTATTATGAACCCGTCTGGACCGCCGATACCCTGGAAAATATCGATGCCTACAAACGCGATCGCCAGCTCCGGGGAAACCTCATCGAACACAATATCAAAGACCTCGATCGAGATCGCATCATCGAAGCCCTCGCCAAGACCGGAGGCAAACAAAAGACCGCCGCAAAACTCCTGAATATGAGCGAATCCACCCTCTGCCGTAAGATCAAGAAATATAAGATAAAATAGATAGGATCGGGCACCAGCATGGGCTCAAAGCCCCTATAGATGAGGGACTGACCCTCTATGCCCATGCAGATTCCGCCGATGGGATCTTTGGAGAGCCCAAAAGAATCCGAGATCTGGGGGAACTATGTACTTAAGAAATCTGAGCCCTCATCACAATGAAAGTGGATTTGGCTATGTCATCTTCCCATGAATATTGTCCCAAAAGCACGAGCAAAAACCCGCAGATTTGCCCAATATGCCCCTCTTGTGGCTAGCTAAATGCTTGGAATATATGGGCTCCTCATGCCTCCCTCACCGGTCGCTCACCGGTCGAGCGTGCAAGGGGTGAGAAAATAAGGACTTAGAGAGTTCTTAGTTCGTAGTTCTTAGTTCGTAGTTCTTAGTTCGTAGTTGGCGCGGCAAATCGAATGCACAATGTACGATTTACGATTTAGAATTATGGTGTCGATGCGCACGTATATGCCTTATTACTACAAACCCAAAACCAGCCTTGCATTGTGGAAGCTAAATCTTGTCGCTTTATATCTAAAATACCAGCCACCCCTACAATAGCCATTCCATATCTTCACGACCAGCCTACAATAGCCATTCCATATC
>CALGPA010000038.1 GCA_937960795.1 uncultured bacterium | reverse complement strand
TAAGTCCTTATTTTCTCACCGCTTGCACGCTCGACCGGTGAGCGAGGGGTGAGGGAGGCTTGAGCAGCCCATATTTTGCAAGCATTTAGAACTGTGATTTTGGGCAAGATAAGTCAACTTTTCGGATTCTTTGAGCTCAATTCTGTCCGAGCGCGGGCAGTTTCTCATGCATTTGTTTATAGATTTCCACAAACTATCAGTCTCGAGGGAAAATAATGATTTTTAGTCTTGACAGCTTTGAGCGCTGCTGCATGCTAGTCAATGTGAAAAAAGATTAATTCACGATATGTATAATGTGCGATGATATAATGTCTTAGGTTTTCGAAGTGATGTCCCGAGGGGCTTGTTTAAAGCTCTTTGGATCTTGGTTTTTGATAGTTTTGGATGGCGCAGTTTACCGCGCACAAAAGAAACATAGTTTTGTATGTTTAAATTCGAAATTCCTTTAGGAGGAGTTTATGAAGAAATTTATTTTGCCGCTTTTGGTCCTGCTCTTTGTGGGATCGCTCTATGCGGTTGAATCCGCCCCGTCCGAAGTGGTCGGATATGTAAAATATGATCTGGTAGCAGGAAACAACACCATCGCCCTGCCCATGGATCAGCCCTACAACCTCGCCAGTGAACTGGGTGATGAGATTGGAGCTAGTGCTGTGGCCTATTTCAACTCTGCTTCGCAAGAATGGAATAGCATAGTTGAGTTTCCTTGGGGTGGATGGTCAGGTGATTTCAGCATTAGCAATGGACAAGCCCTTTTGTTGACCACTGGTACCGCAGGCACTTTCTATAGCCTGGGCGCTATGCCGGAGACAATCCCCTCATACAACCTAGTAGCCGGCAACAACATGATCATGCTTCCGCTAAATAAAAGCGACTTGATTCTTGCCAGTCTGATTGGCGCAGACATTGCTGCATCAGCTGTAGCGATTTTCAACTCTTCCACTCAAGTATGGGAAAGCGCAAACTCAACCCCATTCGGCTGGACAGGGGATTTTGATACTGCTATCGGCGATCCTTTGTGGATTAGCACAGATGCTGCCGGGACCTGGCCTGCCCCTGCCACGCGGGCAATCCAGGGCATTAACAGCAGGAATTAAATGGAGTCGAAAATGAAGAAAATAGTACTGTTAACTATCTTACTTAGCCTTGCATTGACTGCTTTTGCTTTCAATCCAAGAGATTTCTGGACAGAGATCGTGATAACTGATGGCAATATATTGGAGTATGTATATACGGAAACTGATGCCATGCATGACGAGGATTTTGCCATCCAAGTCACCGATGTTGTCACAGGGGATATGGTCTCAACTGAAACAAATACTGCAAACATAACCCGAGTAACCTTCTTTGCTAATAGAGCTTGGGTCGTCTTTAACACTCAGACATACTCGACTTCTGGCAACGTCCCGGAAGGAAGAGTCTTCGAGATAGTTCTCACTTATCTTGGAAATGAAGATGAAGACACCAACTCAGCTACGTTGTCCGTAACCGCACCAGCGGGAACGGGCCCTGTGCTCTTTTATGACGACACTGCCTGGAATCTCCCCCTCAGCATGTTTGAGGGTGGGACCCCTGTTCCGAATCCCGAGATTCCTTCGATCACCTTCCCCAGTCAGGGTCAGGTCTTTGAATGGAGTGAGGAACAGACTCTCACGATCGAATGGGCGCCCGGAGACGGATTTGCTCCCCAGGGTTATGAATACAAGTGGCAGGACGCCGCGGATTGGACAGATATCGGCACTGCTTTGGCGTATGAGACACCGCTTTTGGGAGATGGAGAATACAGCTTCCAGGTTCGGGGCTACATCAATGAAGCTCCGAGCAGAAGCTATGTCCCCGTTCAAGCCAGAACCGCCATGCGCAGTGTTCAGACCGATTCTCGCGGAGCCGGCGAAGCCGCAACTGTGAACTTTGAAGTGATCATTGATAGCACACCTGTGGTGGACTATTTTGTTGATTTTGAAGGAGACGGCGAGATCAAGGGGAGTTATGGCTCCGGAGAGGTTGTTTTAAGTGGCATAGAATGGAATATGACTGAGGCTTTGATCGGCAACTTGGATGCTGATTGGAAGAATGGTGAACGATCTGCCAGAATGCGCGGCTATGGCGCTTCATCCATGACTATGCTGGAAGATAAAACCGGTGGATTGGGTCTCTTAAGCTTCCAATATCGCCGTTATGGCAGCGATTCTCAAGTCCCCTGGAAAGTCGAATATAGCACAGATCAAGGTAGCTCCTGGACCCAGGCAGGCAGTGAATTCACTGCGCCTGCTTCCGATGATGTGCAGACCTTTGTGGCAAGCGTGTTTGTGCAGGATCCTGTCAGAATCCGCATTGTTCAAGCAACCGGTACCGGTTCTAGTAACCGCCGCCTCAATATCGATGACATATTGTTGGAAGATTGGGATGGCACCGGATTGATTCCGGCTGCAGTTCCTGTCTTTGATCCTCCTGCCGGAGCCTATCTCAGCGCTATCGAAGTAGCACTCACCAGTGAGACAGACGGCGCATCCATCCGCTATACTTTGGATGGCACTGATCCGTCTGAAACAGAGGGAATCCTCTATGATGCTCCGATTGAGATCGAAGAAGACAGCACCATCAAAGCTATCGCCTACGCGCCAGGTTATCTGCCCAGCGCAGTGATGAGCGCCAGCTACACTTTTGCTACAAACGTGGCAAATATCGCTGCTCTGCGTGAAGGTGCAACTGATGGTTCCATTTATATGCTCAGCGGTGAGGCGATCCTCACTTTCCAACAAAGCTCTCGCAATCAAAAGTATATTCAAGACGATACTGCTGCCATTTTGATAGACGATAATGCCGGCAATATCACTACAGAGTATGAGCTCTATGATGGCATCACCGGCATCGCCGGAACCCTGACTGTCTATAATGGATTTATGCAGTTTGTCCCGGTGGCAGATCCCGGAGCAGCGACATCTTCAGCCAACGTCGTAGTTCCTGAAATCCGCACTTTGGATAGCCTCGTGCCGGCAGATCAGGCAAAACTGATCAAGGTGATGGGACTTAGTTTTGTGGATCCGCCCGCTGTCTTCGCCAATAACGCAGCCAACCTCACCGTCACAGACGGCGTGAATGATCTGACCTTGCGTACATTCCCGAATGCAGACTATGCTGGTGAAGACGTCCCCATGGACAGCTTTGACCTAATCTGCCTGGTGGGACAGTTTAACGCCGACATGCAAGTCGGCCCGCGCTATTGGGCAGACTTCATCATCACCACCGGTGATGCTGATATCCCCGAAAACGTGGAAACTCCGATTGGAGACGGCAGTGACACGGTCACCATCATCGGTGGCGGAGCCAATATCATCACCGGAGATATCCCTGATTATCCGAATAACAATATGACCCTTTTGGGTGAGTATCTCTTCGAATTGGTGGGAGCAGGACCCTGGACAGTGGTCTTTAATACCGACGCTCCTTGGGGTGCCTATTATGCCAATGGTCAGTGGAATCAAGTGCAAAATGAAGGCGGAACCATCACCTTCATCATCGAAGCATCCAAGAACCTGACAGTTCCCATTATCCTCTCGGATGAAGATCCCACTCTCCCCGTCGAGCTGAGCTCGTTTAATGCCGATCTCATAGCACAGAGATTTGTCAAGCTCACTTGGGTCAGTGAATCCGAGACCAATATGCTCGGATATCGCGTGTATCGTAATGAGACCGACAATCCCGAGACAGCGCTGCTCTTGACTCCTGTCATGATCCAAGCTACCAATACTTCCACCACCCAAGAATACTCCTTGGAAGACCGTGAAGTATTCCCCAATAGCACCTACTACTATTGGTTGGAAGCTGCCGATTATGGTCACAGCACCTTCTTCGGTCCGCAAATGATAGAAGTGACCGGTGAGATCGTTCCTGATCTACCGATGCAATCCATCATGAGCAATGCCTATCCGAATCCGTTTAAGGCAAGCAGCAGCACAAATATCGATGTATCCATCAAGGCCGGAGAAAACGGCACTGTGACCATCTACAACATCGTGGGTCAAGCAGTGAAGACTTTCAAGGTCTCCGAAGGAAGCCACAATCTCCAATGGAACGGACGCGACAATAGAGGAAACGTCTGCGCAAGCGGTATTTACTTCTACAAGCTCAGCACTCCTTCCATGAACCAAACCAGGAAAATGGTAATCGTAAAATAAGCTTTTAGGGCTTAGGAAATACAGCCGCAGGGGAGAGATCTTCTGCGGCTTTTTCTTTGAAGCAGCTTGTGCTACGAGCTTCAGAATCCTGAGTCATCCCATGAGCTGCTGCATCTCTGCATTAGCAAGAGAGGGAGTCGGATCTGAAAAAGCAATCCTAAGTCTTAACAGCAATGCGGCAAAGCAGATGTCTATGATAGCTGATGTCTAGGTGTCTAAATCGGGCTGGGGATTTTGTGGATAAAAAAAGGCGGACATGATAGTCCGCCAAAAGGGAATCTTCCCAAAGATATCGGTGAGGGGGCTTAGATGTTTTTCCCGCTCATGATATCAGTTTCATTGCATTTGCAGATTTGGACAAAGAGTTTGTCAGGGCGCCAGGTGCCATCGGTCTTACGGTTTTGAATGATCTTCACACGTTTGACTTCGGTATTGCACACAGGGCACATGACCTTTCCACCTTTGTTCATATCGTGAGCCAGTTTAGCGGCAAAGCTTTTTACTTTTCCCATGTTTATATCCTCTTTTTCTTATGCTCTTTCGATGTACTCGCGGCTGCGGGTATCGATCTTGATCTTTTCTCCGGCTTCCACAAAGAAGGGAACCATGAGGCGCAGACCGGTCTCAGTAAAGGCGACCTTGCCGCTGCCGGAGGCAGTATTTCCTTTGACATTTGGTTCGCATTCAGCTATCGTCATGACCACGGTGGTGGGCAATTCTACGCCCAAGATCTCCCCCGTGGGAGTGGTGGCGATGGTGACTTCCATGTTTTCCATCATGAGCTGCTCGGCATCTCCGATGGAGGCTTGCTCTACGTGCATCTGCTCGTAGGTCTCAGTATCCATTAGGACAAAGAACTCTCCATCACGATAGAGAAACTCCTTTTTGGTGCGCTCGACACGGACTTCATCGAAGCTGTCGCTTTCGCGGAAGGTGTTTTCGATGAGCTTTCCGGTGCGCAGGCTCTTGAGCTTGGAGCGCATGAAGGCGGGGCCTTTACCGGGCTTGACGTGGAGAAATTCCACAACTTCCCAAAGGTCGCCCTTGAAGTCAATTACCATTCCATTTCGTATATCAGACATTGAAGCCATATTTTAGTCCTTAGATTTAATCTGAAATGCCATCATTTTGTGTAGGCATATTTTGGCAAGAACTTTCTGAAAAATAAGGCGAATCTTGGCGCGGCAATCCTACTGATAAATGGACTCGGCTGGACTAAAACTAAAGATCCCACTCATATCTTAGGCGAAGAGCTATCTTGTAGTTGAAGCCCGGCTGCGGGATGTGGGCGTAGATCTCATATCTCTTGTCTTGGAGGTTGTTTAGCTGTAGCGTCAGGGTGGCACTTAGGTCCCCGAAAGACCTGTGGGCATAGCCGCTGAGATTGATTGAATCGATCTCGGGCATGCTTCCGGCAAGGTTGTCGACCGTGCTATATTGCTCTGAGATCCTGCTATAGCTCAGGCGAGCGCCAAAGCTCTGCGGTTCATATGCCAGCGATATGCTGCCGCGATATTTGGGACTGTAGGGCAGGTATTTACCGTAGCTAGCGCTGGGGCTGCCATCTTCTCTTAGGGAGCGATCTTTGGCGTCGCTGTGAAGAAGATCTGTATTGAAGCTGAGTGCCTCAAGGGGGGAGTATCGCGCGGCAAATTCCCAATTGGTCAGTTCCGCTTCTCCCACATTAAAAGGACGCCAGGTAGAGCCATTGAGGAAATATTGGCGCCATTGGATGAGGTTATCCACCCTGCTGTGGTATCGTGTGGCTTCCAGTAGCCAAGCATGCCAGTATTGTCTTTTTGCTTCTCATTCTCGGTTCACGGGATCATAATCAGGATTTCGGTCAAGGAAATTCGCTATCTTTCACTCAAAGCCCAATCCCTCATATACTTGAGGTCACCGGAAAGTGCTTGATAGTAAATAAAGCAATTGACAAAAAATGGCGTGGACTGAGGGTGGCATCTCAATGAAGGCACTGCTTTGGCATTGATCTGAGGAAATTCCAGAACTTTAACACAAGGAAATATCTGAATGCGCACATTCGACACTATTCTTCCATACCTGAAGAAGAGTTATAAGCAAATCCTGGGCGGCATCGTGATGCTGATCTTGGTGGACGTGGTACAGCTCATCACTCCCAAAGTGATGGAATATGCCATTGATAGCATACAGCGTCGTGAGATCGACTCCGCCGGTCTCTTCTGGGTCGCTGCACTGATCATCGCGCTTGCTTTGGCGGTGATGGTCCTACGATACTTTTGGCGAATGCTGATCATCGGAAACTCCCATCGCATCGAACAAAGCTTACGGCAGGATTTCTATAGCCATCTTTTGCGGCTCTCGCAAAACTACTTTAACAAGAGCAAGACCGGCGATCTCATGGCATACGCCACCAACGATCTGCAATCCGTGCGAATGCTCTTTGGGATGGGACTGATCGCAGCGATGGACATCATCCTGATGACCGTGGCGAGCTTTTCCTTTATGGTCTCGATCGATCTGAGGCTGACTCTTTTGGCGATCATCCCGATGCCTTTCCTTTCATTTACGATCGGCTATTTTGGCAAGCGGATGCACAAGAAGTTTGCCCAGGTGCAAGCCAGTTTTGCAGCGATGAGCGGAAAGATCCAAGAGAGCATTTCCGGCATCCGCATCGTCAAGGCTTTCAGCCAAGAAAAAAGTGAGCTGAAGAAGATCGATGAAGTCTCCGAGGTCTTTGTGAAGCAGAACATCTCCATGGCAAAGATAGCCGGCTTTTTCCATCCTTTCCAGAGCTTTGTGATCGCCTGTTCGATGATCATCACGCTATACTTTGGCGGCAGAGCTGCGATTCGCGGAGACATCACAATCGGCGGATTCATCGCGTTCTTCCAATATCTTGGCATGCTGATCTGGCCGATGATAGCCATTGGTTGGATCGTGGACATGTATCAGCGTGGCACGGCATCACTTAAGCGACTAAACCACATCTTTGCGGAAGTCCCTGAGATCGATGATAGCGAAGCCGATATGTCCATCAAGGGCATTGATGGCAAGATCGAGATCAAGAACCTCAGCTACCGCTATGGCGAGGAACTTCCTCATGTCTTCAAGGACATCAGTGCCTGCATTGATGCCGGCAAGACCCTAGCGATCGTGGGCCCCACAGGATGTGGCAAGACCAGCTTGATCGAGCTGATCGTACGCATCTACAATCCGCCCAAGAATACGATATTTATCGACGATAGAGATGTCTATCGCATTCCGCTAATGGTGCTCAGGAAAGACATCGTGCTCGTCCCACAGGACATCTTCCTCTTTAGCGACACGATTGCAAACAACATCCGTCTGGGCAATCCCAATGCCTCCGATGAAGCGGTCTATGAAGCTGCCCGCATCGCCAGCGTCTATGAAGAGATCAACGACTTTGACCACAAGTTTGAGACCATGGTCGGCGAGCGTGGCATCACCCTTTCCGGCGGGCAGAAGCAGCGTGTAGCGATTTCTCGCGCGCTTCTGACGGATCCGCAGGTCTTGATCCTCGACGACGCCCTATCCGCGGTGGATACCAAAACTGAGCGTCAGATCCTCGAGCGCTTGATCGAAGATCGCAAAGGCAAGACCACCATCATCATTGCGCATCGTATATCTTCCATCCAACACGCAGACAAGATCATCGTGCTGGATGAAGCCGTGATCAAAGAACGCGGCACTCATGACTCACTCTTGCGCAGTCGCGGCATCTATTATGACCTCTATGAAAAGCAGAGAATTCGTGCCCGGCTGGAAAACGAGGAGGATGAATCATGATGCACGGTGGACACGGTTTTGCAAATGACGATCTGAAATATAGGATCTACGATCACCGCCTCTTTACACGGATGGCTCACTATCTGAAGCCATACCTGATCTGGGTGATCATCTCGTTTCTTGTCTTGATGTTGGTAACCGGATCGGAATTGATCCTGCCGCTTATCGAGCGCTCTGCCATTGACGACCATATCGTCTCGGACAAGTCCATTGCTATCTTCCAAGATGAGGCGCGATATCAGGACTTCATGCAGCGCTATGGCTTTCTGAATCTTACCGAATACACGCATGAAGGGATCCACTTTGTGGTGATCTCTTCCGCGGAAAGAAACAGGATGGACCGCCCTGAGCTTAATAGCCTGGAGGAGGAAGGTATCATCAGCGGCAAGACGGTATATCTGGTGGACGACAAGCCCAAAAACCTTGAGATCCTCAATAGATACCTGAGCCTTGAGTCCAACCCTGAGCGTGCCATTAGAGAGCTGGATGGATATTTTTACATCGGTGAAGGTAAGATAGCAATCGCGCAAGATCGTCTGCAGGAGGTTCCTAAGAATGACCGCCTAGAAGTGCGCAGTGATTCCTCAAAAGCGCTGTTGCGCCTCGCCATGATATATTTGATCATCATCATCATCAGATTCGCCGCGGGCTACACACAGGCGGTGCTCACCACCACCTTCTCCCAAAAAGCGATGAATGACCTGAGGCATGATGTCTTTGCGCATCTACAAAAGATGCCGACCAAATACTTTGATACTAACCCGGTGGGAAGACTGGTGACGCGCGTGACAAACGACATCCGCGCCATCGATGAAATGCTCGCTTCGGGAGTGATCACCATCGTGCAGGACGTGATCTTGGTCTTTGCGATCATCATCCTGATGACGATCCTCAATTGGCAACTTGCTCTAGTAAGCATGGCGATTCTGCCGCTCTTGATCTGGGTCATTGCCGTGTTCCGCAGCAAGACCAGGGTGATCTACCGCGAAGTGCGTAAGTATCTGGCGCAGCTCAATGCCACCTTGGCTGAGCACATCGCCGGACAGAAGATCATTCAGCTCTTTAATCAATATAGCCACAAGCGGGATGAATTTTCGAACATAAACCACACCTATTTCCAGACCTCGATGAAGCAGCTCAAGCTCTTTGCCTTCTTCAGACCGATCATCCACGTGTCGTCACAGATCGCCGTGGCACTGATCATCTGGTATGGTGGCGGACAGATCCTGCGCAATGCCATCACCATCGGTCTTTTGATGGCATTCACCCAATACGTTCGCAAGCTCTTTCAACCCATCAACGACTTCTCGGAGAAGTTCAATGTGCTTCAGGGCGCATTAGCAGGCGCAGAGCGCATCTTTGATTTGATGGACTTGAAGCCGGATGACTATCGAGATGAACTGGCGACCGGCGTCAAGCTCGAAGGCGAGATAGAGTTTGAAAACGTCTGGCTGGCATACAACGAAAACGAATGGGTGCTCAAAGACGTGAGCTTCAAGATCCGTCCCGGAGAGAAGATAGCCCTAGTGGGACACACCGGCAGCGGCAAGACCTCCATCGTAAACCTGATCCTTGGCATGTACCCCTTCCAAAAGGGGCGCATCCTCGTAGATGGCAAAGCTCTGGACAAATACGCGCTCTCTGATATCCGCTCGAATGTGGGCATCGTGCAGCAGGATGTCTTTATCTTTAGTGGAAACATCAAAGAAAACATCGCTTTGAACAATGACAAACTCACCGATGAAGAGATCAAGCGCGTCGCCACCTATGTCAATGCCGATAAATTTATCCAACAACTGCCTCACAAATATGATGAGCCCGTGATGGAACGTGGTGCCACGCTTTCGACCGGGCAGCGTCAATTGATCGCCTTTGCGCGCGTCTTGGCATACAATCCCTCGATCTTCATCCTCGATGAAGCCACCAGCAATATCGATACTGAGACCGAGATCCTGATCCAGGATGCTCTTGAAAAGATCATCAAAGAGCGCACCTCGATCATCATCGCACACAGATTGTCCACCATTCAACATGTGGATCGCATCCTCGTGCTGCACAAAGGCAAGGTGGTCGAAGAAGGCTCACACTTTGAGCTTCTGGACAAGAAAGGCTTGTATTACGATCTCTATAGGTTGCAATACACCTAAATGATCATAGATAGTTCACGGGGGATCGGCTTGTCGTTCCCCCTTTTTTTTTGCCTGCCTTCGACCTCCAGGCAGAGCTAAGCTCATCCCAAGCTACAGCTTCCATAAGGGATCACTTTGATAAAGCAGACTGAAGCAAAAAAGAGATTGACAAAATCCGAAGCATCCCACATTTTGATGACATGGATAATATCCCTGATCTTAATAGGAGGATCAATGAAAAAACAATGGCTTGTAATTTTAGCCCTTATGCTCATCACCAGCGTGTTTGCAACCCGCTATGAAGTGGTGGCATATTATGAAGACTTTGAATCCGGCGCAGATGGCTGGGTTCATTATGATGGCGCTGAGAGCCCCAATGAATGGAGCATCTACTCCTATGGTGGCACTCAAGGTGACGTCTGGTGGATGGGAGACACTGATCTGGCATCCGGAACCAATATCGGTGGTTACTACAATCACCAATACCTGGTGCTGGATACCCCGGAACAAGCTATCACCGCCGGCAATTCAACTCTTACTTTCAAAATGAGACTCGGCTTGGAAGATCCTGCCGGTGCAGAAGATCCTTATGATGGATGGGATTCTGCAAACGTGCGTATCTCAATCGATGGCGGACAGACTTGGAACGTGATTGCAGGAACTCCTGCATATGACTTCAATTCTTCTTATGCTTTCGGTTTTGAGCATGGTGAAGGTCCCGGCATCGCAGCCTGGGGTGGCATGCTGACAGATTGGACCACAGCTACTTTTGATCTTTCCCAATACATTGGCGAAGACGCTATGATCCGTTTTGCCTTTGCTTCCGACCCTGCCTATGCCACTGCTGAACAGCCCAATATGTTTGGTTTCATGGTGGACGACATCTCCTTTGCCGGCTATACCAATAATGGCGTCGATGACGGCCAAATGGTTAGCAGCAGCCTCGTTCCCCTGGGTGGAGACCTCTGGCACATCGCCACTGAAGTCACCGCTCCCTCACCTACACATGTGATGAAAAACCAAAATGATGATGGATCATACAACGACAATATGCTGAACTACCTGGTCAGCCCTTCCATCACACTGCCTTCAAGCGGTGACATCTGGTGCGACTTCCAGATCATGGGCGATTTCTCCGATCCCGGCACCTTCCCGGATGTCGACTATTTCGGTTGGCAAATCTCTCCTGACAACGGCATGACCTGGTTTGCCATGAGCAACCCCTATGGTGATCCCAATGGCAGCAACTATGTATATTCAGATGCTCCTCCGGTGTGGGCTTCCATGGTGGAAAGCTATTCTCTGGATGGAGACATCTCCGATTACGCAGGCAATACCGTCAAATTCCGCTGGTATTTCCAGACCAATGCCACCCCCGCTATCGGAACCGGCATCATGATCGACGACTTCACTATCTGGAACGATGTCTTTATCTCACCTCCGGAAAACCTCATTGCCACAGTAGATGGCAGCACAGTAAATCTTGAGTGGACCGAGCCGGGTGGCACACCTCCTCCTCCTGCAGGATTTACCGATGACTTCGAGTCTTACAACGACTTTGCCCTGCAGTTTGGCGATTGGACCCTCTTTGATGGTGACCTCTCCCAAACCTACGGCTTCCAAGGAATCACCTTCCCAAATAGCGGAAGTGCCATGGCTTACATGATCTTCAACCCCACCGCTACCACTCCTCCCACAGAGGGTGCAGTAGCTCACAGTGGACAGAAGATGGCTGCCAGCTTTGCAGCTGTGAATCCTCCCAACAACGACTGGATGATCACACCTGCTTTCACTCCGGAAGTGGGTCACAACTTCACTTTCTGGGGCAAGAGCTACGTAGCTGACTACGGTTTGGAACGCTTCAAAGTTGGCGTCTCAACCACCGGAACCAATCCTGCTGATTTCACAATCATCAGTGGCGACAACTATGTTTCTGCTCCGATCGCTTGGACTCAATATAGCTATAGCCTCAACAACTACGCCGGCCAAGAAATCTACGTTGGAATCCAATGCGTGTCAAACGACGCCTTCATCTTCTTTGTGGATGATGTAGCCGTCCAAGGCAATGTGCAGTTGGCAAACCAGAGCTCACCCGCGCAGGAAATTCCTGTAAACACCATCGCCAGAGCCCTGAATCCTGTCACTTCCGGCCCCGTAGAAGGCATCGCATCTGAGATCAGAGATACCCGCGACGTCTCAGGCTACAGAATCTATCGTGATGGGATCATGATCGACGAAGTTGCCGGCACCGTCACCGACTATGCTGACATGAACGTAGACGGCGGAGTGCACAGCTATTATGTGACCGCTATGTACGATGCAAATGAATCCCCTGCTTCAAACACCCAAACCGTGTTTGTAACCCCAGCCATGCACACAGAGACCTACTTTGATGATGGCACCGCAGAGGAAGGCTTCACTGTCGGTTCTTCAAACCAGATGGCTGTATTGCACAACTGGCATAACGAACCCGTCACCCTCAAATGGGCAAAAGTATATGTGCAAAATCCCACCGGCGCTTCGATCATCGTCCGCGCCTATGAAGTGGATCCCATCACAAACCTGCCCGGCGACCAGCTGACTCAGGTTCAATACCCCAGCACCAGCGTGAAAACCGGATGGAATTACATCCCCTTCACGACCGAAGTGGTGGTCAATAGCGGACAGTTCTTCTTGGGCATCCTCGAAACTCCGAATGCTGCCTCCATTGGTCTTGATACTGATAACTCCGGACACAGCTACACCAATGTAGCAGGTGGCGGATGGACCGCAAAAGAAGATGGCGAGATCATGATCCGCGCCATCGTCTACACCGGCACCAGCATCGAAGACGGTGTGACCCCCGCCCTCAAGCTGAGCGCTACAAACTATCCGAATCCCTTCAATCCAAACACCACCATCGCCTTCTCAGTGCCTGAAAACGGCATGACCAAGGTCAGAGTGTTTAACCTCAAGGGACAATTGGTAAACACACTCGTTAATGGCGAAATGACCGCCGGCAGCCACACCGTAAACTGGAATGGCACCGATGCAGGTGGACAAGCAGTATCCAGCGGAGTATACTTCCTGCGCGTTGACAACAACAGCAGATCCACAACCCGCAAAATGCTGCTCTCCAAATAATAATCACATAGCATAATACAACGCCCCCGTAGAAATACGGGGGCTATTTCATGCCCAGAAAATGGCGCAGCCGCAAATCGCGTAAGTCCTTATTTTCTCACCGCTTGCACGCTCGACCGGTGAGCGACCGGTGAGGG